>CAUZHA010000013.1:0-62733 GCA_963579555.1 Planctomycetes bacterium UBA1146
TCACCGATGTTCTGGTGCAGGGAGGGTCGTTACAGGTCTATTTCGATTATCCTCTGGCTGAGGGAGAACCGGGAAATTCTGTCGAGTTGAAGGGTGAGCTGAATGAAGCGGGCCAGCTCTCCGGGACCTGGGAGATCCTGGTGGCCGGGAGATCCGGACAATGGACAGCTGTGCGGTCGCCGGGCCTGGAGGCTCAGATCGATCAATTCTTCGGGAACTGGGTGGTTAGTCCGCTGGCAAGCGTCCTGTTCTGGAAGGTTCCTTATATAAATATGCCGATCGTGGTGGTCTGGCTTTTGTTCGGGGCCATTTTTTTCACCCTGCGGATGAAGTTTGTCAATTTTCGCCTCTTTCGCCACGCCATCGATCTGGTTCGAGGCAAGTATGACGATCCCGACAGCGAGGGAGAGGTCAGCCATTTCCAGGCGCTGAGTACTGCGCTCTCGGCGACAGTCGGTCTTGGCAATATCGCCGGCGTTGCCATCGCTGTTGGCACCGGTGGCCCTGGGGCCACATTCTGGATCATCATGGTCGGCCTGCTCGGAATGACTGCCAAATTTACCGAGTGTACGCTCGGTCAGAAATACCGCCGGATTCGAAGTGATGGAAAGATCATGGGCGGGGCAATGTATTACCTTTCCGACGGACTCAAAGAGATCGGGCTTAAACCCCTTGGGACCGTCCTGGCGGTTTTCTTTTGCCTCCTCTGCATTGGCGGATCACTTGGCGGGGGTAACACCTTCCAGGTTGTGCAGTCGCTTGGAATGATCAAGACCGTGGTACCCCTGCTTGTAGAATATCCCTGGGTCTATGGATTGATCATGACCTTGCTGGGCGGGGTGGTCATCATCGGTGGAATCAGGAGTATTTCCAGGGTTGCCGAGAAGATTGTTCCACTGATGTGCGGGATCTATATCCTTGCCTGCCTGGTGATTCTCGGTATGAACTTCTCCGCAGTCCCTGACGCGCTGGTCCTGATTGTCAAGAGCGCCTTTACCCCCGATGCCGCCTATGGTGGTTTCCTGGGTGTTCTGGTGATCGGGCTCAAACGCGCTGTCTTCTCGAATGAAGCCGGCATCGGCTCCGCGGCCATCGCCCACTCGGCAGCCAAGGTTAAGCACCCGGTGGAGGAGGGGGTCGTCGCCTTGCTCGAGCCGTTCATCGATACGGTCGTCGTCTGTACCATGACGGCCCTGGTGATTATCATCACCGGCGCCTACGACACGGAATTGAACCCGGCAAACCAGTTGCTCATCGATACCAACCAGGGCGGCGCGCTGACTGCCGCGGCGATGGGCGACCCTGAGAAAGGTATTAAATGGTTTCCGATGATACTCGCGGTCGCGGTATTTCTCTTCGCCTTCTCCACCATGATTTCCTGGTCGTATTACGGCGAGCGTTGCTGGGTCTGGCTGTTCGGAGATGGCTCTTCGATGGTCTATCGCCTCCTCTTCCTGGCCTTTACCTTCCTTGGCTCGATTATGACAGCTACCAACATTCTTGATTTCAGCGACCTGATGATCCTCGGAATGGCTTTTCCCAACATTCTCGGAGTGCTTCTCCTGAGTGGGAAGGTGGGACGAGATCTGGACGAATATACCGGGATGCTGAAACGTGGAGAGCTCGAGCCCGGTTATTCCCCTGGGGATGCACCCGGGGCCGATGATGCCGGGAATGAAGCTTCAGAGGCCTGATTGCATCGTCTGGCGGGATCACCTAAAATTCAGCCGTGCTGCACAGGAAGCAGCAACTTTTTGACAGTAGTGGATTGAGCGATATGCCTAAGATCACCTTTACCCGGGAAAAGAAGACCGTCGAATGCGAAGAGGGCGAGAAGCTGCGCAATGTGGCCATCGCCAACGAGATTCAGCTCTACCCGGGCATCAAGAGCGTCCTGAACTGTCGCGGGTTCGGCCAATGCGGCGAGTGCCGGGTTCACGTCACCAAGGGCATGGAGAATCTCGCCCCCAAGACCTTCCTTGAAAAGATTCGCATCGCCGTCAGCTGGTTCAAGATCGGCAACGAGGACAAGGTGCGGCTCTCCTGCCAGTCCAGGGTGCTGGGTGACTGCGATATCGAGACCCAGCCGGAATTCAACTGGTTTGGTGAACGGTAACCGGGTCCCTTGAGTTCCGCCTACTACGAGCTCCTCAAGGGGATCGAGACGCGGCTCAAGGCGGGCATCCCGTTGAGAGATTCCCTGGAGGGATTGGAGAGGGATGGGGGGGGCGCCCTTGCTGCTCTTGCAGCAGCTCTGCGCTCTCAGATCGAGGCGGGCGCCACGCTGGCCCAGGCCCTTGGTGACCTTCCGGCATCTACACCTCCGGCCCATACCGCCCTTATCGATGCAGGCGAGAGTTCCGGCCGCCTCGATGAGACCCTTGCCGATATCATCGCGGAGGAGAGCATCCTGGCCGATGTCCGCCGCCGCCTGCAGGTAAGGCTCGCATATCCCCTGCTGATCTGCTGTCTCGCTTTTCTGCTGCCGTTTCTCTACCTGGTCTTTCAAGGGCGCACCCGCGAGTACCTGTTGATCCAGGCCTGTTTCTTCGGTCCGCTTGGGGCTCTCCTGTTGCTGGTGTTTTTCCGTCACCGGTTTTTCCCGCGTGGCTCGAGCCAGCGTCTGCTTTTCGAACGCATCGTGCTTGTTGTTCCATTCTTCGGCAGACTCGCTCAGGAGTACGCCCTCGCCGGTTCCCTGCAATTGCTCGGCCGCCTGCTGCAGGCCGGGCTGGGCTATGCCGATGGCCTGCCGCTTGTCAGCGAAGCCGCCGGATCGCATCGGCTCTCGCTGCAATTCAAGGAGATGGCCGCCGGGATCGCGGACGGAGCCACCGCCTCCGAGGGGCTCAGTCGCATCACGGGGATTCCCCTGGAGCTGCGCTCGCGGTTGGCCTCAGGCGATGTTTCCGGGACGATTGACCAGGCCCTGGTCAAATCCGGAGCCGAGCTGCGTGAGGCCGCTCTCGCCCGGCTGGAAACAGTCGTCAAGGCGCTGCCGATTCTGGTGTACCTGCTTGCCGCGGGCCTCGTCTTGTGGCGCGCGGTGTCCGTCTTCTCAGGGCTTCCCGGAGGTTTCTGATGCCTTCAACCAGGAAGAAATACGTCCGGCTTTGTACGCTCTGCGCCCTCTTTCTGGTGGTTGTGGTCGGCATCGGCAGCTGCCGGGAGCTGCCTCCCAGGCTGCCGCGGGACCGGGCCCCTCTCAAGAATGCCGGCTGGCCGGCGCCGACGGTATATGACGACGATCCTCTGCATCCGGCGAACCGCTGGTACCAGCGCTCCTTCGCTCCCCGCGACGGGCTTGGCAGGATTCTCGAGCTTGATGGGACGAAGGGTCCCTCGCGCCTGGGAAACCCGGGCGCTCTCGACCGGGCGGAGATCAGGTCACTTCTCGAGGCGCTTGGAGTTGAGCCGCCGGAGGCAGGAGAGGGTCGTGCCCGCTGTCGCAGGGATCTGCTCGCCCAGGCCGAATACTGGGGCGAGCGCGATGCCGACCTCGCGGCCCTGCACAGGAAGATGGCCGAGACGCTCGCTCCGGCAGGGAAGAACCCCTGAGTCGGCGGCTGAGCTCAGATCTCGATGCGCACCAGCTCCTCCTGGTGAGGGGGACCGGTCACCTCGGCGCCCTGCCCGGTATGGTACACATCAACCTCGCTGCGGATACCGATCCGCTTCTCCGGCATGTAGATGCCCGGTTCGACCGTGAACAGGGTTCCGGGGATCAGCTTGCGATCGTCGTAGGTTTCGAAATCATCGAGGTGCGCGCCATTGCCGTGGATGCACTCGTGGAGGCTGTGACCGGTGCGGTGGACAAAATACTCTCCATATCCCGCATCTGTGATCACTCCGCGGGTGACGCGGTCGAGATCGCAGCCACGGACCTCCTCGCCGCTTGAGAAGGCCTCGTGCGCTCGCTCGCAGGCGGCCTTGCGCGAGTCCCGCACTACGCTGAACACCTTCAGCATCTCCGCGGGAGGCTCACTTCCTATAAAGGCGCACCAGGTGATGTCGGCGTAGATCGAGCCTGGCTTGGTCTCCTTGGCCCAGACATCGAAAAGCAGCAGGTCTCCGGGGCGGACCTCGGCTGAATTTTCTGCCGGGACCTCGAAGTGAGGATCGGCGGCATGCTCGTTGACCCCGACGATGGGGTCGTGGTCGTTTTCAAAGCCCCCTTCGCGAATACTCTTATTGGCGTAGTCGCAGATGTCGCGCTCGGTGATGGTCCTGCCAGCACGCAGCGTATCACCTACAAGAGCGAAGACTTCGTCAACAACGCCGCGAATGTGGGCGCCTGCCCGGCGGTGGCTCTCAAGCTGTTCAGGGCTGAGGACGGATTCGAAGATCTGGATGAGCTCGCCGCTGGTGACAACCTCGACCCCCTTGCTCCGCACCTTTTCAACGGTTCCGGCATCGACCCTGGAGACGTAGGGGTTGTCGGTGGCGTAATTCATGGCGACCCTGGAGCTTCCGGAGAGGATCTCCTGGAGCGCGGCATCGAGGGACTGCCTCGTGCCGTAGACTGTTTTTGAGCCTGGCAGGTGGTCGAGGGCGGCGGCCTCGATGGCATGGACGAGCTTGGAGGGCTCTCCTTCCGTCGGAACGAAAAAGAACCACCGGCGTGTACCCATCTTGCCGGGGGCGAAGCGGAGTATGCTGTGGGCGATGGGGTCCAGGCCGCGGAAGTCATAGAAGAGCCAGCCGTCAAGGCCGGCCTCTTTGAGCTCAGCCTGCATCTTTTCGAGTTCGAATGGTTTTGAGTTGTCCACCTGCGGGATCTCCCTGTCTTGTTTTGCTGTATAGAACTTCGGGGAATCCTGATCATAACAGAATCCGCCTCTGCAGAGGTCGTACTTCCTTAGCGGATTGTTCTGTGACGCGCCGGCTGTTCAGCGCGGCTCCGCCCCGACACCGGGGAATGGGGCCGGGGGTTGGGGGCCTCCCCTGTAGAGGAAGTTCAGGAGGTAGATGGCGTCCGCGAGGTCCAGGGCTCCATCGGCGTTGATGTCGGAGGCCTCGTTGATTCGGGGGCGCTCGCCATCCAGGAAAAGATAGGCGATCACGAAGACAGCGTCGCTCAGGTTGACGGTCTCATCTCCATTGGCATCGCTGCGCAGGAAATGAAGCTCAGGGGTGAAGCGAGTGACCCCCGAGGCATCGACATAGTTGCCGTAGCTTGCCAGGAGGGAGCCGCCATGTTGCCCGGCTCCGGGCTCAAAGCTTTCACTGCCGCCGTTCGCGGCAAGGTAGATCATGCCTCCTCCCGGCTCCGTTCCGATGGACAGACGGGCGAAGGCGCTTCTGGAAAAACCCATCCCGGGATAGATGGTGTCGATAGATCCCACGCCGCTCTGGAAGCCGAGGCTCGTCGCGTAGAGCTTGCCGTCAAGCCAGGCGAGGTCGTAATAGCCGCCCATTTCCGTACAGAGGAGCTCACCATCGGTGAGCTGGAGGGCTCCTTCGCCAACCGCCGCGGCGAGCTGCGCGGGACTGAAGCGCACGAGTTTTTCCGATGTCATCCCGGTCCCGCTGTCGGTCAGGCCGGAGGTTACCAGGTAGAGGTTGCCGGCCGGGTCAAAGGTGATGGGGCCTGAGAATGGAGAGATGCCGGCGACAATCTCATCGTTGGCAGCCTCCGGATCATCGTCTATAAGCCATACGGAGTTGCCTGGAGAAGCTCCCAGGCCGGAGATGAAACCTCTTCCGGCTATCTCCCGGCGGACGGCCCGCGGGGCGAAGGCCATGTCAAAGTTGAAGCCGATCCGGTCGACCAGCTGCGCCCCGCTTCCGTCAAGAGGCACCTTGTAGATATTCTGTTCCGAGCTTTCGCCGAACCAGGCGTTGAGCCCCCCAGGCCCCATGACCAGGAAGGAGCCGAAAACAGCCGGCTGAAAGAAGGCGATGACCCTGGCGCCGTCTTCACGGTGAATCCGGATTTCGCCGCCCTCACTGACAATGGGCTCGCCTTCGGGCGAGAACGCGAGTCCTCCGAGCTGCAGTGCGAAGGGGGTACCCGCATCGTAGCTGAAGAGCTGCTCCGATTCGAATCCATCGGCGAGTTCATAGGTTACCTGCGCATTGAGAGGACCGGGATGGATAAGGTTGAACACCACGCCCGTCAACACGACCATCAGAGAGTATCTCATAAGAATTCTTTCAGCTTGTGGGTGCCCGATTTCAGCCGGCGGGCAGGATTGATCCGGGAGCCTTTCGTTGATTTCCCCCTGCTGTTCTTCATCCCCGAAGACAGGGCATTTTTCCGGGCAGGTCTCCTGGCTTACGGATCGAGCCGCCCTCCCGAACCTTCCCGACCCAGCCGTCAGGGTCAGTGGCGAGCTCCTTTCAGAGAAAGGATGTACGGCTCCTGGAGCCGTCGGGTGGGCGGTATCCGCTTACAGTGGCGGGGGCCGCGCCGGTTTTTCACCGGCTTCCCTCTTTCCGCCGTCGCTCTCCAGCGAGAGCGACGGCACCTGGAAAGAGCCCATGGTATGCCCTGTCCGGGGCGGATGAAAGCGATATCGGGGTTTCCGGCCGCCCCTGGTTCTCCACCCCGGGGCCACCTGGACGCACGGCGCAAGCCTTTGGAACTAAATGATTTATCCGCTGCGGGGTGGGACTGGCCGGTGGTCGAAAGAGCTTGCCGAGGTATGGTCCGATCTGGTACAAAAGCTATCCGCCTGAATTCTGGTCTGCGACGCGCAGCGACTCTCGGAGCGTATCGGAATTCGCTTTTTTATACGGTCAAACAGGGTAGGTACCTTGGATAGCCACGCCGACAGTAACTCCTCCATGAACGGGCTTGCGATGGACGGGCTTGACTCCGCCATCAACCGGTCAAGGGACTGTCTTTTCAGTCAGTTACAGCGAGAAGAGGGCTCCGCCGGCGGTTTCTGGTGCGGCGAGCTGGAGGCGGACTCGACCCTGGAATCCGACTACATCTTTTTCCTGTACCTTTTTGACAGGACGAGGCATCACGACAAGATTGCCAGGCTGGCTGCCTTTGTCGCGCGCCATCAGCTCGAAGATGGAAGCTGGAATATCTACGAGGGCGGTCCCGGCGAGATCAGCGCTACCGTGAAGGCCTATGTCGCCCTGAAGATCGCAGGCTACGAAGAAGATGACGCGGTGCTGGCCAACGCTCGCCGGGCGGTGCAGATGCTCGGAGGCATTGACCGGGTTAACAGCTACACCAAGGTCTATCTTGCGATGCTGAACCTGCAGTCCTGGGACCGGGTTCCGGCTATTCCGCCGGAGGTGGTCCTGCTGCCTCGATTTTTCTACATCAACATCTACGAGATATCCTACTGGTCGCGTGCGATTCTCATTCCGCTGTCGATTCTCTATGCCAAGTGGACGGGGTTTTCGAATCCCAACGGCCTGACGATTAACGAACTTCTTCCGTCTTCCGTTGCCGAAGCTCGCGAGGCGGACGAGTCACTTCACGGGGAAAATGGAGATCCCGCCGCGGATGGAGACAACGGTGATTCGTCGTCGGTCGGGGCCGAAGCTGACGGCGGCCGTCTTCACCGGTATACCGAGTCGATCTTCAGCTGGCGCAAGGTCTTTACGACGATTGACCTGGTGCTTAAAAAACTCGAGAGATCCAGGGTCAAGCCGCTTCGAAGTCTTGCCGTCAAAAAGGCGGAGGAGTGGATGGTGACCCGCCTGGAGGACTCCGATGGCCTGGGGGCGATTTTTCCTTCGATGATTAATTCGGTGCTGGCCCTTCGCTGTCTCGGCTACGAGGCCGACCATCCGCTGGTCCTGGAGGGTCTCGAAAAACTTGAAGAGCTCGAGGTCGAAGAGGATGGAGAGCTCCATCTTCAGCCCTGCCTGTCTCCCGTCTGGGATACGGCCCTGGCCCTCAACGCACTCGGTGAGGCCGGGGTTTGCGGTGATCTCCAGGAGATGACCGCGGCCGGCAGATGGCTTCTGTCCAAAGAGGTGAGGCGGCCGGGCGATTGGCAGAAGCGCGTGCGAAATGTCGAGGCCAGCGGCTGGCCCTTCCAGTTCAGGAACGAATTTTACCCTGATATCGATGATACTGCCGCTGTCGTGATGGCCCTGAATCGTGTTGACGCAGATGAGGTTGAAGGGCTTGAGCAGGCTGTCTCGCGGGGAATTAACTGGGTTTTAAGCCTCCAATGTTCCAATGGAGGCTGGGCGGCTTTTGACGCGGATGTTGAGCGTAAGATTCTCAACGAGATTCCCTATGCCGATCACAACGCCATGCTGGACCCGGCCTGCGCCGACATCACCGGCCGCGTACTGGAAATGTTGGGGAGCACGCCGGGCTGTTTCGATGATCCCAGGGTAGAGGAAGCGGTCAGGCGTGGAGTGCGGTACCTGAAGGATACCCAGGAGGATAACGGGTCCTGGTACGGCCGCTGGGGCGTCAACTACATCTACGGTACCTGGCAGGCGCTGAAGGGCCTCATGACGGTTGGCATCAACGCCGATGAAGACTATGTTCGTCACGCGGTCTCCTTCCTGAAAAATCACCAGAACGAGGATGGAGGCTGGGGAGAGAGCTGTCGGTCTTACGATGATGCATCCTTCGTGGGCAAGGGAGAGACCACGGCCTCCCAGACGGCCTGGGCCCTGATGGGGCTTATCGCTGCCGGCGAGCCGCACTCTCCCGAGGCTCAGCGGGGGGTGAGGTATCTCATCGACCACCAGGATGCCGATGGCGACTGGACCGAGAAGAGCTGGACCGGAACGGGCTTTCCGAGGGTCTTCTATCTCAAGTATCACATGTACAGTCTCTACTTCCCGCTTTTCGCTCTCGGCATGTACAGGAATGCCGCCCAGGCGGAGGGAGATTCAGCCGTCGCAGGAGAGCGGGATCACCAGGCAGAGCTTAAGCCTGTGCCTGCGCGCCGGGATTGAGCCTCCGTGATGAAGAGAGTTCTTGTGACCGCGGCTGTCCGCCAGGAGTTGTCAGGCCTCGAGGTCCAGCTTGCCGATGCCGAGTCCCTGTCCGTGCAGGGTGGGTACCTCTCTGGAGCGCTTGAAGGCGCCCGGGTTCAGCTTTGTCTGACAGGCATCGGCGCCGCCAGGGCCAGGCGGAAGCTCGAGGCGGTGTTGGCCGAGTGGGAACCGGACCTCATTCTCGCAACCGGGTTTGGCGGTGGACTTACGGGCAGGCTTCGTGGAGGAGATATCATCCTGGCCGAGAGGGTGCTGGAGGCGGCCAGCCCTGGATTTGACCCGAGGAGCCTTTCTACAGGTCAGGAACTGCTTGAGATGTCCCTGGGCGTTGCGGTCCCGAATTCCAGCGTCCATCGGGGTACATTATTGACGGTGCCGGATGTCATATTCTCCGCGCAGGAAAAACGCAGGCTGGGTTCACGTTATGGTGCGGACGGGGTCGACATGGAATCTTTCGTCATTCTTGAAATCGCCGGGGAAAGAGGCATCCCCTGTATCGCAGCCAGGGCGGTATTTGACGAGGTGGCTTTTGAGTTGCCCGGGGGGCTTGAAAACATCCCGGACCCGGATGGAAACCCGCGGTTGATGGGTGTCCTCAAGCTGCTTTTAAGGCGTCCCTGGTCCATTCCGCGGCTTTACGCGCTCAGGAGTCGCAGTGCGCGCGCGGCTGCCAGTCTGGCCGCGTTTGTTGCAGGAACCCTGCGGAGGCTGGAAAGGAGCGGTGAAGATGTCTGAAGCGAATCTCAAGCCAATGGACCTTCGGATGCTTCGTACGCCCGGTGTGCGAGAGGAGTTCAACGCGCCCGAGCTGGAGCGACTGCTGGGTGGGGAGGGAGTCGATCTTTCCATGACCGATCAGCCTGAGGCGCTCAGGGTAAGGTTGGAGGCTGGGCTGGACATCCTCGATCGCCGGATCCTTGCCGGTATTAAGTTGGCGCTTGGCCGCCAGGCGAAGCTTTGCGGCCTGGCAGGGGTGGTGCTCGGCATCATCGCCGGCGCGTGGGTTGCCGTACAAGTAGACGTGGTTCCTCGTGTCAACTGGGCATTGGCGCTGTCTGTCGCGACCGGTGGGGCGCTGGTGTTCGGCCTGCTGCTGATTTACCTGCTCGCCATGCTGGTGCGCGTCCGGGGCGATCTCAAGCTCCTGGTTGGTCTTCGAGGACGCTACCGCGGCAGGTTCGAAGGATGCTCCGGCATCCCGGAGCTGCAGGCCGCAGCTCGCGAGATCTACGATGAGGTACGAATCGTCGGTGGTGAGCTGAAGTAGGACACACCGAACGGAGCGGTTCCCTTTTGCGCGTGTGTCGCGCGTTCAGGAGGACCGCCTGGCCCGGCTGTTTTGTCCTGGCAGGGTTACTTCGGCTGGAAGGAGGTGGCCGGGACGCTGTCGTCGATCTTGATCGAGATACCCGACTTCAGGTTCTGGGCCTGGATGAGCCACTCCTTGTGCTCGACGCTGTAGTCGGAAGGTATCTCACAGGTAAAGATCTTGTCGATAGCCGCCAGGGCCCGCTGGTATTCTTCGGCCTGGGTCAGCGCCTTCGCCAGCAGGAGCCAGTTTTCTCCGAAGACGGGATCTTTGCCGCAGGCCGTTTCTAGAGTCGTGATGCCTTCCTCCAGGCTTCCAACGGAATATCCGACAAATTCATAGTCGGACGCCTCGACGATCAGGGTGCCGAGCACCCGGGCCGGACCGCCATGGTCATAGGACCCATCCAGTTCATGGGCAACCTCCAGGCAATACTTCATTTCCCGCAGGAGTTTTGTATTAGGCTCCTTCACCGTATCGAGAAGGGCTCCAATGCAGATGGCTGAGTAGTAATAGGCTGCTGCCTGGAGCGAGGTTTTTTGCCTCGCTTCCCGTCCGAGGTAGACTCCTTCGAGCGCGTATTTTTTCTTTTCTTTCGGGTTCTGATGGTTCAAGGCAAGCCATGAACAGGCCCTTACGCCACGCCAGAGCGACTGATAGCCATTACCGGAAGATACGGAATCTTTCGAGGTGCCGAGCGAGTGGGAGACCCTGTAAACCGTTCGGGGCTCCTCGTAGCTTTGGTCAATCTCGCCGATTCTTTCTTCAAGAACGGCGGCCGGCAACAGGACGTCATTCAGTTGCGCCTTCGGTTCCGTGCCCGAGACCTGCATGGCTTCGTAGGATGAACAGCCCGCCACCAGGAAAACCAGGGCGGCGCAGAACATACCAAGGACCACGGATTCAGTTCTATTTTTCTTCACTCTTCTCTCCCCTTTCAAAATGGTACTTTTTTTCTACTTCACTCAACCACCCAGACCGGATGCCGCGAAATTCCTTACAGCCCATCTGCTGCAGAATTCCACCGGCATCTTTTACCGTAGAGATCTTTTCCAAGGCGGTTATCAGCAGTCGCTGCTCTTCACTTACAGTCGCTGCTGATTTGAATGCTCCTCTGAAAGCAACTATGACAGCAGGAGGATAATAGGACGATTCGATGACTTTCTCCACTTTTTTCAGTCTGCCGAGATTTTTCATCGATTCGTACTGACTGTCGTAAAGAAGTACGGCCCGGATCCTGTTTTTTCCGAGCTGGTAGAGAGCTGAGGATACCCGGGTGGTGGGTTTCGGGACCCAGGCTGAGGCGCCCTTCCAGCCAGCCAGGCTCGCGGCCGTTTTTTCAGTTTCTGGGAAAAGAATCCGGCGGACGAATTTCGGTTCGTAGAGGGGACCGCCCATAACCAGCTTGCCATCGAGATCGGAGGCTGTTTTCACCTTTCCTTCGGATGCCACAAGCACATATTTCCTAAGTGGATACGCTTCCAGGACGGCCTTGAATCCAAACCGCTTGCGATGCTCGAGGTAAAAACCGAGGCTGACAATCCCAAGATCAGGATTTTTTTTCTCCAGGGCGGCCAGGGCCTCCTCCGGCTTGTTCTGGTAGCTGAGAGAGGGCCTGGCAAGCTTGGTCTGGGAGGCTAGGTATTCACCCAGCCGGGCGAGAAAACCTTCAGCCGCTTTTGGAGACCCGGGTCTTCCCGGCTGGATAATGGCCAGGCTGGGGGCAGTGTCCGAACCCCGGCATTTTTCAGGGAACGGCGAAAAAAACAGGAAAAAAAGGAGAATACCGCGTCGCTGGAGCATGGTCTAGCACCCGTGAATATGAAAGCCAGGCACCATTCAAACACGGTCGGTCTGGCGGCGCAAATTCTATGGATCGATGGAAAGGCTACTTCCGCTCGATGAGCTTCAGCAGCGCTGGCAGCAGGACAACCGTCGCTGCGAGAATACAGAGCAGCCCGATGATCATCATCAGGCCGAGGCTCGCCACGCCTCGATGGCTCGCTGTAGCCATGGCGCCAAAACCAATCATGGTGGTCAGGAAAGACAGGGTGACGGCCGAGGCGGTTGTCTTGCCGACCGAGAGAACGGAACCTGACTCCCTGAAGCGATGGATGATGTGGACTCCGCCGTCGACTCCACAGCCGATGAGGATGGGCAGGGCGAAGAAATTGGCCAGGTTGAAATCAAGCCCCAGCAGGGGCAGGGCTTCGAGCAGCCAGAGGAGGCCAACCAGCAGCGGAACCATGGCCAGGAGGGTCAGCCGGAGGCTGCGCAGCTCGGCCAGCAGGAACAGGAAGACGACTCCGAGCGAATAGAGCGCGGCCTTTTCAAAACCTTCACGCATGCGGCCGGCCGACTCGTAGACCTGTACGGGGGCGCCCGTCACCTCGGGATCGATGCGGCGCATCTCCCGGATGAAGCGCCGCATCGTTTCCTCATGCCACAGGTCGCCGTTGGCGTAGGCGTAAACGATGAACTCGCCGCCGTCGCGGGAAACAAGACGGCGCCTGAGAATGTCGGGCAGGTTGGCCGGCGAGATGGGAGTCGTCTCAATGACCGCGGCCTGGAGGGAGCTCAGCAACCCGTTCACCTCGGCAATCCAGTCCAGCTGGAAGGGCGAGAGCCGGGCAATTTTTTCAGCCGGGCCGTCCTGCAGGAGCTCGGCGAGCTCTCCGCTGAGGTCGGCCGCGGCAAGGAGGCGCGCGGCGAATGGGCGCGCCTCTTCTTCGTTGGCCTGGGCGACTGTGTCGGCCAGGTCAAAGAGGTTGTCCTGGAGAAGCTCCAGGGAGGTGCCCAGCTTCTTCGCATCGACTTCGGCCGTGGCGATGGGGGCGACGATCCCGGCCAGGGCCGAGCGCGCGGTCTCGAGCCGCTCGAGCTTTTCGAGCTGCCGCTCGGGAAGATAATCAAGGACGCTCTCGATCCTGGCAATGACTTCCTTGTCGAGGGCCTCGAGGCTCTTCTGCTTGCGGCGGGCTTCCTCGAGGTCAGCCGCGATAAAGGCGGCGTACCAGGTGGAGAAATCAGAATCTTCGATCAGCAGGCGTTCATACCGGACAGACTCGAGATCCTGGGCCTGCAGCTCGAGCAGGTTCGGATTGTAGGGGATGCCCTCGAGACAGAAGAAGCCGGCTCCCGTCATGACGCCCGCCAGGGTGATGATCGGCAGGGGGCGGCTGCCGGCCAGCTCGAGCCACGGTACGCGGATCGTCCGGGCGGAGGCCTTTTTTCCCGCGCGGCTATCGACGAGAATGATCAGCGCCGGCAGGAGGGTGATCATGCTGAAGAGACAGATCAGGACCCCGCTGCCGGCGATGAAGCCGAGCTCCCGGAGCCCCTTGAAGTCGACGAAGAGGGTCATGTAGAAGGCCGCCGCGGTCGTGATTCCGCCGATGACGATCGCTCTTCCGGTTGTCTTGATGGTATTGCGAACAGCCTCCTCAACGTCACCTTGTCGCTCGAGCTCTTCCTGGTAGCGGGCTATGAAGTGGATTCCGAAGTCGATTCCAAGCCCAACGAGCATGGCTGCGAAGACGATGGACAGCAGTGTGAGATAGCCGATGGTCAGGGCTGTCAGCGCGAAGGTCAGGAGGATGGCGATGGAGAGGGTCAGGATGCAGAGGAGGGGTCTGCCAAGACGCCTGAAGAAGATGACGAAGAGCGCGAAAACGCCAACCATGGCCGCCAGGGTGGCCCTTTTCATGTCCTTGTCCGTGGTCATCATCTCGTCAGCCTGGAGGACGGGTCGCCCGGTCAGGCCCAGTTCGACCTCGGGGTGGGCGCGCCGCACATCCGCGAGGATCTTGCGGATTTCAAGCAGTGGTTCACGAATGAGCTCAACGGTACCGGTGTCTTTCTTCGGCAGGATCTCGACAAGCAGGTATTTTTCATTTTCCGTCGCCAGGTAGCCGCGCTCGCGCAGCGAGCCTCCTTGTTCAGCCTCGAGCCGCCAGGCCAGGCTGTCGGTCTCCCGTCCTTCCAGGGCCGCGAGGGTGGAGATGAGGGAATGCTCCAGCAGCGAGACGGCGCCGCCCGCCGCGCCCGGTCCGATGTTGTTGTCTTCTCCGGATGCGAAGCGCCTGCCGACCTCCTCGGGATCAAACAGTCCTGCGAAGAAGGAGAAGAGCCTCTCCAGGCGATCGGTCTGTCCGAGCTTTTCGAGCAGGTCGCGGTTTCTCGCCAGGGTCGAGGCCAGGACTTCCAGCTCTTCATCCTCCCGGTGAAGGATGCCGTAGCGCATCGCCTCGGCCGGTATGCGATCGAGAGCCCACTCGACGTGTTCGTCCAGCTGCTCCACCCGCTCCCTGATCTCGCGGGCGGCCGCCAGGGCGGCCGGCTGGTCTTCGCCGACCTCGACGACGACATAGAGGAACTCAAGGTCGCCAAACTCTTCCAGGAAATCCAGGTACCTGCGATTGTATTCCAGGTCTGCTCCCACGAGCTCGTTCTGGTCGGTCTTGAACTCGATCTTCAGCACGGCCGGAACGGCCCATACGGCCAGGGCCATGTAGAGCCCGGCGGTCAGCCAGGGATGGCGGGTAACGAAGGTCGCGAGAGAAGTCAGCAGGCGTTTCAGCATCGACAGGTACCATCTGGGTCGGGCGGAACAACCGGCTGGGGAAAGAGAGGCCGCCAGCAGAAATACTACCCTGTTCCGGAAAGTTTTTCTTCGCCTTGAGTACGGGCGGACAGCAGGGGCGGGGCGGTTGTTCCCGTTGCGGCGTTGCGGACGGCGATTTTCTGTTCCCGGCGCCCTCTGGGGACTGCAATAACCGGGTTTCTTTTTTCCCGATGGCTACAATAAGCGGCTTCGGGCGGCTTGAAGGATTGCCGGTAGGGGTTATGCTGAGAGTTTGGAAGTCTATTGGAGAGGTTTATTGTCAGAGAACAGTTTTGCAGCGATAGAGCAGGCGATCGAAACGATCGCCGGCGGCGGGATGGTTATCGTCGTCGATGACGAGGCCCGTGAGAACGAAGGCGACTTTATCTGCGCCGCCGAAAAGACAACCCCGGAGATGGTCAATTTCATGCTGCGCGATGGGCGCGGGGTGCTCTGTGTCCCGATGTCGCCGGACAGGGCCGCGACGCTGCAGCTGGAGCCCGCCTCCCATTCAAACTCTGCTCTTCACCATACGAATTTCACGGTGAGCGTGGACCTGGCGACTCTCAAGTCCGGGGTCTCGGCATCCGAGCGTTGTGATACGATCCAGGCTCTCGCAGCCGAGGAGACCACCCCAGGGGAGCTTGCCCGTCCGGGGCATATCTATCCGCTGGTAGCGCACGAGGGCGGTGTCCTGCACCGCGCAGGGCATACTGAGGCGGCTGTCGATCTCGTCCGGCTGGCCGGGCTGACGCCGGTTGGAGCCCTGATTGAAATTCTCGATGAGGATGGGCAGATGGCTCGGGGGGAACGTCTCTTCGAGATTGCCAGGGAGAGCGGAACTCCTATCGTCAGCATCGAAGAGCTGATTCGCTATCGTCGCCGTACCGAGACGCTGGTGGAAAGGGTCGTCGAGACGAATCTTCCCACGGAGGATTTCGGCGAGCTGACGGTCTACGGCTACAAGGTTCATTTTGATTCCAGCGAGCCGATCGTCATTCTCAAGGGCGACCTTCATAGCGTGGAGGCTCCCCTGGTCCGAGTCCACTCGTCGTGTTTTACGGGCGAGGTGCTTGATTCTCTGCGCTGCGACTGCGGCGGGCAGCTGCGAGACGCGCTTGCCCGGATTGCCGAGGAGGGCGTTGGCGCGGTGGTCTACCTGCCGCAGGAGGGGAGAGGCATCGGCCTGCTGGAAAAGCTCAAGGCCTACGCGCTGCAGGATGAGGGGCTTGATACGGTGGAGGCGAACCTGGCGCTTGGCTACAGGGCCGACATGCGCGATTACGGAGTAGGGATCCAGATCCTGAAGGACCTGGGGCTCAGGAAGGTTCGCCTGCTGACCAACAATCCCAAGAAGCAGGATGCCTTTATCTACTATGGCTACAACCTCGAGGTTGTCAGCCAGGAGCCGATCATCGCCCCGGCTAATGAACACAGTGAGGCCTATATGCGCACCAAGCGCGACAAGATGGGACACCTGCTGCCGGATTCGGCTACTGAGGCGCCCGGCGCGGCGGCTCCTGAGGACGACCGGGTGGAGGGCCAGGGGCGTTGAGTGAGAAGTCGCAGCTGACAGCCAGGAGAAAGATGACGCTGACACTGGTTCTTGGAACCTGGCTGGGGGCCAGCTTCCTGTTGCTCTGGGTGGTCGGGTCATCCTTTCCCGGAGTCGAGAGGGCCGTGGTGGAAAACGAGCAGCTGGCATCCAGGGTCGGCTTCAAGCCCGGCGACGTCGCGGCAAAGAAGACCAGCGTAGCCTGGGTCATTACCGGGGAGCTGAACAGGCAGAATTTTTCGAGCTGGAATGCAGGCCAGCTTCTGCTTGCCGCCGCCGCCTTGTTTTGCGCGTTGCGCGCGGGCTCTCGAGGAGCCCTCCTGGGCGTCTGCGGAGCGGCCGTCCTTGTTCTTGTGCTGACCTTCTGGCTGGCGCCGGAGATCACCACGATCGGGCGCTCCCTGGACTTCGTTCCGCGAGACCCTCCCCCGGCCGCGTTGGAACGCTTCAATGGATTGCACGGCATCTATACGAGCCTGGAGCTGGCCAAGGTGCTGCTGCTCATGCTCGCGGCATGGTTCAGCTTCAGCTCCCTGGCGGCGGCTGGAGCTGCGGACCCGGCTGCGCCCCCGGCGTGATCTCGTAGCGGTCCTCTCCGAGCTCCCGTGCCCTGCCCTGCTCGACAAGGTATTCAAGCGCCGCCCGCGTCGTTCTCTCGTAGAGGGGTCTCAGCCTGGAGTCCGCCTCATCGTGGTAGGTTTTACGAGAGAGCTCGTTCACTTTGCCGAGGCCTTCCGCCAGCTTGTCGTGGACCTGCTCAATTCTTTTTTTGCGATGTTGGATGGTTTTATTGATCAGGCTTCGGGCATCGGCGGTCGGCATGCCGTGGGAAGGATAGAGCAGGTTGATGTCGAGGCGCCGGATTTTTTCCAGCGACCTGAAGTAGCTCTCGAGGTGGCCGCCTGGAGAGCCGACATACATACTCACGAGGGTCGAGAGCAGGTCACCGGCAAGAAGGGCCTGGTGGCGTTCGTCGAAGAAGGCGAGATGGCCCTCTGCATGCCCCGGGGTAAAGAGACAGCGAAGGTTCCAGCCGGACTCGCCGGCCGGGCTTTCTCCCAGCTCGATGAGGTCGCCCTCGTCGAGCTCCCTGTCGAAGCTTCTCTCCAGCAGCTCGCCGGTTCTCCTGTGACCCCAGCAGGGCAGGCTCCAGCGTTCCTGTACCGCGTCGACTGCGCCAACGTGGTCGGCGTGATGGTGGCTGAGGACGATGGCCTCGGGCTGGTCGCCGCCGGCCAGCCGGTTTTCGATTGCCGCCAGGAGGTGCGCCTGCTCCTTCTCTCCTGTTGGCGAGGGGTCGATGATGATGAACCTTCGTGAGCCGACCAGGAAGGTGCTCGAAGGCAGCGTTGGCGGCAGCGGCGGACAGTGGAAGGGCAGGAGCTCGATGCCGGGTCCCCAGGGAATGGCGAGGCCCGAGCCCTCGAATTCACTGGGGCTGGTCCGCATTGATTCGAGTGTTGAGGAATCGAGGCCGTCTGCCAGCTGGCGGAGGATAACAATCACGGGAGGAGCGAGGAGGAGCTCTCCCCGGCCCCAGGCTTCGATGGCCGCGGCCGGCGTCCACCAGCCGCCGCCGGTAAGCTCCCCGGGAAGAATCTCGGGTTCCTTGTCGGTCTCAAGCAGGAAGAAGGTGCTCGAAAAGCGTCGCCTGGAGAACCGGGGCGTGACCAGCCTGACCGCCTCCACAAAGGTGTCGGGCTCGAGGTTGGCGCCTGAGGTCCGCAGCCTGGAGAAGAACTCCCCTGCGTCGCCGTCGGCAAGCATCTCGAGGCGCAGCCTCTTGAGCTCCTCCTTCGTCGGCGCTCCGCCGCAGGTCGCCAGAATACCGGTCTCTTCGAAGAGCTCCCGTACGGCGCAGCCCAGCGTCTCGGCCTTGTCGGTGTCGAGCTCTTCAGCCAGCGGGATGGTCTCGTCGCCGGGCTCGACCTTGCCGCCGGCAAAGGCGAGATAGCCGCCGAGGAAGTTCATCTCGCTGGATCTCGTAACGAGGAAGACCTTCAGCTCGGGACGCTGGCGGTAGATGATGATGTTCGCCGTCTGGCGGGTCATGGAAGGCATTAGGAGCGCTGGAGGCCGCGGCTGCAAGCCCGCAGGAGCCAGGGGCCTTGTCAGAAGGCGTAGCCGATGGAGAAGGAGAAGGCCTCGGGCAGGTCTCCGTCCTGCTTCGCGAGGGGCCTGGCCCAGTAGAGGTTGATGGGGACGACCTGTCCGAGGAAAGGAAATCGGAACTGGAGGCCTCCGCCGGCCGCGGATCGGAGCCGTCCGCCGGAGAAGTCGCCGGGATCACTCTCGAGCAGCCCCCAGTCAAGGAAGGCGATCGCCCTGAGCTCACGGAAAAACAGCGGCGTGGAATACTCGATGGTCCCCCTGAGCAGGGCCCCTCCTCCAAGCGGCTCTCCCTGTTCGTGGGGGCCGACCTCGCGGTATTCAAAGCCGCGAAAGCTGTGTGGTCCTCCAAGGAAGTAGTTTTCGTAGAACGGCATCCCGTCCGAGCCGGCCTCGATCCAGCCGGCCTCGATTCCAATGTGGAGGAGATGCCTGAGATCGGCGTAGCGATCAAAGAGAGGCTTGTAGTAATCGGCCGAGGCGCTCCCGCGGAAGAACTCGATGTCGGAGCCGGTGGCGGCCCCTGCCGCATCGAGCTTCAGCTCAGCCAGCAGTCCCTTCGGTCCTCCGTAGGTATTGTTTTCGAGCTCGGCGTAACGAAGCGAGAGCCGCGGATAGCTGAGCAGGATGCTTCCGGGGGTCGTTGCGATGGTCGACGGCGCCGAGGCGCTGATGCCGCCGAGGCTGACGTCATCGAGACGCCAGGCGAGGGCGAGAGAGAGGTGGTGGTCGCTGTCGAGATATTGCCGCGCTTCGGGCTCCGTCTTTACCCTGCTCTCTTCGTAGGCGCCCCGATAGAATTTTTGCGAGCCTGCGCGCAGGGTGAAGGTCCGGTCGCTGGAGAAGAGGTAGGGTTCGTGGAAGCCGAATATGTACTGGCTCTCGACGTTTCCGGGGATGATCTCGGCATAGATGGACTGCCCTCCGCCTACGAAGGCGTCTGACCAGTCCGTCAGGCTTCGGGGAGGGGCGAAGAGATCGAAATTCGTATGCTCGAGCCTGAAGTAGCCGACCTCTCCCTCTCCGCTCGATGCGCCGCCTCCGAGATCCCAGCGTCCGACGGCCTCCTTTTCCTTGACGTTGATCTGGACGTTTCGGAGCTCTGGTGATGTCGATTCGTCTACGCTGAAGGAGACATCATCGAAATGGCCCGACGACCGCAGGCGATCCATCGTCTCATCCATGGCGAGCAGGCTGAGCGGCGCTCCGCTGACAAGTTTCGAGTGTCTGCGGATAACCCGGTCAAGGGTCCTGGTATTGCCCCGGATCTCGACCTTGTCGACAAAGAGATGCTCCCGCTCATCGATCTGGAAGACGACGGTTATGTCATTCTCCCCGGTATAGAGGAGCCGGGTGCCTACCTGCGGAATGCGGTCGGAGCGTTCCTGGTAGATTCTCACCAGGGTTCGCCGCAGCTTTTCGACCTTCGCGCCGGAATAGAAGGCTCCGGCCTCGAAGGAGAGGGTCTGCAGGAGCAGGGCATCGCCGAAGACCTGGTTTCCCTCCAGGCGAATTTCCCGGAGCCGGTAGCGGGCACCTTCCCTGATCTCCAGCGAGATCGTGACATCTCGGAGGGCGGGGTTGATGGAGATGGCATCGAGGCCGAGCTTCACGTCGAGGTTTCCTCTCGAGCGATAGTAGCTTCTCAGCTTGTCGAGCGAGCTGTCGAGCTGGTGGGGGACAAAATAGCCCCTGTCCACCGCGCCGAAGAGACGCTCGGGCCGCAGCCCGCTGATCTCGATGATCTCATCACGGGTCAGCTCCGAGTTTCCGATGATGGACACATCCCGTATGCTTGCCCGGAGCCCCTCTTCGATGTTGAGGAGGAGCCTCACTCGGCCCGGTCCGGGAGTTTGCAGCACCGCGTCCACCTGGACGAAGAGAAAGCCATCCTCCTGGTAGGTTCGCCTGAGGGCTTCCCTGGCGAGCTCGAGGTCTTCTCTTCTGAAGGCCGAGCCTTCCTTGCGCAGGAGGGCATCTTTCAGTGAGCGCCTGGAAAGCGCCGCGCTGCCGGCGATCTCTATCGCTTCAAGGAGGGGATATTCGGTGATGGTGATTCTGATGGCCGGGAGCTTGCCGGGTACAGAGACGATGGTCGGCGGCTCGGCCTTTTCGATGAACTCGAGCTTCAGCAGACCCTCCAGCGCCCTGCTGCCGGATTCCGGATCCCATTGATCTCCGGGTTTCAACCCGCTCGCCTCGAGCAGCTTGCGGTAGGGAACCCAGGTTCGGCCCGGGAATTCCACGGAGCCGATGGTCACATCTGGGGGCTCCTGCGCCCGGGCAAGACCCGCCGCATGGCAGAGCAGGCAGAGCGCCAGCGGCAGCAGAGTCCTCAGGTAGGTTTTCTGACGGATCATAGACAGGAAAGCATAGATAAAGGTGCCGGTAAGATCGAGTAGTGAGCGGGATTCAGAACAGGTGACCAAGGTGGATTCGTTGACCGATGTGCTCAGGCTGAATACAATGGATCCTTTCGTCGCGCCGGGAACCGTTCGACTGAGACCCTGTTTTTACGGTCCCGGCCCAGGATTGGATACCATCTATGTCGAAAGAAATTCAACGCAATCCAACCCGCTCCGTGCGTGTAGGCTCGGCCATGATCGGCCGGGAGCATGATATTCCCGTCCAGACGATGACCGCGACGCACACCCAGGAGATCGAGGAGACGCTCTCCCAGATCGCGGACATGCTGGAGGCGGGAGCGGATATCGTCCGCGTCGCCTGTGACAATAAGAAAGATGCCAGGGCGCTTGCGGAGATACGGAAGGAGACCGATGCCAATCTTGTCGTCGATCTGCAGGAGAACTATCGCCTCGTGACCGAGGTCGCTCCGAGCGTGGACAAGGTTCGCTACAATCCGGGCCATCTCTACCACGTGGAGAAGAACAAGCCGGTTCGGGACAAGGTGGCCTTCATCGCCTCGGTGGCCGGGGAGAATGACTGCGCGCTGCGGGTGGGGGTGAATTGCGGTTCCGTGGATCCCGCCTATAAGGAGAGATACCCGGATGATGGGATCGAGGCCATGGTGCGCTGCGCTGTTGACCACTGCGCCTACCTCGATGACATCGGCTTCACCCGCTACGTGGTTTCGCTGAAGGATTCCGAGCCTGAGAAGGTTGTGCGGGCAAACCGTCTCTTTGCCGAGGAGCGTCCTGATGTCCCCCTGCACCTGGGGGTGACCGAGGCCGGCCTGCCGCCAGATGGAATCATCAAGACCCGGATCGCCTTTGACCAGCTGATCACGGTCGGTATCGGGGATACGATCAGGGTATCGCTGACGCTTCCGAACGATCGCAAGGCGGAGGAGGTCGAGGCCGGTCACAAGATCATCGAGGATATCCGTGCCGGCCGGATTCGCGCAGTTCCGGAGCACTGGGGCGAGGGGTTAAATATCATCGCCTGCCCAAGCTGTTCACGGGTTGAGAACATGGCCTTCATCGATCTCGCCAAGGATGTCAAGGAGATGACGGCCTATGCCAACGAGTACGACCTGACCATCGCCGTCATGGGTTGCCGGGTGAATGGTCCCGGCGAGACGGACGATGCAGACCTGGGGCTCTGGTGCGGGCCGCGCACCGTAAATCTCAAGCGCAAGGATGAGCCCCTGGGCGCTTATACCTATGACGAGGTCCTTGGCCGGCTCAGGGAAGAGCTGGACAAGCTCATCGCGGCGAAGGCCTGAGCGCGCTGGCTGAACTCAGATGGAAGAAACAAGGTCCTCTCCGGGCGAAGAAGAAAAGCTGGCGGCTGATACCGCGGGGACGCGGGTCGATTTTCTCGTGATCCAGGATTACAAGGAGAACCGTCGTAAATGTACGGTTCACCCGCTCGCCGGCACCGAGGGTCTGGAGATTCGGCGTCTCGGTATGCCGACTCCGGGTGAGGAGCTCGTGGAGATACCTTCCGGGATTCTCCTGGAGGTCGCCTCTCCCGAGCTGGTTCCGGCAGATGCCGAGCTGCTTGGCGATGGCGGAGGCCGGCTCATCCTGCTGGATGCGACCTGGGTCCGCCTGGCTCCGCTGGGCCGGAGGCTGTGCTTCGAGAGCGCCCCGGAGCTTCACAGGCGCTCTCTCCCCGGAGACTTCAGGACGGCCTACCCGAGGCACTCGAAGCTTTTTGAGGACCCGGGAGGCGGCCTGGCAAGCGTAGAGGCGATGTTCGCATCGACCGTGATTCTCGGAGCGCCCCGCAGGGAGCTTCTGAGAGAGTATCGTTGGGCGCCGGGTTTCCTGGAGCTCAACAGGGAGGCCTTTATTCGCTATGGCTGGGAGGAGAGCTGAGTGGGGGGGGCGAAAGCTGAACGAGGCGCCCCTCGATTGTCGAGAATTGTCGACCTTGCGATAGAGGGCGTGTCTACTCGACGAGCATCGATTCTAATTTCCTGAGGAAATTTACCAGTGGAGGCGGCGGTATGGCGATTTACATGGGCCTGGATTCAAGCACCCAGAGCCTGACGGCTGTGGTCATCGAGATAGATGGCGAGGACCGACAGGTCCTGGACCAGCGCTCCATCCGGTTTGATGAGGAGCTGTCTTCCTACGGTTGCCAGAATGGCGTGCTCATGCATTCGGATCCCCTGGTGGCGCATTCAAACCCGGTGATGTGGGCGGAGGCGCTGGATCGGCTCTTTGCCGTGTTTGCCGGAGAAGGACAATTCCCGCTCGATCAGCTGCAGGCGATCGCCGGTTCCGGCCAGCAGCATGGGAGCGTCTATTTCAACTCGGAGGCCAGCTCGCGCCTCAGCTCTCTTGATCCGGCCAGGGAGCTGGTTGGCCAGCTCGAGGGTATCTTTTCCCGGTCCACCTCGCCGATCTGGATGGATTCGAGCACTTCGTCGGAGTGCGAGGCCATCACGGCCGCGGTCGGCGGTTCTGGCGAGCTTGCCGGCCTGACAGGCTCGAAGGCCTTTGAGCGTTTTACGGGTCCGCAGATCAGGAAATTTCACCAGGAGGATCCCGAGGCCTACGATGCGACTCATCGCATCCACCTGGTGAGCTCCTTCATGGCCACCCTGCTGGCGGGTACCGATGCTCCCATAGATCCCGGAGATGGGGCGGGGATGAACCTGATGAACCTGCGTGAAAAGGACTGGGCTCCGGTAGCCCTGGAGGCGACCGCTCCGGGCCTGTCGGGAAAGCTGCCCCCGATTGAAGAGTCCTGGTCCATCATAGGATCGCTGTCGAATTACTGGGTTGAGCGCTACGGCTTCTCGCCCGCGACCCGGGTGGTTTGCTGGTCCGGCGACAACCCCTGCAGCCTGGTTGGGGTCGGTCTCGTAAAGCCAGGGCGACTGGCGATCTCGCTCGGCACCAGCGACACGCTCTTTGGTTATCTCCCCGAGCCCAGGGTTGACCCGGCGATGGAAGGACATACCTTTGGGGCTCCCACGGGTGACTATATGAGCCTGATCTGTTTCAAGAACGGTTCCCTGGCACGGGAGAAGATCTGCAATGCTGCGGGTCTGGATTGGGATGGTTTCTCCGCCGCGCTGAGGGAGACCCCGCCGGGAAATGACGGGGCGATCCTGTTGCCCTGGTTTGAGCCGGAGATCACGCCGAATGTCCAGGAGCCGGGTGCCCGGCGCTATGGTCTCAGCGCGGATGATGGTCCGGCGAACGTCCGGGCCGTCGTTGAGGCCCAGATGATGACGATGGCGATTCACTCCCGCTGGATGGGGGTCAAGCCCGAGTCGATCTATGCAACCGGCGGCGCGGCGTGCAATAAGGAGATTCTTCATATCATGGCGCAGGTCTTCGACGCGGCGGTCTACCAGTTCGAGGTCGGCAATTCCGCCGCCCTGGGGGCCGCCCTGCGCGCGTACCATGCTGCGGAGATGGAGGATCGAGGCTCGAGCTCCTGGGAGGAGGTGATCGCGGGCTTCGCTGAGCCTGTCGCCGAGAGCAGAATCGCTCCTGAGCCGGAATTGGTGGCGCTCTACGCTGAGCTGAAGGAACTCTACGAGGCCTGTGAAAACCATGCCCTGAACGGCGGCGCCGACCCCACGGAAAAGACCGCCGCCTTCGCGCGAAGATGAGCTTCCCGGCTATCCATCGGTCCGCGGTGTCCTTCCTGCTTCCCGCCATGGTATTCCTTGGTTCCTGCCGGGAGCATCAGGGGGAGCTCTACGACAGGGTCGAGGGGCTCCGCCTCGCCAGCATCGAGATCTCCAGCGGAGAGGAGCTCGGCGCGGCCGCGAGGGAGGCTCTCCTGGCGGAGTTTCGCGCAACGGATGTCTCCATATTCAGGATCCAGGAGCGGCGAGATGCTCTGCTCAAGCTCTACCAGAAGAAATCGAGGATCCGGGAGAAGGTGCTCGCGGAACGCAGAAAACGAGCCCTGGATCTCCCTGCGGCTCCGAGTGGTGACGAGAACGCGCCCCTTGAGCGTGACTACTGGAGGCGCAGGTATGCGCGAAACCGGAAGGACTGAGCCTGCTCTTTACGCATCGCGGGAGGCGGGGGAAATACCGCGGGCGATTTTCAGCGACCATGTAGTAGACTGGCCGCGACCATCTGATTGAATTGCCGAGAAATAAGGAGGATGCCCGTGCAGGTATACCGAGTTGAGGGCCTGATTTGTCTCGCCGTTTTGATTTTCTCCATGCAGGCTGCGTCCGCTGCAGGAAAGCAGTATCTCTGGCAGACCAACGCCTACGGAGATGATGTGCACGTCATCGAGGTCGGTACCAACAAGGTGCTCAAGAGGATCGTTGTCGGACCGGAGCCGCACGGTATCGCCGCGCCCGCCGACGCGAGCGTGGTCTACATCGCTATCGAGGCCTTCAAGAGGCCCCAGGGTGAGCTGGTCTGGGTCAATCCACGCACCTACGAGGTCGAGCATCGCCTGACCATCGGCCCCAAGCCCAACCAGCTGGCCTGTACTCCCGATGGCAAGTGGGTCTACGTACCCTGCAATGATGGCCACTATTGGGTGATCGATGGGGAGAGCCGCAAGGTGGTGGAGAAGATCAAGACGGGTGGGCGGCCTCACAACACCCAGGCCTCCCGCGATGGGCGCTGGATGTATCTCTCGCCCATGGGAAACCCGAAGCGGGTAACCATCGTTGACGTCAAGGCGGGACACAAGGTCGTCGGGCACATCCCATTTTCGGCCTCAGTCAGGCCGCCCGCCCTGTCGGCCGACAACAAGCGCTACTTCCAGAATGTCGATGGGCTGCTTGGTTTCGAGGTCGCCGACATCGCAGAGCGCAAGGTGGTCGCCCGTATCGAACACAAGATTCCCGAGAAATACGCCGGCAAGCCAAGCCGCTGTCATGGCCTGGCGATTCGCCCCGACCAGAAGGAGATCTGGTCGTGCAACGTCGAGCACCAGACGGTACACATCCACGACATCACGGACCCGGCCTATCCCGAGATCACGGCCCTGCCGATGATCGGCAGGATCTACTGGTTGTGCTTCTCGCCGGACAGCAAGTACGCCTATCTCGCCGTTCGCAGCAAGAAGAAGGTCTGCGTTGTCGATACCGCCAGCAGGAAGATCGTCGGCTATGCGGAGGTCGGGAATACCCCCAAGCGCAACCTGGTGATCACTCTGGAGGCGGGGGAGGGCAAGGCCTCTAAATGAGGCGGCCTTTTTTCTGTCTTGCGGGGGCGGTCTTCATCCTCGCGGCGGCCATCACGGTTGTGTCCGTGACGGGCTGCTCTTCCATGCCCCTTGGGGGGACAGCGAGCAGGGGCCGGGCACTCTACGAGGTGAGCTGCGGCGCCTGCCATCAATCCGATGGAGGGGGCAAGGAAGGCGTCGCCTCGCCGCTGGCCGGCTCTGAGTGGGTCACGGGGTCAGAGGGGAGTCTCCTTCGCATCGCGCTCGATGGAGTGCGTGGGCCGATCCAGGTGAAGGGCAAGCGCTACCAGCTTGAGATGCCCGCCCTGCGCCACGTCTATGGCGACGAGGACATGGCGGCGATCCTGACCTATATCCGCGGCGCCTGGGGCAACAGCGCCCCGGCGATTACAGTCGATTCCGTGGGCAAGGTACGATCAGAAACAGCGCAGCGAGGCGATTCATGGACTGCGGAGGAGCTCGGCTCTCCCTAGGTTTGTCCGGGGCGGTCAGGTTGACTTCGCCTTCGTCCTTTTCTGGGCGAAGAGCCACTTCCACAGCTCCTGGTTCTTGTAGGCGGGGGTCCAGGAATTGTGGCGCACCCCGGGGAGCTCGCTATAGCGCGGTTTTCCTCCCGCTTTCCTGATGGCCTCGACCATCTCGCGGCCGCGCTCTACGGGTACGACACGATCTTTCTCGCCGTGAAAAACCCAGATAGCGATGGAGGCCATCTTCTTCGCGTTCGAGACCTTGTTGCCGCCGCAGACCGGTACGCCCGCGGCGAAGAGCTCCGGCTTACGGGCCATGGCCTCATAGGTGCCGCCGCCTCCCATGGATTGTCCCGTGACATAGACGCGGTCCGGGTCGATCGGCAGCTTCGTCAGCAGTTTTCCCACCAGCTCGAGAACATCATCCAGCGATTCGCTTTTCCAGGAGCCTTGCTTGCTGACGGTGGGGGCGAGAATAAAGCAGGGGTACTTGCCTCTCATCTCCTGCCCGGAAAGCACTTTATTGGCGAGGCAGTTACGCTCCCAGTTCTTGTTGCCTCTTCCGCCAGCTCCATGCAGGGATAGAAGCAGGGGGTACTTCTTGCCGTCTTCCACCTTTTGCGGCTTGAGGAACGCGTATTGAAGAGTTCGAGCTGAGTCGGCCTTGTATTCGGTTTTCTCAAAGCCGTCCGCGAAGGTCTCGGCGGCGGAACACAGGAGCAGGATCACGCAACAGATCAGGCCGGGTCTCATGGGATCTCCTTCAAAAGGGACAGAGCTCGATCGTGCGGCAGGGAAAGCTATCGCACCGGGTAACATTGTACTGTTGCGGTTGACGTGATCCCGTCAAAACAGGATGTTTCTTCGCCTTGAAACGACCTCAGGTTCCCCGCAGCAATTCCAGGTAGGGAACGGAGATGAACGACTCCCTGTCGAGCTCGAGCAGGTTGATCACCTCGTCGCTTTCGGCCGTTCCTTCGGCGCTGTCGATATCGGCCAGTACGGTTTCGAGCTCGAGGAAGTCCCCGAGGCCTTCAACCCGGTCAAGGTGGACCCGGGTATTGCGATAGATCCAGAGGGATCTTTGTTTCTGAACCCTGCCCAGGATGCCAAGAGCGTTCTCGAGGACTGAGCTGAGCTCGCTCGCTTCGTCAATACGCAGGATGTCGTAGTTCGACTCCCTGGGGCCGGAGTCTTCTACTGAGCGCCTGTAGGAGATCAGCTCGGCCGGGCAGTCGTCCATCTCGCGCAGCTTCAGCCACCCCGAGAGTGAATTGAAGAAGGTGTCGACCTGTTTCCGAGTCCACTCGAGGTTCGCCCCGAGGGAGCGCAGTCGTCCCTCGGTGTCGGTTCTGTCGGCAAGGGGACTCTTGATCTCGATATTCTTCAAGAGGTCTCTCCCTGGAAGTTCTGCTCCAGGAGCGCGTGTCCCGCCGGCACGGAGAGCTCGAGGTCCCGCTCGTCAACGGTCTCGAGTCTCGCGATTTCAAGCTCGGCCGCGGCCCGGCGGTACATGTCTCCCATCACGCCGGCGGCGGCTACAAAAATGTCACTGCCGCAATTCCTGGCAGGCTCCAGCTCGGCCGAGAGCAGCAGGCCGCTGAGGTAGGCTCCGTTTTCCCGGGGCGCCTTGCCGCCGAGCACCTGGCGGGTTCTCGCGGCGAAGAGCCCGCCCGAGAGGCCATCCCGGGCCCCTGAGCGAACCCCCTCGACAAAGGCATCCTCGAGTCCCACGAGGGTTTCAGGCTCTTCCACGGTGTGGCGGAGGATGCTGTGCCGGGAGAGGACCGCGTAGAGCTCGCCGGTCATGAAGGTTCTCAGGGAGGTGAGCTCGCCCCCGCGTGCCTGGAGGTGCTTGGAGTGGGTGCCGGGCAGGATAAGCAGGGTCTCTTCTCCTGTCCTGCCGAGGAGCTTCAGCAGTCCGAGAGCCTCGGTCTCCTCGCCACGAAGGACATCGTCCTCGCTTCTGAGGCCTGAGACCAGGCGCACGGGGCAGGGGTGGTTCTCGGAGAGAGGTCCCAGGGCGGCGACGACCGCCCCGCTGCCGTCGAGAGGGAACGGGAGGCGGGCGTAGTCAAGCTCACGCCAGCCGATCGACGAGCTGGCCATGCCGGAGATCCACAGGGGGATCTCGGAGGCCTGGTCTTCGGAGCGGGAAAGCTCGTTGATCCTGTCGATGAGATAGGTGGCGAAGCGGCCGGGATCATCGCCCTCGAGGCGGTCGATGCCATCGGCTGTGCGGAGCTCGCCGGTGACCTCCAGCGAGGGTAAATGGACCAGCCTCAGCCTGAAGTTTGAGGTGCCCCAGTCGCAGCTGTAAAAAGAATGACCCATCGTGCGTGATCCTGGACAGACCGAAACAGGACTTTTGGTTACAATAACCCGCCTCGCTGGCCTTGTCGCCAGCATAGTTGACGACTGGAACACTGTCGGAGAGCTTGCCAATGCCAAAGGTCCTGCTGCCCATCGGTGATGCGACCGAGGTGCTCGACACCATGTACCCGGTTTTTCGTCTGCCCGAGGATGATTTCGAGGTCGTGGTCGCCGGCCCGGAGGCGCGCCGTTATCACATGGTCATGCACGAGATTCCCCCCGACTCCGAGTGGGACATCACCCAGGAGACTCCCGGCTATCATATCGAGGCGACCGTGGCCTTCAGGGATGTCGACCCGGGCGAATACGCCGGGCTGTTCGTCTCAGGCGGCCGGGCGCCGGAGTACCTGCGCTACGACGAGGACCTGCTGAGGCTGACGCGCCACTTCTTCGAGACCGGCAAGCCGGTCGCGGCGCTCTGTCATGGCGTCGAGATCCTCACGGCCGCCGGTTGCATCGAGGGCAGGACGCTGACCACCGTGGCCAAGTGCGCTCTCGATGTCGAGCAGGGCGGCGCCTCCTATGTTGATGAGCCGACGGTGATCGACGGCAACCTGGTTACCGCCAGGACCTGGCATGACAACACGCCGCTGCTGAAGGCCTTTGTCGAGCTGCTCAAGGGCGCCGGGCAATGACCTCGGATTAGAGCTCGACCCTCCGGTAGCTCAGCTCCCACTCCTTCATCCATTCGAAGGATTTCGGCTGGATACGGTAGAGCACGAAGCGCTCGTCCGTCTCCCCGTCGGGGAAGAAGCCGCGCCAGAGCTGGGGACTCAACATGGTCTCCATCAGCTTCTTCTTGACGGAGGCGTCTTCGACCACCACGGCTGTTCCGGCGACCCGCACCTGCCAGTGCTCGGCGTCGACAAAGCAGATCTCCACTTTTGGATTGGCGCGCAGCTCCTCGATCTTCCGGGTCTGACTGTGGCTTGGAATGAGGATCGAGAGGTCATCCTGGAGAAAGGCGCAGACCGGGCGCACCCGGGGGCTGTTCTCGACAGGGCAGATGGTCGCCAGATCACCATAGACACAGCTTTTAATGATTCGGACAATGGTCTCCCTCGTTTCGGCGTCGAGTTCACGCATGATTTTTCTCCTGGAGAATGAGGCCTGGGGCTTGTCTTCGTCGGCGTTCACCTCAGGTTAACCGAGGTTCCGGTGAAGTAAAGAATCCCCGTCCCTCATCATCGTGTTGGTTTTTTTTCAAGGAGGTTAGAAAGGTGAAGCTCCCTGTTTTCCTGCTCCTCGCAATAGTGTTTGCCGCCGGTTCCCCGTCGGTCTCCACCGGCAAGTCCGACAAGATCTACGAGGTCGTAAAGGTCAAAGATTTTGAGGTGACCGGCGCCGGCGGAGCCGAGGCCTGGGGGCAGGCTGCCTGGGGGGAGATGAAGCGGGAGGGCGAGGGCGGGCTCACCTATTTTTCTCGGTTCAAGGCCGTGTACTCCTCGACAGGGCTCTATTTCTTCATGGTCGGCAGTGACGAGCTGCTGACGGCGACGATGCAGAAAGATTTCATGGATCTCTTTCTTGAGGACGTGTTCGAGGTCTTCCTCTGGCCCGATGAAAGCCAGCCGCTCTATTTTGAGTACGAGATCTCCCCCCTGAACCATGAGCTGCCTCTCATGGTGACGAACATCTCCAATCGCATCATGGGCTGGCTTCCCTGGCATTACTCGGGCGATCGCAGGACTCGCAAGAAGACCGGCGTCATTGGTAACCAGCTGAAGCCGGGCGCCGTGATCAAGGGGTGGAGGGCGGAGTTCTTCATCCCCTTCAAGCTGCTGACGCCCCTGCTGGCCTCCCCGCCGAAGAAGGGCGAGCGCTGGCGGGCTAATTTCTACCGAGTGGATTACGACAGAGAGCAGACGACAAAGTGGGAGTGGTCGCCGGTAAAAGGAGATTTTCACAGGCCGAAGGATTTCGGGACGCTCCTGTTTCGCTGACGCGCACCGGACGTCTCGCCAGCGGATGAAAAAACCCCCCGTCTCCCGGCGGAGGCGGGGGGGTTGTTTTCCAGGCTTGGGTCAGATGAACATCTCGGTGACCGGCTCGTCGGAATCGGCCATCTTGATGGCGCGCCCAATGGCCAGCTTGTTCTCCTTGACCGGGTTGATCCGGAGCATGGAGAGCAGGGTCGAGTAGAGCTCGCCGATAAGGACAGGGCGGTTTCTCACCTCCTGCCCATCGGCGCTCGAGGAGCCGATGACGGTTCCGCCCTTGACCCCGCCGCCGGCGACCAGGGCGCTGAAGCAGCGCGGGAAGTGATCGCGCCCGTTGTTGCGGTTGATCTTCGGGGTTCTTCCGAACTCGCCCATGCAGACGATCAGCGTCGAGTCGAGCAGGCCCTTGGAGCGAAGCTCCTTCATGAGTCCGCTGAGGGCGGGATCGAGGATCGCGGCTCGCGCACTCACGGCGTTGAAGTTGTTGGTATGGGTATCCCAGCCGCCGAGGTTCATCTGGACAAAGGGAACGCCCTTTTGTACGAGCCGCGCCGCCATCAGCGACTGGAGGCCGAAATTGTTCAGGCCGAAGCCCTTGCGGACAGCCTCGGGCTCGTTGCGGACATCGAAGACCTTGGCGCTGGGGGAGTCCAGGAGACTGAGAGCTTTCTTGCGCACGGTTCGGTGCCCGGCGAGGAACTCGCCGCGTTTCGATGAGAGGTACTTATTGTCCAGCATGCCAAGCAACCCGAGCCGGGAATTGAAGCGGCTCTTGTCCACGTCGCCGGGATACTGCAGATAGGGTACCGGGCGGGCGGGGTTGTCGACCTGGAAGGGTCCATAGCGCACTCCGAGGTAGCCCGGTCCGTAGGATCCTCCGCCGATCGAGACAAAGTGAGGGAGATCCGAGTTCTCCTTGCCCAACTCCTTGGCGACCAGGGCGCCGAAGGACGGGTGGGTGATCGCGCCGGTCATCCTGTAGCCGGTGTGCATGAGGTAGCTGCCGCGGGAGTGGTCGCCCTCGGGGGAGGTCAGGCTGCGGACAAGGCAGGCATCTTTCGATTCCTTCGCGACCCCGGGGTAATGTTGCGCGACCTGGAAGCCACCGGCGGTATCGATCCCCTTGGTCTCTCCGCCGTTTTGATGGTCGGGTTTCGGGTCCCAGGTGTCGAGCTGGCTGGGGCCTCCGCCGAGCCAGACGAGGATGCAGCTCTTGGCCTTGCCCTTTTGCCAGGGCTGTACGCCTCCGACAGCCGTTTTGCCGCGGCTGCTGTCCTGGGCCTGGAGCGGGGAGGCTGAGCTTCCAGAGGCCCAGCCAAGTACCATCGAGCAGCCGAGGCCGCCGACTCCAACCCTGAGGAAGTCACGGCGGTCCTGGGAAGGGCTGCTGTTTCGCATCGTTGCATTCGTATCAAGTGGTTTCATTTTCGTTCCTTTCATGCCGCGCGAGGTGTGCGAGGCGTACCGGTTCTTTTGTTTAGCTTGAATGCAGGAACTCCGCGGAGTTCAGCAGAGCCCAGTGAATATCGGCAAGCGCCGACTGCCGCTGGGCATCGTTCCTTGCCGCTTGCGCGTGGCGGGCGAAGGCGCTTCTCTCGGCGGCCGAAGGCAGACGGCCCAGGCTCGCCAGGAAGAGCTGATCGACATGCCTGTTCGGCGCGATGCCGTGCAGGACCACATCCAGGTTTCCAGGATACTTTTTCTGATAGCTGGCGTGATAGGGCCTCGAGGCCGGCGCCTTGCTCGAGGTGAACTCGCCGTTAAAGAGGAGCAGCACCTGCAGCACCGTCCCCTGGAACTCCGTCCGCTTTTCTGTCTCGTCGACTCCGAAGCGCCTGACAAATTCGCGCTCAGCCTTCTGGACGTAGCTCTTCACCTGGCGGGCGTTGTTCTCCGAGTGGGGGTCTTCCATGCCGGTAGCCCTGAGGACCGACCGCACCAGCACCTCGGGCTCGAGGGGACGGATGGGGATGGTGGTGAAGAGGTCGTGTTCTTCTCCCGGCACGATTCCTCCGGGAACTCCCTGGACAGCCTGCTGGCGGTAGGCCCCGGTGAGGACGATGATCTTCTGCAGCCGCCGGAGGTCGTAGCCGCTGGCCACGAAGTCCCGGGTCAGGTACTCGAGCACCTCGGGCAGGATGATCTTGGAGTCTTCCGAGAAGTCGTCGATCGGGTTGACGAAGCCTTTGCCGAGGAAGCGTGCCCAGACCCGGTTGACCAGGCTGCGTGCAAAGTACTTGTTCTTGTCCGAGGTCAGCCATTTGACCAGGTTCTTGCGGCGGCTGGAGGCCCCGTAGTCGGTAACCTTCGAGCCCTTGCGGGCCATCATCATCTTCGATTCCATTTTCTTCCGGTCGAGCTTGCTGCCCTTGGTCTTCGACTTGGGGAGGGGATCGAGGGGGCTGTAGTTTTCCGGCCTGTCGTAGTGTACGCCGAAGTACATCGGCTGGATCTCCATGGCGCGATGACCTTTTTTCATCGGCGGCATGGTCAGCTCTCCACTGTCTCGGGCGCGGATCCCGTATCTGCGGGAATCGCCGCCGGCGCGGTCGTAGTCGCGGTAGCGCTGGGTGCGGGCAAAGAAGGCGGCAAAGCCGAAGAACTCCTCGCGCTTGACGTCAGCATAGGGGTGGTCATGGCATTGGGCGCATTCGATTCGAGTGCCGAGGAAGACTCGGGCGACCTTGCCGGCCAGGTCTTCGGGCTTGGCCTCGTAGCGCAGGTAGAAGTTAACCGCAGGGTCGTTGCTGGGAAGCCCCGCGCTCAGGAGGATCTCGCGTGAGAGCTCGTTGTAGGGTTTGTTGGCCAGGAAGCTTTTCCGCAGCCAGGTGCGGAAGCTGCCGCGGTCGAGCCCGTCGGTATTTCCCTTTCTTCCGATCAGGGTGTGTTCCCAGACCTCAGCCTCGAACTCGGCATGATCGGGAGTCTGGAGAAACCAGCTTGACCATTTGCTGACCTTGTTTCGCGAGCGGTCGTTGAGAAACTGGTCAATCTCATCCGGGTAGGGAATGACGCCTCGCAGATCGATCGACAGGCGCCTGAAAAAAGCTCCCTCCGAAGCCATCGGCGCCGCGTTGGTGAAGGCTTCACTCCAGATCTCACGGAGGAGCAGGTTGACGTCCGCCGCGGCTTTTTCTGGTTCAGGCAGTTTGGGAGCGGCCTGGGCAGCAGTGCCCAGAAGGATACCGGAAAAAACGATCAGAATTCCGACAAGTCTGTTTTGTGGGGACCTCATCATGACTCTTTCAGTAGATCTAAGTGTATTCAAGCTTTGCACTACCCTCTAAGTTACCTATTATAGTTTGTTGAATTCGCTAACATCCAAATCTTTTCAGGGCTTCCGCTTAGTCCAGCGTCTCATCTATCTGCATTTCCGCCTGAAAAGCGGTTTTAATGGTGGTGACATGAGTTTTCGTTCAAATTGCTTAAAACTGCTTAATGGCCTGTCTCTCTTCATTCTGGTGCAGGTTTCCTGGGCGCTTCCCGCCTTTGCACAGGTTCCAACCCGCCAGCTCGGGGCTCCGGCCGGCTCCACCATCAACCCGAAGATCGGTGGAACCGGGAAAGAGTCGAAATATCTCGAGTGGGCTCCAAAAATCAACGCCGCCGTCAGCGAATTCAAGCGTGGCCGCAGGAGCGCTCCGGGCAAGGTCTTCGCGGAGTTCTGGCGTACCGACAAGAAGAACCCGATTCCCCGTAAGTTTCTCTCGGAGATCCTCATCGGCCAGGGAAAGCTCGAGCAGGCCCGTATGGTCCTGGGGTCGACTCTTCGTTTGAAGAGGGCCGAAGAGCTCGAGCCGGTGCCTCTGACGGACTGGCATATCCTGGCTCCGTTAAAATACGAGGGCAAGAAGAGCTTTGACGCCGAGCTGAAACCGGAAAAAGAAAAGTTCAACTCCGCTGCCAAGTACACCGGAGATGGAAGGGTCTGCCGCTGGAAGAAAGCGAAGGGACCCCGGGTTGATTTTCGCGAGGTACTCGAGATCGAGGGGGCGGGCATCGGCTATGGCTATTGCCAGTTCGTCTCCCGCAAGGCGGGCTGGGTGCGTTTCGGGATCGGTTCCGGAGATGGGATCAAGCTCTGGCTGAACGATGAGCTGATCCATTCGAACTTCGCCCGCCGTGACATTGGCGAAGACCAGGACGAGGTTTACGCCTGGGTCCGGCGCGGCCGGAACACCGTTCGGGTCAAGGAGTCTTCCACCGGCGATGAGTTCAGGTTCTATATTCAGATCTACGACGAGCTTGATCTCCCATCCTCGAAGTTTCTGGACCGGACCCTTGCAGGCTACAAGGCGCTTGACCGCGCCCGGTACGATGACGCGCTGGAGTCGTTCATGGCGGCGGAGGCCGAGCGTCCGGGTGTACCCGAGGTGGCGGTTGGCATCGCCGAGACCATGCTCCGCCAGGAGAACCTCGTGGCCGCGCGCAGCTGGGTCAACCGGGCCCTCCTCGAGCGCGCCAATTCCGTTCGGGGGCTCCAGGTCTACGGCGAGGTGATGCTGCGCCTGCGCCAGCCTCTCAAGGCCTTCGATGCCTTCAGGGCGGCCTATCGCTCCAGTGAGTACTCCGATGAAAAAGCCTTCCAGGTCTGGACCGAGAGCGCGGTCAAGGCCAGGTGGGATCTGCAGCGCGGCCTGGCTCTGCTGGACAGGTCCCGGGGCTTCCGCAAGGCCAAGAAGAAGACCGAGGCCGCAGGCTCCCTGGAGGAGGCCCGGGCCTTCCTGGAGCAGACCTTCGTGGGCCTCGCCGACCTGAGCGTCTACCATCGTGAGGGGGGTGACCGCAAGCAGGCGGCCAGCTACGGTGTCCGGGCTATCCAGAAGCTGAGTCCTCGGCAGGTGGCGCTGAATTGTTCAGCCGAGTGGCTGCTCAACCTGGTGAAAGATCTTCGCCAGACCCAGCCGGATGACCAGGCCGCGAGGGAGCGAATCCTGCGGCTCGTTCAGCAGGTTGATCCGACCCGCTCCGATCTCATCCGTGAGCTCCTGGCCGTGAAGCCTCCCGCCGGCCGGTCGGCCATCTCCAAGAAGATCGAGGCCCTGCTCAAGAAGCGTCCCGAATCCGCGCTCTACAAGGAATACACCAGCCGGCTCTACTCGGCCGGTGATTACCAGCGCTGCGCGGAGATCTGCGCCGAGGGCCTGGCCTCCGGTATCGTCTCGCGGACCTTGCGCTACAGGCAGGCGAACGCTCTCGTGAAGGTGAAGAGCTACGAGGAGGCCGAGACGCTCTACAAGGGGCTGCTGGAGGAGAAAGACTACGTCAAGCGCGCGGCCGAGGCGCTCAAGAAGCTCGCCAGGATTCCCAGGCCGGGAGCTGAGTGACGTCCCTTCTCAGGGGATCTCGCTTCCGTGCGGATCCAGCTCGGGATGGCCCAGCAGCTTTTCCAGCTCTTTCACCAGGGAGGGCTGCAGATGGTGTTCGATGTGGTCTGCCGCATCGTGCACATGGTCGGTCGCCGCGCCCATCTCATGGATCATGTAGCTCTCCCAGAGCCGGTGGCCGCGGATGATCCCGCCTACTTTTTCACGCCCCTGCGTGGTCAGCAGGATTCCCTCGCTTCCAACCGTCAGCTCGCCGCGGATCCTGCAGCGCCGAAGGGCGGCGCCCAGCTTTTCTGGAGGATAGCCGAGGCGCGTCGCGGCTTCTTCCAGGGTGACAGCTTCCGCCGATGGAGTCCCGCCCAGGCGGTAGACGGATCCCAGCAGGTTCTCCTCGAGAATTCTTGACTCGAGCGCTCTCTTTCTCAGCGCCTGCGCCAGCAGCCCCTGCGCAGGGCTGAAGACCAGCGCGAGGAGGAACTGCAGGCTGGCAACGACGGCGATGGTTGGCGCCCTGAGGGTAGCGAAGCCGGCGACCTGGAGGATGATCGTCATCCAGCAACCGAGGAAGGCGGCGCTGAGGCCGAAGAGGGCGGAGAGGATGAGAACCCTGTTGAATCGACAGCTCAGGAGCTGGGCCGTGGCAGGAGGAATGATCAGCAGGGCGATCACCAGGATCGCGCCAACGGCCTCGAAGGCGACCACCACCGCCAGCGCCAGCAGGCTTATCAGCAGGAGGTTCATCAGGCCGACGGGCAAGCCGAGAGCGCCAGACAGCTGGCGGTCGAAGCTGGTGATGAGGATCTCCTTGTAGAAACCCAGGAAGAAGAGCACCACGAGGATGGAGCAGAAAAGAGTGGGCGCCACATCTCTGAAATCAAAGATGTTTTCGAGAGCTCCGTAAAACACGCAATTTTCGTCGAAGTGAGTGTCCGTGAAGAACAGCCTGATGAGGATGACCCCGCCGGCGAAGAAGGCGGGAAAGACCGCTCCGAGGGCCGTGTCCGGCTTGATCCGGGAATGCCGATGGAGGGCTTCGATGAGCATTGTCGAGGCGAGGCCCGCCACGAGCGCGCCGGCAAGGATGAAGAGCATCGTTGGCGAGGCGCCGAAGGCGCTCTCCTCATCGTGCTCGAGTACGATTCCGGCAAGCAGCAGGCCTCCCGCGATGCCGGGAAGGACACTGTGGCTGACCGCGTCGCCGAGCAGGGCCGTGCGGCGTACCAGGAAAACAGTCCCCAGGAGCCCGCAGCTCAATGAGACCAGCAGGGCCATCAGCAGCGGCCAGGTGTCGAAGTCCTTGAACCAGAGCTGCGCGACGCCCAGCACGGGAGAGAGCTCGAGTGCCAGGCGGGTCATGATTTCTCTCCTGGTGGAATCGTCTTGCCGTGTGGATCGGTTTCTGGATTGTCGAGAAGCTCTTCCAGTTCCCGGACGGTTTCGGCATCCAGGAAGTGTTCGATCTCCTCGGCTCCCGCGTGCACATGATCAGGAGCCAGGGAGGCTTCCCGCTGCAGGAAGATCTCCCACAGGCGATGTCCGCGCATCAGCGTGCGCGCCCTCTCCTGCCCGCTTGGCGTGAGAACCAGGCGATCGCTCTGGAGGTGTCCCCAGCCGGAGCCGTTCATGCGCCGGGCGAGCAGCCTGGTGGCGGAGGGCTCTTCGCCGCGCTCGCTGGCCAGGTCGGCGATCGGAATGGCGGCGAGCTCCCCGCCGCGCTCCCCGATCCGCCAGGCCGAGGTCAGCAGGTTCTCCCTCAGGGTTTTCAGCCCCAGCCTCTTGTGGCGGAGATAGCGTCCAAGGACCCCGTGGCGGGGCGAGGCCAGGAACGCCGCCATGAGCCCGAGGAAGGCCAGGCAGACGATAGCGGCTCCTCCTCCGACACCGTTGCCTTCTTCGTCCAGCAGCAATACGAAATCCAGGTAGACTCCGCCGAAGCCGGCCAGCCCCCCGAGAACGGCCGACAGCAGGACCATCCGGGGCAGCTTGTCGGTCAGGAGGTAGGCTGTGGCGGGCGGGATGACCAGGAGGGCGGCCACGAGGATCACCCCGAGTATTTTCAAGCTGACGACGATGACGAGGGTCAGCAGAACCAACAGCAGGTTCTCGAAGAACTTCCGGGGCAGGCCGATGGAGTCCGTAAAGGATGGATCGAAGATCGAGGAGGATATTTCCTTGAAGAAGAGGCCGATCACCGCCAGGACGACGAGGGCCGCCGAGGCGAGAAAGAGGAGGTCAACGGTGGTGATGATCGCCGAATTTCCGAAGAGGTATTGATTCAGGCCGGAGGCTTTCGCCCCCAGGTCGCCCCCCCGCCGCGTGATCCAGCTCAGCAGCCAGATGCCGATGGCGTAGAACAGGCTCAGGGTTATGCCGAGGCTGGCGTCGTCCTTGATTCGCGAATACGAGGTGATGGTGCGGGTGAGCGCCGCGGCGAGCAGCCCGGCCACGAGTGAGCCGAGCAGCAGGGCCGGGGTGCTCTTGCTGCCGGCAAGGATGAAGCCTATCGCCACTCCGGGAAGTGCCGCGTGAGCGAGCATGTCAGCGAATAGCGACATGCGCCGCAGGATGATGAAGCTGCCGAGAGCTCCGCAGGTCAGGCCGGAGAGGCAGGCTCCGAGAACCGCGCTGATGGTCGATCCCGGTGAACTTCCGTAGCCGACGAGGTTCGCGAAGAATTCCGCTGTCTGGTCGACGAAGCTCATTTCTTGCCGTCCCTGGACTGGCGGATCGCCTCGCCGGCTTGAGAGAGGACCGTGAGGTGCCCGCCGTAGGTCTTGCGCAGCAGCTCCTCGGTGAAGACCTCCTCGGTTGGTCCGAAGGCGACCAGTCGGCGGTTCAGAAGCAGGAGGTGGTCGAAATACTCTGACGCTGTCTGCAGGTCATGATGGACGACCAGCAGGGTTCGCTTTTCGGCGCGCATCTGCTTCAGCAGCCTGACGATGGCTTTCTCGGTTGTGGCGTCAACTCCGGCGAAGGGTTCATCCATCAGGTAGACCCGGCTCTCCTGGGCCAGCGCCCTGGCCAGAAAGATCCTCTGCTGCTGGCCGCCGGAGAGGTTGGCGATCTGTCGATCGGCGAAGGAGGTCATGCCCACCTCTTCAAGGGCGTTGTTGACTATTTCCCTGTCAGCCGCAGCCGGTCGGCGAAGGAGTCCGAGATGCCCGTATCTTCCCATGAGCACCAGGTCGCGAACCGTGATCGGGAAGTCCCAGTCGACCTCTTCGCGCTGGGGGATGTAGCCAACGGTCGCTCTCTGCCGTTCGATCGGGTCCCCGTAAATCTTTACCCAGCCGGAAGACGGGTCCAGCAGTCCCATGACGGATTTCAGCAGGGTTGATTTCCCCGCGCCGTTGGGGCCGATGATTCCAACCAGGGCGCCCTCGGGAATTTCGATATCGATGTTCCAGAGCACGGGCTTCTGGTCGTAGGAAACCGTCAGGTCATGGATTTCAATCGGCGCCGCGGTCATTTTTCACCCTCGCCGTTGTCGCCCAGGGCGCCGATGATGGTTTCGAGATTGTAACGAAACATCCCGATATAAGATGCCGTCGGCGAGCCAGGCTCTCCGACCGCATCACTGTAGAGCTCGTGCTCGCAGATTTTGCAGCCGGCCAGCTCGGCGACCTTTTCGATCGCATCGCGCGGAACAGATGTTTCGGCGAAGATGACGGGGATGTTGTTAGCCGTTATGTACTTCGCCGCCGACCTGATGTTCTGGAGCCCCGGCTTGGTCTCGGTGCTGATGCCCTGCAGTCCCTTTACCTCGAAGCCGTAGGCGCGGGCGAAATAATTATAGGCATCGTGGCTGGTGACGATCTTGCGCTTCTCGACCGGTAATTGGGCGGTCCTCGCGAGAGCCCAACGGTGGGTTTTCTCCAGCTCCGCAAGGTAGGCCTTCGTGGCCGAATCATAGCTCGAGGCGTTGGCGGGGTCGGCGCTCTGCAGGGCCTTGCCGAGCTCTTCGACCGAGGTCTTCCAGAGCTGGAGATCAAACCAGGTGTGGGGGTCCGGATAGTCTCCGACGAGCTTATTCCTGATGAGCTTTTCCTTGTCGATGACATCTGCGACAGCGGCGATGTGCTGACCTTCTCGGGGTTTCTTCTTAACTCGGGCCAGCAGGTCACCCATCTTGCCCTCGAGATGGATCCCGTGGTAGAGGACGAGGCGGGCATTGAGGAGGATCTCCTGGTCGGCCCGCGTGGCCTGGTAGAGGTGGGGGTCGATGCCCGGCCCACAGAGACCCGTGACCTGCATGTGGTCACCCGAGATGATCCGCGCCGCATCTGTGATCATGCCGGTGGTGCAGACCACGCCCGTGGGTTTCCCGGAGGGAGCGCACGAGGCAAGGACGGCCGTGAGGGCGAGAAGGAGGACCGGAAAGATTCGAATTCGCACGTGCTGGCACCTTTTGCTTGCTTTGTTGACCGCGTTGTTTTCAGCCAGCCGGTTGTTACGTTGGCGGGCCTGAGTGACCCCGATAGTAACAAAGATGGCCTGAAAGAAAAGAAGACGCGCGTAGCCTGTGTTCGAACGGGAATCAGAGGAGGACCAGGCGGCCCTTTTCCGAGCAGCGGCTGTGGATCTTTTCCGCTCTCAGGGTGAAGAGGGAGATCGTTTCCTGGGGGCAATTCAGCCGGCTGAGGAAGAGCTTCCACTCCATCGCTTTCTGTCCGTTGCCGGTGAACTTGTAGAAGGCGTTGAGCTGCGCTGCGGCGCTGGCCTGGTTGAGGGTCTTCTGCAGGGTCTGGGCGGCCAGGCTCGCGCTCTCCAGGTGGCCTTCAACCTTCTCGCGGGAGCCGCCCTGGGCCTCGCAGGCGGCCAGGCCGAGGTAATAGACCACGAGGAGCTCGGCCTTGTTCATGGGCTTTTCCTTCAGCAGCGATTCGTAGATCGCCCGGGCGCGGTCCAGCTCGCCGGTATGGAGCCTGAGCATCGCCTCGGAGTTGCGGCGCAACTCCAGCACGTAGCGGATCTCCGGATACTCATCAAGGATATTCGGGTCCAGCGGAGGCAGAGAGAACTCGGCCATCGGGCAGTCCGAAGAAACCGATCTTTCCAGCAGGGCATTGTTGAAGGAGTAGATCTCGAGGACAAACTGCCGGACCAGGTTCGGAATGGTCTTGGGCGATTCCGAGATCAGCGATTGAGCCTGGTCGAAATGATCCCACGCCTCCGCGAAGCGCAGCTGGAGCGACCGGATTCGTCCCCGCATCGTCTCGGCATGGAAATGCCGGACGCCATCGAGATTCCTGTAGGAAGCATCGAGGTCGGCTCTGCGGAAGAACTTCTTCAGCCAGTTCTCAGGCAGCGGCGAGGGTCTGTTGGTGATCTCTTGAGGGGGCATTTTCGCATCGCGCTCCAGAGGGTAAGCCGGCGCTCGAACAAGCCCCGCATCCTACGGATGGAGAGCGGTGATGTCCATCCCGTTATGCCCTCTAAAGGGGCCTAAGTCTTTTGCCGATAATATGTTCAGTTTTTCGGACCATTCCTCAGTCAGTAGGACCTCGAGCCGCATCCCGACTCGCAGGAGAGGTTTGGCAGGGTCAGGTCAACGGAACAAAACTGGGTGAAAGGACCGGGAGAAGGGGGCGCCTCGCCGCCGCCGAAAAGCCAGCTGTTCAGGTAGACCACGTCGGAGAGGTCCAGCCTTCCGTTATCGTCGACATCGGCCTGGTTCAGGCAGGGAGGCTGCCGGCCTCCGGCGAAGAGGTAGAGGCAGAGAAAGCCCGCATCGCTGATATCGACCCGGCCGTCATTATTTGAATCTCCCCGGCCGAGGATCTCCTGCAGATCCACGTCGATCGCCGGGACCGAGGTGGCTGAAAGCGTCAGAGCGAGGGCCAGCAGCGCGGATCGTCTCATTGATTTCTTTCTTAAAAGCTTCCTGGTTACGTTCAGACGTCATCTCCCCCTGAGACAGAAAGCAACTCTCATGCCCGGAAAGAGCTTTATGGGCCATTGGGCGGAAGTCATTCAACCGGAGAGCATTGCGCCGTCAGCGCGAATCTCCGCGAGGTTCTGATAACGTAATAAACGCCGAAAATGAGGCCCGCGAGGTGACGATGATTGTCCATTCAGCGGGTGGCCTGCCTGCGGTTGGAGGGTTTCGATGGGAGAATAAAAAACTACTGAAATGCCGGATGGAATTATTGGACCGACCTGCTTAATTGGGTTAATCTTCGACTCGTCTTCGGGGTGTCGCACGGTCGGGGCGATTTCGCTGGGCACCACCGCAGGCCGTAGTTTTTTTTAATCCAGGACCGCAGTCTTTACGCCCGGAATTTGTTGAGCAGGTTTGAGTTTTTATCTTCTGGATGGAGTCCGCCTGGCCCGGCTGTCAGGGCTAAAAAAACTCGAACATCAATTAAAAGATTTTTGGTTACAGCAAGAGAGATAGAGTGTTTCTGGGGGTAAAATCTGCATAGGAGAGCGGGCTCGAAGAGCTTTCTTCGGCCTGTGCTTTCCCGGCAGGTTAATAGGATCAAGATGGTAGTCGAGACTCAAGCTTCGCCTTTACAGGACGGTGGATCCGGGGATTCAGCCCCGAAGACGGTCGACAAGGTTGTCATTCGTTTCGCCGGGGACTCCGGCGATGGCATGCAGATAACCGGGTCTTTCTTTACGCATAACTCGGCTCTCGCCGGCAACGATATCAGCACCCTGCCGGATTTCCCCGCCGAGATTCGCGCCCCCGCCGGAACCCTGCCCGGGGTGAGCGGCTTCCAGCTCAATTTCAGCTCGCTGCAGATCATGACTCCCGGGGATACTCCCGAGGTCCTGGTGGCGATGAACCCGGCGGCCCTCAAGGTCAATCTCAGGGATCTTGTCCGCGGCGGGACGATCATCCTCAATTCAGACACATTTCGTAAGAACAACCTCAAGAAGGCGGGCTACGCGGAAGATCCGCGCGAGACCGGCGCTCTCGAAGGCTACAATGTTCACGCCGTGCCCCTCACCAGTCTCACCCTCGAGGTGGTCAAGGATACGGGAATCAGCCACAAGCTCGCCGGCCGCTGCAAGAACATGTTCGCTCTTGGTATCATGCTGTGGATGTACGATCGTTCGCTTGAGGCCACCCTCGGGCTGATGACGAAAAAATTCGGTAAGATGGAAGAGGTCTTCGAGGCCAATAAGAAGGCCCTGGTCGCCGGCTACAATTACGCCGACACGGTCGAGGTTTTTACCGGCCGCTTCCAGGTCGGTAAGGCGAAGCTCACGCCTGGAAACTATCGCATGCTGATGGGCAACCAGGCCGCGGTGCTTGGATTTGTAGCCGGGGCGCAGCTGGCCAAGCGGCCGCTCTTTTACGGTAGCTACCCGATTACTCCGGCCAGTTCGATTCTCGAGGGCCTGTCGAACTTCAAGCACTTTGGCGTCAAGACCTTCCAGGCCGAAGATGAAATCGCCGCTGTCGGCTCTGCTATCGGCGCGGCCTTTGGCGGCGCGATCGGCCTCACCGGGACCAGCGGCCCCGGGGTCGCTCTCAAGGCAGAGGCCATCGGCCTCGCGGTCATGACCGAGCTGCCGTTGATCATCATCAACGTCCAGCGGGGGGGGCCTTCGACCGGGCTGCCCACCAAGACGGAACAGGCCGATCTTCTGCAGGCGATGTTCGGGCGCAACGGCGAGTGCCCCGTGGCGATCGTGGCGCCCCAGTCACCCACCGATTGCTTTACCATGGCGATCGAGGCCATCAGGATAGCTACAAAATACATGGTTCCGGTCATGTATCTCTCCGATGGTTACCTGGCCAATGGCGCCGAACCGTGGAATATCCCGGCGGTTGAAGATCTTCCCGAAATCGAGGTCGCGAATGCCACCGATCCTGAGGGCTTCCTGCCGTATCAGCGTGATCCCGAGACGCTGGCGCGTCCCTGGGCCATACCTGGAACCCCGGGTCTGGAGCACCGCCTCGGCGGCATCGAGAAGGAGGAAAACACGGGCAACGTCAGCTACGATCCCGACAATCACCAGAAGATGACGCTGCTGCGAGCTGAGAAGGTCGCGCGGATCGCGCAGAGCATTCCCGAGCTCGAGGTTCACGGCGACCCCGATGGCGGCGACGTGCTGGTGCTCGGCTGGGGAAGTACCTACGGAAGCATTACCTCGGCGGTGAACCGGGTGCGCGACCGCGGCGGAAGGGTTTCCTCCGCCCATCTGCGCCACCTCAATCCGTTCCCGGCCAACATCGAAGAGGTTCTCGGAAAATTTAAAAAGATACTGATTCCCGAACTCAATATGGGCCAGCTGCTTTTCCTCATTCGCGCCAGGTTCTGTATCGATGCCGAGGGCCTCAACAAGGTTGAGGGGCAGCCGTTCCAGATCGGGGAGATCGAGCAGAAAATAGAGGAGCTTCTTTAGATCGTTACGGGGAGCTTTTCCTTCTCAACAAGCGGCATGCAGCCGGAAAGAAAAATGACAGCGAAGCCTGAGCTTTCACCTGAAAAACTCAAAGAGATCGAGGAGTACGATCGCAAGATCTTCACCTCCGATCAGATTGTCCGTTGGTGTCCCGGTTGCGGAGATTATTCGATCCTCACCCAGATGCAGAAGACCATGCCGGAGATCTGCCAGGAACAGGGAATCCCGCGTGAGAACGTGGCGGTCATCTCGGGGATTGGCTGCTCGAGCCGTTTTCCCTATTACATGAACACCTACGGTTTTCATTCCATTCACGGCCGCGCGCCGACCTTCGCCTCCGGGCTGAAGATCTCGCGGCCCGAATTGCAGGTCTGGGTCGTCACGGGAGACGGTGATGCTCTGAGCATCGGGGGCAACCACCTTATCCATGCCCTGCGGCGGAATGTCGATCTGAAGATCCTCCTCTTTAACAACCGGATCTACGGTCTCACCAAGGGACAGTACTCTCCGACCTCCGAGCAGGGCAAGAAGACCAAGACTACACCTCACGGCTCGGTGGACTATCCCCTCAATCCGCTCAGCCTGGCGCTGGCGGCCGAGGCGACCTTTGTCGCCCGGACGATCGATGCCGACACCAAGCACCTTGCGAGTATTCTCAAGCGGGCGGCTCGGCACAAGGGAAGCGCGTTCATCGAGATCTACCAGAACTGCAACATCTTCAACGATGGCGCTTTCAAGTCCTTTGCTGACAAGAAGGTCCGCGATGACAGGACGGTTGTCCTCGAGCATGGCCAGCCGATGGTCTTCGGCAAGGAGAGAGACAAGGGCATTCGTCTCGATGGTCTCAATCCGGTCGTCGTCGACCTCGCCAATGGGGCTGAGGAGTCCAGCCTGCTTGTCCATGACGAGAAGACGCCGGTCCCGACCCTTGCCAACCTGCTCGCGAGGATGGAGGATGCCGACGAATCAACGCCGGTTCCCGTCGGAGTCTTCAGGGCGATCGACAAGCCCACCTACGATGGCCTGCTTGACGAGCAGGTGGCGACCGCCAGGGAGCATCCCAATGCCGGTGACATGGCCGCGCTTCTCGCAGGCGGCGAGACCTGGACGGTCGACTAGAGCCCCTGTTTATTACCGGCTAGCCGGGAGGTTTCGGCGTCCGAACTTCGATGGTTGCCGAGCCCTCTTCCCATTCCCCAGTGGTGGGGGGCAGCGATCGGAAATACCGCGCCGGCGTTTCTCTTCGCCGGATCTTTACAGTGGGTTGCCCATCAATTCATCAGCAACCAGGCTCCTCTCGCTGTGGTTGAGCCATCGAGGGCAGTATCAATATGTCCCTCGGCGCTGGTTCAACGGGTTCTCGTTGCCCGGGCATCCGAGGGGCATCCCGGGCCGGCCGTATTTTTTATGATCGCCTGGAATCACGCTGCTGCGTTGTTTTACGGGTGCGCCGCGTTGCCCTTTTTTTTTCCGGCCATTTTTACCTCTGCTTTTTCTTTCTGTTGCCGAAGAAAGATTATCGGCCTTGTTCTGCGGGTGTCTTGCCGGCCGGCCTGAAAGCGGAAAACACTAGACAGTAAACCATCTTATTTGGAGGCTCTTCTATGAAGTACGGTTTTGCATTCTTGACCGCCTGTCTTCTTGCCGGCGGTCTGTGGGGGCAGGATGAGGTTGACCCTCTTGGCATCAATGCCAGGTGGAACAACGGTCTCGAGTTGAAAACCAACGATGGCAGCACCAGCCTGAAGCTGGGCGGCCGGATCATGCTGGATCACGCCTGGTTCAGTGACGACTCCGGGAGCGAGGATGGAACCGAGTTTCGCCGCACCCGTCTCATGCTTTCGGGCAAGGTCAACCAGTTTGAGTGGAAGACCCAGTACGACTTTGCCCGCGGCGGTGAAGGGAGCGACGACAAGGGCAACAGGCCCGCCTTCAAGGATGTTTATGTCGGTGTCAGCGGCGTTCCCTATGCCGGCGCTCTGCGTGTCGGCCACTTCAAGGAACCTTTCGGACTCGAAGAGCTCACCAGCAGCAAGTACATCACCTTCATGGAGCGCTCGTTGACCTCCGCCTTCGTTCCCTCGCGTAACGTGGGCCTCATGGCCCATCGCGCGCTTGAGAACGGGACGCTGGCCTATGGAGTCTTCCGCACCACGGGCGACAATGGCTTTGACAAAGGTGATGGCGACTACAGCGCCACCGGGCGCTACACCCGTCTCCTGCGCAACGATGGCGACAACCTGGTTCACTTCGGGGCCGCGGTCAGCTCTCGTACTTTCGACAGTATCAGGATTGACCCCCGTCCCTCGGCGCACCTTGCCGGTAAGGTGGGAGGCGGTGTCGCCGATGCTGACGGTGAGTTCAAATATGGGATCGAGACCGCCTGGGTCAGGGGGCCGCTCTCGGTGCAGGCTGAGTTCATGGGCAGCTCGGTCGATGGCGACAACAGCTTCAGCTACCAGGGCTGGTATATCATGGGCAGCTATTTTCTCACCGGCGAGAGCCGGCCCTACGACAGCAAGAAGGGGACCTTCAAGCGCGTCAAGCCGGCGCAGGAATTCTCCTGGGGTGAGAGCTGGGGAGCTGTTGAGCTGGCCGTGCGCTACGGCTCGGTTGATTACGGCGACTTTGTCTACCCTGTCGACCACCCGACGAAGCCAGTCACGATTCCGACGAATGGTCACAAGCTTGACGATCTAACCGTGGGCTTGAATATCTACCACAACCCGACCTTCCGAACGATGTTCAACTATGTCTACTCCGACATGGATGGCGGTGAGGATGTGCACGCCTTCATGGTGCGCTGGCAGATCGGTCTTTGATTTAAGCGCCACCTTGCTGGGCTCGACCTGAAGGTCGGGTTGCAGCTATCCTGAAAACCGTCGGGACAAGCACTGGTTTTGCCCCGACAGTTTTTTCCACAGGGAGATCCTCATGCTCAGATCCAGGCGCCTGGTGGTCTTCGTCGGCGTCGTACTCGTCGGCGCTCTCCTGCAGGCCTTCGCCGGGCCGGGCGGGATCGCGGGCTTCCTGGGTGTTTCGGCGGGATCGTACTTTCTCACCATCCTGGTCCTCGCCGTCGTGGCGGCTCTCTTCGCGCCCTCCGCCGGTCCGGCCGCCGACCATCATGAGGCCGACGGCCGCTGGCTCGGCGGCTCCTCGGAATTCCTCTGTGACACCTGCCGCTACAACGATGTCCGGGACTGCCATCGTACCGAACGTCCCAACGCCACCTCCTGCGAGGACTACCGGCGCCGCTGAGGATAGCTGACGGGAAGGATTCGGCGGTGGTATAATCGTCGCCAGATCTTTTCCCGCTTTCATTTCCAGCAGAGATCGCGAGCAACTTCCGCGGGTCGTATGAGTCATGAATTTTTCCAGGCGCACCTACGAGGCCGTTTTTCTGCTGGCGTTTTCGTCCTGGCTCGCCGGCGAGGTTCGCGCGGCGCAAAACGATGACAACGTCGAGTGGGCCGGGGTCTATTCCGATGAGACCTTCCGCTCACCGCGCAGGCCCGGCCCGGGAGAAGACTTCGCCCTCGAGCTGCGCGTCTTCAGAGGCGACCTGACCGGCGCCCGGATTCGCGCCTATGACGGTGAGACCCGGCGCTACGAGATGTCCTGGGTCAGGAACGAGGGGAGCTTTGACATCTGGCGGGGTGTGGTCGAGGCTGGCGACGCCGACTTCGTCTACTACCGCTTCGAGCTTACCGACGGCTCCGACACCGACTATTTCAACCGCCTGGGGATGTCCGGGAGCCCGCCGGACCACGGCGACTTCCTGGTCAACACGACGGCGTTCGGCGCCTATCCACTTGGCGCCACCGTCGATGGCGCGGCGACGGTCTTCCGGGTCTGGGCTCCCAATGCCCAGCGGGTCGCGGTGGCGGGCAACTTCAACAATTGGAGCGATTCCTCCCATCCCCTCACCAACGTACGCGGCTATTGGCAGGGACGGGTGCCGGGGGCCCGGGCGGGCCAGCGCTATAAGTTCGCGATTCGCAATGGCGAGACGATCTGGAGGACCGACCCGCGCTCGCGGCGACAGGTGAGCTCGGTGGGGGACTCCATCATCTGGAGCTCGGACTACGAGTGGGGGGATGACGGCTGGGTGACTCCGTATTTCGAGGACATGATCATCTACGAGCTGCACGTGGGGACCTTTACCGGCGGCGGTGACGGGGTGGAGCATCATCCCGGGCGCTTCCGGGACGTGGTGGACAACCATCTCGAGCATCTCGTCGAGCTGGGGATTACCGCGGTCGGCCTGATGCCGCTGATGGAGTTTGCCGGCGAGCTCTCCTGGGGTTACAACCCATCCTTCCAGTTCGCGCCCGAGTCATCCTACGGCGATCCGGACGACCTGAAGTATCTCGTTGACCGCTGCCACCAGCGAGGCATCGCGGTGCTGCTCGATGTCGTCTACAACCACATGGGCGCCACCGACCTCGCCGGGAACCTGCTCGAGTACGATGGAGAGGAGATCTACTTCTACCCCGAGGGCAACGGCTACCGGGAGACTCCCTGGGGACCTCGTCCGGATTACGGTCGCGCCGAGGTGCGCCAGTACATCTGCGATTCGGTGAGGATGTGGCTCGAGGAGTACCATGTGGATGGTCTTCGCATCGACGGCACCGATTTCATCAAGGTGAACGCCGAGGGCTGGCGGCTGCTGCAGGATATCGCCCGGACGGTCGATACGGTCTCGTCGAAGGCGATCGTGATCGCCGAGCAGCTGCCCAATGACCCGGCGGTAACCGTGCCGATCGAGGCCGAGGGGGCGGGACTCGATTCGCAGTGGAACGATCTCTTTCACGACAACCTGCGCGCGGCGGTGGGGGCCGCGGCGTTCGGCGATCCGGACATGGCGGCGCTCGCCGGGGGCATGAACCACTTCGCCTTCGGGGGGGCGCGGGCGGTCAACTATATCGAGAGCCACGACGAGGTGGCGGTTCACGGACGGGTTACGAGGGCCGCGGATGATGGTGATCCGACGAGCGCCTGGGCGCGCGGCCGGGGAAAGCTCTGCTGGGGATTCGTCATGTTCACCTCGGGCATCCCCATGGTCCTGCAGGGGCAGGAATTGCTCGAGACCCGGCCCTTCGGTGATACGCGCGAGCACAAGATCCGCTGGGACAGGAGGGAGCGCTACTCGGACTACTTCCGCGCCTGCCGCGACATGACCCGCCTGCGCCGAACGCTGCCGGCTCTCAGGGCCGATGGGAGGCAGAACATCTTTCACGTCAACGACGAGGGCAACGTCATCGCCTGGCAGCGCTGGACCTCGCGCGGGGAGGATGTGGTCATCGTCGCGAGCTTCAACAACGAGGATTTTCCCGAATATTGCCTGGGTATGCCCTCAGGGGGAGAGTGGTACGAAATCTTCAACAGCGATTCGGAGCTCTACGGCGGCCGCAACAGGGGCAATGCCGGCCGGGTCACGGCCGCCGGGGACCCGCGTGACGGTCTGCCGGGCTCGGCCTGCATCACGCTGCCGCGAATGGGGGTGCTGGTGTTCGCCCGCGAGCCCCTGCCGCCGCCGGGGAAGGAGCCGGTCTTTCTTCGCGGAGACTGTAATGGAGATGGGACGCTGGATATCTCCGATGCCGTGCGGCACATAGCGCTGCTCTTCCAGGGCGGCGTCGAGACCGACTGCCCGGCGGCCTGCGACACCAATGGAGACGCGTCCGGTGACATCTCCGATGCGATCTACGCGCTCGATTTTCTCTTCCGCGGCCGCGCCGCGCCCCCGGCGCCCTGGCCGGAGTGCGCCGCCTCGGGCGGCGAGCCCGATTGTGACAGGCGCTGCGAGTCTCCCTGAAGGAGGAGCCTGGAGAGCTGCCCGGGCTCAGAGGCCAAGGGCCTGCTGCAGGGTCTCCCGGATTTCGTCGCGAACGCGGCGGAAAACTGCGAGCTTCTCCTCGTCGCCGCCCTCGGCATCGGCGGGATCATCGAAGGGCAGGCTCATGGAGAGGACCTCCGCCCCGGTGAAGGCCGGGCATTCCTCGGAGGCCTTCGCGCAGACGCTGATGACGATGTTCGGCGCGGGCTGCTCGCCCGTGAGGAAGGCCTCGATGGACTTGGGCTGCTGGGCCGAGATGTCGATCTCGAGCTCCTGCATGACCGCGATGGCCATGGGGTGGACCTCTTCGGCCGGCCTGGAGCCTGCCGAGAGGCTCTCGTAGCCATCCGGGGCCAGGCTTCTCAGGAGGCCCTCGGCCATCTGGCTGCGGCAGGAGTTTCCGGTGCACAGGAAGAGGACTCGGGCTGGTCCGGCAGCATCCATCGGAGCGGCCTCGCCGCCGGCTTCTTCCTCGGCGACTGGCTCTTCTCCAGCCTCGTTCCCGGCTGCTTCCGTTTCCGTGTCGGCAGTCTCTTCTCCTGTCACGCCCTCGGCTGTTTCCTCGCCCGGCTGCTCGGAGACCTTCTCTTCCACGTTCTCTTCGGCCTGTTCCAACTCGTCGTTCACTTCTTCATCGATCATTCAAATACCTGCAACTTTCCATCCGGCTGGAATATCAGGGCGCTGGCTCGTCCCATGTAGACCTGCTGGTTCATTCCCGTGTCGATCATGATCACGCTATTAGAGAATCTTCCCTGTATCCTGAGAGACGGCGGCTGCGTGTGCCCGATCACGATCCGGTCCACGTTCTGGAACCCCAGGATCTTCTTCACCTCCGGCGCGAAGGCCTTTTCGTCCCCCAGCGCGAGGCCACGATACCAGAAGGGACCGTCGGGTGCGAACAGGAGACTCGTATTCTTGATTCTCTCGATCGTGGCGAAGCTCGCCGCGACCTTCGGGTGGGGCGCCGCCCCGGTCGCCTTCTCCTTCGCCAGCAGCAGGAAGAGCTCGTGGACGCCGAGCGACAGATCGAAGACGCCGAGCGTTTCAAGCTTGTCGGTGGCGGTGAGAAACGCCTTCAGGTCGGCCTTGACCGTGCCGTTGATCTTGCCCGGGAGAATTTCCGAGACCCGGGGGCTGATGCCTCCGTGGACAAAGAGGTTGCGGTCCTTGAGGTAGACCGTGTTGCGGGTGACCAGCCAGGCCCCGATCTTCCCACGCAGCGAGAAGGCCTCGCGATGGGCGAAGAAGCCGGGCGGAAAGGAGACGGCGAAGGTTGTCTCGTTGATCTTCGAGGCGAGACCCGCGTAGTAGCTTGAGCGCAGCAGCCCGGCCGAGCTCTTTCCCAGCCCGAGGATCGCGGCCTTCTTCTTCGCGCGCAGGGCGGCGGTCTCATCCGCGGCGAAGGAGGTGTACTCGCGCGGGTCGACATAGCGCAGGTCGCCCACGAGGTTCATCACCTCGTGGTTGCCGATCAGGGTCGTGGCTTCTCCCCCGGCCTTCTTCGCCTCGCCTTCGAGCTTCATGAGGAGCTCGACGGCGGCGCGGGAGCCGGGTCCCCGGTCGAAGATGTCCCCGGTCTGTATGAGCTCCTTGCGGCCGCCGCTCCAGCGGAGCTTGCTGTCGACAAGCCCGAGCCTGCCCAGCAGCTTGATGAAGGAGGCGTAGTCCCCGTGGATATCGCCGATGGCGAAGCGCACGGCAGTCTGCGAGGAGGGTGGTTTTTCAGCCGTCTCCTGGGCCTCGGCAGGACGGGCCGCCAGCGAGGATACGATGGCCACTATCGGCAGGAGGTGTTTATTCATGATTCGCACATGGTACCCGCAGGAGGCGTCGGGGGGAAAAATCCCTCGAAAAAAGCTTCCTCAGCCGCCGAGCGCCTCACGGGCCAGCTTTCTTACCCAGGAGTCTTCATCCTTGAGAGCGGCGCGCAGCAGCTTCACTCCCTCGGGGCCGCCGGTCTCGGCAACAATCCGGATGATGGCTCTTCGGGTCAGCGCGAAGGGGTGCCGGGCGGCCTTCTCGAGATAGGGGAGCGTCACCGGGCCAAGCCGCTTCAGGGCGGCCTCGGCTCGGACCCTGTTCTGAGAGCGCTGGCGTGAGAGCTCGCTGACATAACGGCGGATCTCCGCCTCGAGCTTCGGGTCGACCGGGGCGCCGCCGGTCCCGGCGGATTCCTCCGCTTCTTTTACGGGCTTCTTTTTTTCTTCGGGCTTCTTCGGGCTGGTCCCGGGCTTTCCCCCGGCGCTCTCCTGAACCTTCCTCCGGAGCTTCTCGTTTCCCGGCTTTCCGGGAGAGACCTTGAAGTCGCAGCGCGTGTCGCGGCGTACGCTGAGGATGCTGCCCGGGTCGAGAGTCAGCGAGCCGCCGCCGGTGAAGGTGACCGTTACCGTGACCGTGACGGGGCCGGAGGCGGGAAGCTTGCCGATGACCTTGCCATGGATGACGCGGCCATTGCGCAGCTCGACCGTGTCGGCGAGGGCCGAGTCGGCGCCGGCACCCAGCAGGGCGGTGAGGATCAGCAGGGTCTTCTTCATGGTTCTCCGGGGGGCTGTCAGTTTACACATCAATTATAGAACGCCGGGGGCAAACTGTCCGGTCGGAAACAAGCGCCCCCCAGGGGGGCGCTCGCGGCCGTCTTCGACCGATAATTCAGCTTGCCGGGCCGCCGCCGGTTTCGAGCCGCACCCGGATGCCCTCCGCGGCGAGGTCGCTCTTGATGCCGGGGATCGTGAAGCCGAGGAAGTGCACCATGCTGGCGATGAGGGCGGCATCGGCCTCGCCTTCGGTGAGCACCCGGGCGAGGTGTTCACTGGTTCCCGCGCCGCCGCTGGCGATGACCGGGATCTCCACGGCGCGCGAGACCATGCGTGTGGCTGTCAGCTCGTAGCCGTCGCGGGTGCCGTCGGCGTTGATCGAGTTGAGGCAGATCTCTCCGGCGCCCAGCTCCTCGGCTCTCTTCGCCCACTCGAGCATATCGATGCCGGTGCGTTCGCGTCCGCCCTTGACGACGATCTCGTAGCCCGAGGGGATCTCCTCGCTGGCTCCGACCTCGAGGGCATCCATTCCCAGCACGATGCACTGGTTGCCGAAGGCGCGGGCGCCATCGGAGATGATTCCGGGCTCGCGTACGGCGAGGGAGTTGACGCTGACCTTCTCGGCCCCGGCCAGCAGCACCTGGCGCATATCATCGAGATTGCGGATGCCTCCTCCGACAGAGAAGGGGATGAAGATCCGCCGCGCCACCTCGCGGACCATCTCGATATCGATGGGACGGCCCTCGGCCGAGGCGGTGATGTCGTAGAAGACCAGCTCATCGACGCCCTGGCGGTAGTATTCTTCCGCCATGGCAACGGGCTCTCCGACCTCCACGTTGCCCTTGAACTGGACTCCCTTGGTGACCTTCCCGTCGCGAACGTCGAGACAGACGATGAGGCGTTTGGACAGCATCAGGGACTCCACCCGAGGAAGTTTTCGAGCAGCTTCAGGCCGGCCGGTCCGCTCTTCTCGGCGTGGAACTGGACAGCCACGAGGTTGTCCCGGGCCACCGCCGCGGTGAAATCGATGTCTCCGTAGGAGGCCGTTCCAAGGACGAGAGCCGGCTCGGCGGGCACGACGTGGTAGCTGTGAACGAAATAAAACTGCGAGCCGGCGGGTATGCCCTCAAGCACGGCATGGGGGCCACCGAAGCGCACCTCGTTCCAGCCCATATGAGGCACCTTGCGCTCGACGCCCTCGGCGAAGCTGAAGCGGACCGCCTCGCCCTCGAGCAGGCCGAGGCAGTCGGTGCCGCCGTCTTCTTCGCTCCTCGAGAAGGCGACCTGGCAGCCGATGCAGATGCCGAGGATCGGCCTGCCGGCCGAGTGGACGTCCCTGAGGGCCTCGGCCAGCCCGAGCTTCTCGAGGGTGGCCATCGATGAGCCGGCGGCGCCGACCCCGGGAAAGATGACGCGATCGGCCGCGCGGACAACCTCGGGGTCGCGGGTGATCTCGGGTTCATGGCCGAGATGGCGAACGGCGCAGGCGACGCTCGCCAGGTTTCCGGCATCGTAGTCAAGTACGGCTATCATTTCTCTCGGTGGCTCCGTTGCAAGCGGCACATTATACAGCTTGCTTCTCCGGGGTCGGCTGGAAAATGGCTCCACTGGGGGGGGCGGGGGCGGTAGCATGCGCGGCATGAAAGAAAAGAAAGAGCGTGGAGAGCAGGTCGGCGGTAAACGCGAGGGAGTGCTGAAGGTCCTGCACGGAAGCGCCCGGGAGGTCTACCGAGATGACTGGATCTGGGTACTCGACAAGCCCGCGGGCGTGCTCTCCCACCCGAACCAGCCGACCAGGAAGGCATCCAACACCCTGTTGAAGGGCGAGTTCGATTTTGAGGATGAGAGCTACAGGACGGAGGTGCCCGGCGAGGGCGAGCGCCGGGTGTGGCTTCTCCACCGCCTCGATCGCGACACCAGCGGGCTGATCGTCTGCGCCTTCGATCCGGAGGCGGCCGCGATCTTCAAGCAGGCCCTGCATGAGCGCGAGATCGAGAAGGCCTACAAGGCGCTCCTGCTCTCGGCGCCGAAGCCGCCCTTCGGCTGCTGGAGCGACTGCCTGGCCCGGTCGGTGCGCGGCGAACGGGTCGATGTGCGGGTGCGTTCAGGCCGCAAGGTCAACGCGGAGACCAGCTATGAGCTCGAGCGTACCTTCCCCGGAACGGGGCTCTCCCTGGTCCGCCTGATGCCGCATACCGGCCGCACCCACCAGCTGCGGGTGCAGGCGGCGTGGCACGGCGTACCGGTGGTTGGAGACCAGCGCTACGGGGACTTCGAGGCCAACAAGTTTCTCGCCGAGAAGATCGGTCTCAAGCACATGTTCCTTCATGCCTGGGGCCTGGCCTTCCGCCATCCGATCACAGGTCATCGCCTGAGCTTCACCCAGGAGCTCAGCCAGCGTCTGAAGCTTCCTCTCGAGCGTCTCGAAAACCTAGGTACGAAGATACCGAGGCGGGAGAGGAACGAGGCGGACGATAACAAGGGCTACCGGAGGAAGCGTCGCCGGGGCAAGGAGCAGGGGAAAGACGAGGAGCGTGGTCGAGGTCGCGGCCGCGGCGTTCGAGGCGCGAACCGCGGACGCGGTAACAAAAAGAAGAAACGGAAGAAGTAACCTTCAGCAGAGCCGCGCTGGGAAACAATCCTTAGCGTGTAAATCTGTACTGAGTTGCGAGAAAACTATGTCTGAAAGATATGTCTTCCATAGTTGTCGAAATGTCAAAGCAGGTAAGACGGTCTTTAGTGAATGAATATTCTTTATTATTTGGCAGGATTCGTCTGATCGTGAAGCCTTCCATGAATAGAGATAAAGATTTGACAAGATTCGAAACAACAGATGGGGGTGTTTAATTTCCTGTAATTTACAAAGGATGTCTTCGTAGATAGCTTCCTTGTCATTCACTCGCTGTTCGAGGAGAAGGATGGACGACAGCAATGTAGAGTAAGTAAACAGATTATTGTCTTGGAGCGATTTAGCTAAAGATAGGCTCCGTTTTATGCACTCTTGGACTGCGAGATATTCTTTGTTTCCCAAGAGGAATTCACCTTTGATTAGGATCGTTGTGGCTAAACCATGCCGGCCTTTTCTACCTAAAGAAGAAAAGATAGTTTCTGCTTTTTGGAGTATTCGGGCCGTGAAGGCAGGATCCTGATTCTTCGCGTTTCCTGCATAGATTGTTAATTTGGCTAATTCGCGATAGTAATACCCTGAGAGTTCTCGCCTGTTGTTAATTGGAAGGAGTTTACGTATAGATCTCAAAGCGGATTTGGCCCCCTGGAAATCTCGACACTTTATAGCAAGTTCATTTAACGAGAACAGAGCCTGAACCATTGCGGACTTTTGGTAAGGCCACTTAATTGATAAAGTACTTAATTGTGTGGAGATTAACTTCCTGACAGTTGAAGGGGATTGGGCTTTGGTAGTCGAGGAGATATTACTGCTAAAATATTTCTGTGCGGGGTAAATGGATCTGGAGTCATTAATCAGTGCTGCCATCTTAGATGTGTGTTGTTGAGCCATTAGGTTTAAACCGAGTTCCGTATAGATTTTCCCTATGTGGCCTAATAGCTGGGTCTCTAAGAGAGTGTTTCGGAGCGATTTTTCTTTCTTGAGTAAACATAGCGATCGCTTTGCAGTTGATAGAGAATTTTGAAAATGTTTTTCCTGAGCCTCCTGCCATGAGATAGCGGCGGCGACTAAGGCTTTTTCATATGGGTTATTTGAACCATTTATCGCGCAGATGATGGCCTTCTTTGCTTCCGCATGGTTGTTTCGGATGCTTTCGATGCTAAAACGGAAGGTTTGTAGGATTGCTTGGTTATCTAAGTGGGACCAATCAACAGCTTTTATCTGGCAGTCTATTTTCTGTAGATTATGGCGGTCAGTGATGGACGTAAATATTAAGTCGAGTGCCTCCAGAAACGAATAACACAGTTTATTGTTCCGTGTGTTAGAACCGACTTGCTTTTTATACTGTCGTATAAATTGAGCCATTTGCGCTGGGCAGCCGTAATGAATGGTCAAAGGGAGCAGGTAAAGCATTAAGCCTTCGCTCTCAGGCCCTATAGGTTTTGTTTTCAATAGAAAACGAGCCTTTGACCAGGCGTCATCATTCTTCCCCGAGAGTAATAACTGATCTATGCAATCCATTTTTTATAGGCTTCAGTGGTTTTAACGATAGATCGATATGGTGTTGGGAACGCGACTCTTTGCTTCTGACCTTAGTTTGCTGTTGGCGGTGCGAGCAAGGGTTTTCCTTTGTTGGCGGGCTGTAGCGAGGCTTGTTTAAACGCCGGTCTCTCAGTTATGCTTCTTCGTGTTCCACCGCCTGGTGAATGTTTGAAGCGCACCTGAAGGAAACCGCCATGATCGATGATCCCGATCTCGACGAGCCTGACTCCGAAGAGCCCGATTTTGACAGCCTGAATTTTGAAGAGCCGGCCTTCGTTCCAAGCGCCCTTGACGAGACCAGCGAGCTGGGGCCAGGGGTGGTGGAGCTCTGGATGGCCTGGGTAGATTCAGAGCAAGACACCTTCGCGCGGCTCGAGGCGACGCTCTCCGAAGATGAGCTCGATCGAGCGGCCGAGAAGGATGGGGACCAGCGGCGCCGCTTCGTAGCCACGCGCGGGATCCTGCGCGAGCTGCTGGCATCCTATGCCGGGGTGCTGCCGACCGAGCTGGCCTTCGAGTATTCAGAGCACGGCAAGCCGAAGGCCTTCACCGCCGCCGGCGATGGACCGTATTTCAACGTGTCCCACTCCGGCGACCTGGCGCTCTTCGCCTTCTCTTCAGACCTGGAGGTCGGTGTCGATGTCGAGCAGGTGAGGGCGCGCGCCCGGCTGGATGAGATCGCCGAGAAATACTTCTCCCCGGCCGAGGCCGAGATGGTCGCCGGCCTCATGGATGAAGAGCGCGACAGCCTGTTCGCCTCCTATTGGACCCGCAAGGAGGCGCTCTATAAGGCGATCGGGACCGGGATCGCCAACCGGCCCGGAACCGTCGACCTCTCGGGCATGGCGGCCGATGGCGCCGAGGTGTCCTGCCCATCGGATGGAGGTGAAGACGAGAGCTGGTATGTCCGCGATATCGAGGTCGAGGATGGCTTCCGCGCCGCGCTCTGCTGCCGGAGCCGGCCCGCCGAGCTTCACTGCAAGGACGCTTTCTACGATTGAGGGCGGCCCGGAGAAAAAAGAAAACCCGCCGGAGTCCGGAAGGGACCGCGGCGGGTTTTTTCGTGAGCGTTCGCCTCGCGGCTCAGACGAAGAGCGGCACGAAGACGAGCGCGACGATGCACATGAGCTTGACGAGGATATTGAGCGAAGGTCCGGAGGTGTCCTTGAACGGATCACCGACCGTGTCGCCGACGACCGATGCCTTGTGAGCAGGGGAGCCCTTGCCGCCGTGGACGCCGCTCTCGATGTATTTCTTGGCGTTGTCCCAGGCGCCGCCTGAGTTGGCCATGAAGATGGCGAAGAGAACGCCGGTGACGAGCGCCCCGGCGAGCAGTCCGCCGAGCGCCTCGGGGCCGAGGAAGTAGCCAACAGCCACTGGCACGGCGACGGCGAGCACACCGGGAAGGATCATCTCCTTGAGGGCGGCCTGGGTCGAGATCGCGATGCAGGTGCCGGAGTCGGGCTCATTTTCGCCGGAGAGGATGCCGGGCAGCTGGCGCCGCACCTCGGTGATCATCTTCTGCGCCGCGCGCCCGACCGCCTTCATGGTCATGGAGGAGAAGAGGAAGGCGCAGGTGCCACCGAGGAAGAGCCCGACGATGACCTCCGGGTTGAGCAGATCAATCGGGAAATCTTCGACCCCTTTGGCCGCTTTGATCTCCTCCTTGTAGGTGAAGAAGAGCGCCAGGGCCGTGAGGGCCGCCGAGCCGATGGCGAAGCCCTTGCCGATCGCCGCAGTGGTATTGCCGACCGCGTCAAGCTTGTCGGTGCGTTGCCTGACCTCGGGCTCGCAGTCGGACATCTCGGCGAGACCGCCGGCGTTGTCGGCTACCGGGCCGTAGGCGTCGACGCCCAGGGAGATGCCGAGCGTCGAGAGCATGCCGACGGCGGCGATGGCGACGCCGTAGATGCCGGCGAGGTGGTGGGCGGCAAGTGTTCCGAAGGCGATCAGGACCACCGGCGCGGCGCAGGACTCCATGCCGACCGCCAGGCCGTGGATGATGTTGGTCGCCGTGCCGGTTTCCGATTGTTCGGCGATCTGTCGCGCCGGTTTTTTCTCTTCGGAGGTGTAGTACTCCGTGATGTGGCCGATGAGAAGGCCGAGGAGCAGTCCGACCCAGACGGCGCCGGTGACCGCCCAGACGCCGGTGATCCCCAGGAGGCCCTCGGCGCTGGCGGCCTTTTCGAGTTCCGCAGCTATGCCTGGAATCAGGGCCAGCGCGACGGTGCCGCAGACGAAGATCGCCGAGGCGACCAGCAGGCCGCGGGTGAGGGCGCTGGAGATCTTCGATTCATCGTTGGTGCGCACCACGAAGGTTCCGATCATGCTGGCGATGATGCCGATCGTGGCCAGGGCTATCGGGTAGAAGGCGACGGTTAGATTGCCCTCTACCGTGGCCAGCGCCAGGGCCATGGAGGCGATGATCGCGCCGACGTAGGACTCGAAGAGGTCGGCTCCCATACCGGCGACATCGCCGACGTTGTCACCGACGTTGTCGGCGATGGTGGCCGGGTTGCGCGGGTCGTCCTCAGGCATGTTCGATTCGACCTTGCCGACGAGGTCGGCGCCGACATCGGCGGCCTTGGTGAAGATACCGCCGCCGACACGAGCGAAGAGCGCGATGCTCGAGGCGCCGAAGGAGAAGCCGAAGATGGGCTTGATCCAATCCGTAGCTGATGCGCTGGAGCCGGCCGCGGGCTGGAAGTACCAGGTGAGGATGGAGACACCCAGCAATCCGAGGCCGACAACGGTGAAGCCCATGACCGCGCCGCTGGAGAAGGCGACGGTGAGCGCCTTGGCGAGGCTGGTCTTGGCGGCCTCGGTGGTTCTCACGGCGCTGCGGGTGGCGACCCGCATGCCGATGAAGCCGGCCATCGCGCTGGAGATCGCCCCGTAGATGAAGCAAACCGCGGTACTGAGGCCTTGGCCGTCTTCTCCGAGGCCCCTCCAGAGCGCCAGCGCCACCACGGCGACGAATACGCAGAGCCAGGAGTATTCCTTCTTGAGGAAGGCCATGGCGCCGTCCTGGATCAGCCCGGCGAGCCTCTTCATCTCATCGGTGCCCTGGTCCTGCTTGTAGATGAACCTGCGCCGGATGACGGCGAAGGCGAGGGATACGAGGGCCACCGCGCCGGCGGCGGCCAGGATGATGTTCTGGGGATCCATGCGATTCGATTCCTTGAAGAGTCTCTAAACTTGTACTGATAGAAGAGGTTCGGAGATAATTCAGAATTTACGCTCGCCGACTTCACCTTCTCCCTGGTCCAGGGAAGAGCTTCATCCCGGCAAATAAGGGCTCCGTTGAAAGAACTTGATAACCTCTTGAAATTCAGGGTCAAGGTTAATTCTCGGGCCGTGGGAGCCCTTTTGCCGCTCGGGGGGTGATCGCCTTGAATGGATGAAGGATGACGACTCGCTTTACCTTGCATGAGGCCCCCCTGTGTGCACAAGATGGGCGCTCGAACGCTTTCTCTGAAAACCCCTCGCGAGCCCTTTGAAAGACAGGAAATGAGAGAACAGGAAAACAGCCGGAGTGTCAGCAGGAGCTCGTCTGAGCCCCGCAGCCGCCTGCCGGGGGAGGTCACCGATGCGTGAGCTGGGCCACGAGCTCATCTCGCTCGAAGAGGCGCGCGAGACGATGCTGTCGCTCGTCGGCGTGATCGACACCGAGCCGTGCGCGACGCCGGAGGCCTTCGGCCGGGTGCTTCGCCAGGCTGTCGAGGCGCGCGACCTGGTCCCGCCGTTTGACAACTCGGCGATGGATGGCTACGCCGTGCGGGCCGCCGACCTGGTCTCGGCCTCGGAAGAAAACCCCGTCACCCTGCCGGTGGCCTTCCGGCTGCAGGCCGGCGACGCGGCGACCGAGCCTCTCGCCCCCGGCAGCGCCGCGCGCATCATGACCGGCGCGCCGCTGCCGCCTGGCGCCGAGGCGGTGGTGCCGCACGAATTAACGGCCTTCACCGAGACCGAGGTCACCTTCAGCGCGCCCCCGGAGGCTGGGCGAAACGTTCGTCCAGCCGGCGGCGACATGAGGCCGGGGGATGTGCCGCTCGATTCAGGCGCCGTGCTCGGGCCCTCGCAGCTCGGCATCGCCGCGACGCTGGGCTACGCCGAGCTCGTGGTCAGCCGCCGCCCGCGGGTGGCGATCCTCTCTCCCGGCGATGAGCTGGTCGACATCGGCGAGCAGCCCGGCCCCGGCAAGATCCGCAACTCCAACGCCTGCTCGCTGCGAGCCGCGGTCATCGAGAGCGGCTGCGAGCCGATCGACCTGGGAATCATTCCCGACAACAAGCCGGCGATCAGCGCGGCCATCAGCGCGTCGATCGAGCGCGGCGCCGACGCCTTTGTTTCGACCGGCGGAGCCAGCGCCGGCGATTTTGATTTCATCAAGGAGGTCATCAGCGAGGAGGCCGAGGCGGCGCACGTCTTCAAGGTCGCGATGAAGCCGGGCAAGCCGCAGGTCTTCGGGCTCTTTGACGGCCGGCCCTTCTTCGGGCTGCCGGGGAATCCCGCCGCCGCGATCGTCTCCTTCGAGGTCTTTGTGCGTCCCGGACTGCGCAAATTGCAGGGCTGCTCCCGCATCCTGCCGGAGCTCTTCGCGGTTCGCTTTCCCTTCGAACAGCATTACAAGCCCGGGCGGGTTTTCCTGCTCAGGACACGGGTCGAGTCCGCGGGCGATGGCGGCTACGAGGTGGTTCGTCCCGGCGAGCAGGATTCGAGCTTTCTCGCCTCGCTGGCGCGGGCCAACGCTATTGTCGTCCTGCCGCCGGAGGGGGGGCCCGTTCTCGAGGGCGCGACTCGCCCCGCCTTCTGGATGGGCGGAGCGAGTCGATGAGCGACGCAGGCGGACGCCGCGAGGCGGTCATTCTGGCCGGCGGCCGCAGCCGGCGCATGGGCAGCGAGAAGGCGCTCCTCCCATTCGGCGGCGGGACGGTCATCGAGCGCCTGGCGCTTCGCCTGGCAGGTTCTTTTGACCGGATCATCATCTCCGCCGGCAGCGAGCCTCCCTCCGAGGGGCTTGCCGCCGCGCTTGCGCGGCTGGTCTCCGGAGGAATCGATGCGGTGACTGTTCGAGACCAGCGTCCCGGCAGCGCCGGTCCCCTCGCCGGGGTGGAGGCCGCGCTCGAGGCGGTCGAGGGGACCCGGGCCTTCTTTGTCGCCGTCGATGTCGTCGACCCCGGCGATTGGCTGCCCGGGAGATTGCTCGAGGCCGCCTCGGCCGAGGGATCCCTGGGAGCGGTTCCGCGTTGCGGGGGACTGATCCAGGGGGCCTTCGCGGTCTACGCGCGCGCCCTGCTGCCCCGGGTCCGTTCGCTCCTCGACGAGGGAGAGGCCCGGCTGCAGGTTCTCGCCGGAATGGAGGGCGTCAGCGTGGTCGAGCTCGAGGCGGCCGCCGGAGGCGTCTTCACGGCCTTCAACACGCCCGCCGAGTTTGAGTCGGCGCGTCTCGCTGTCGAAGGCGGCCCGGAGACAGAAATGTGATGAGAAAAACACCCGGCTCTGTCATCCTCGGCCGAGGGCAGGGTGCAATTCTTTCCGGAGATCTCGATGGCCGGCAATGAACAGAAAACCAGCGGCGGCCAGGACTCGCGGGATCTCTACGACGCGGTGCTCTCTTTTTG
>CAUZHA010000014.1:0-59422 GCA_963579555.1 Planctomycetes bacterium UBA1146
CGTTCGGAGGGTGGATGGAGCTGGCGCCGCAGCCCAGGGCGCCTGCTCCCGGGGGGACCCCGGGCAACATCCTGGGCCAGGTTCTGCGCGCGGCGTTGACAGCCGAGCCTTCTTCCGTGGAAGGAGAGCGCAGATGAGGTTCTCGTTGCGCATCACGGCGCTCGCAGGACTCCTCCTGCTTCTCGGGGTGGAGCCTCTCGATGCGATGATCGTGCGGAAGTATCCCATGAAGGAGGTGCTCAAGCAGTCGCAGTATGTTTTTGAGGGAAGGGTCAAGGCCGTCGACTTGCAGAAGCAACGATTTGTCGTCGAGCTGGCGCGAGAGCTGAAGGGCGTCTCGCCGTTTTCCAGGCTGAATCTCAATCTCAAGGTGAGCCTGAAGAAGGAGCACCCCGGCCTTCTTCTGAAGAGAGTGCGCGATGGTCATCCGGTGGTTATTTTCGCCACCAGGGTTCGCGGCGATTTTTTCTTCCTTGGCTATACCGATGGGACGTGGTTCTCGATGGGCTCCAAGAGTGTTCCCGCGAAGGACCCGTCCAGCCGGGGCCCTGCGGTCTGCGCCTTCAGGTGCTGCGAGCTCTATCTGCGCCGAACCTACAGCGGCAAGACCTCCGAGCTGCTGGCGTTGCTGCCCGATGTGCTGGCGGCCAGGAAGCCCGCGCCGGCCTATGACCCGAAGGTGAAGGCTGGAGTCGGGCCTGAGCTGAAGCCTGCAGGGAAGGATTGAGCGATTGGTTTCAGGAGCCTCCGGGCGCCTCGACCCCGAGCCCCTTCGCCAGCTCGAGGAGCTGGCTCCAGGTGCCGTCGTCTATCTCGAGGCCCTGCTCACGCCGAAGAGCGGCGGTGCGTTGTTCAGGCTCGCCCGGCAGGAGGATCTCCTCGACCCCCTCCTTCAGCGGGGAGCTCTTCAGGTATTCGGTGAAGCGCTCGACGTGATCCAGGAACTCCTCTCGCGCGCAGAAACACTCGGGATCAGTCAGCTGGATGAAGAGACCATTGCCCACCTTCTCGGTCATGGTTCCGCAACCCGCGCCTGAGAGCGCGCCGCCGAGCAGGTCGACGATGATGGAGAGGCCGTAGCCCTTGTGGCCCTCCCGGCCTCCGAGTGGGAGCAGGCTACCGCCCTCGTAGAGGTCGGCCGGGTTCGTGGTGGGGCGGCCCTCGCTGTCGAGCACCCAGCCGTCGGGAATTTCTCGATTGGCGTTTCGGCTGACCCGGACCTTGCCCTCGGCCACGACGCTGGTGGTGATGTCGACAAGCAGCGGCTCGGCTCTCGTGGGGATGGCGACAGCTACGGGGTTCGTCGCCAGGCGCGGCTCGGTACCTCCCCAGGGGGCCACCCGGCAGACGCCGTGACCGTTGCAGTGAACCTGAGCGATGAGCCCTCGCTCGGCCGCCGCCAGGGGATAGACCCCGACACGTCCGACGTGGTAGCAGTTGCGGAGGCTCAGCGCGGCGATCCCGTTTTCTTCGGCCTTTGCTACGCCGAGCTCGATGGCCTTCATCGCGGTCACCTGTCCCCAGGTATAGTGTCCGTCAAGCAGGGCTGTGGTGGGAGACTCCCTGACGATCTCGACCCTCGCCCCGGGCTTCACCTTGCCCTCGCGAACGTGGGAATGGTATTGGGGCAATCTGATGACCCCGTGCGAGTCATGTCCCGCCAGCTGGGCCTCGACAAGGTGCCGGGCGACAATGAGGGCATCCTCGCGCGGACTGCCCATCGCCTCGACCAGGTTGGCTGAGAACTCCAGGAGCGTATCGGGATCGTAGGTGTTCATGCCGGCCACATTAACCCAGGCTTGTCAGGCTTGCCAATACTCGCCGGTTGCAGAGGAAGGCTTGGAACACGCGGGCCTGGCCGTTACCCTGTGCCTTTTATGGAAGAGGAGCTCTCAGGCTCATGGCGGTATTGATTCAACTCAGCGAGGCGTGCAAGGGATACGGCAAGCAGCCGCTTCTCGATGATGTGAGCGTTCAGCTGTCGACCTCCGACAAGGTCGGCCTCATAGGCTGCAACGGCTCGGGCAAGAGCACGCTCTGCAAGCTCCTGCTTGGCGACGAGGAGCTGGACAGCGGCAGGCTGAAGAAGAGCTCGGCTCTGCGCCTGGGCTACCTGCAACAGGCGGACTCTTACGGCCCGGATGAGAAGGTGCTCGAGTTCCTCGAGCGCGACAGCGGCAGGGAGGGATGGCGTTGCGGAAAGATCGCAGGGCGCTTCCAGCTGAAGAACGAGCTGCTCGAGGCGAAGATCAGCGATCTTCCGGGGGGCTACCAGACCAGGGTCAAGCTGGCCGCGATGCTTCTTGGAGACCCCAACTTTCTCATCCTGGATGAGCCGACGAACTATCTCGATCTGAAGACCCTGATCCTGCTGGAGGCCCTCCTTGCTGATTTCAGCGGCGGCTTCCTCATCGTTTCCCATGACCGGGAATTTCTGAAGAAGACCTGCCGGTCAACTCTCGAGATCGAGCGGGGAGGGCTGAATTTTTTCCCCGGAGGCATCGAGCAGTTTCTTGCCTTCAAGGCTGAGAGACAGCAGGAGAAGACGAGGCAGAACAGGAACGTGGATGCCCGTCGTAAGCAGATGCAGGACTTTATTGCCCGCAATAAGGTGCGCGCCTCGACGGCTTCCCGGGCGCAGTCAAAAATCAAGCAGCTCGAGAAGCTACGAAAGATAGAGGTGGAGCACCCCATCCGGACGGCGAGCATCAGGATTCCAGCGGTGGAGGTCCGCAAGGGCCTCGCCCTGCGTTGCGATGACCTCGCGATCGGCTACGAAGAGGCGGAGGTCGCCTCGGCGATTCGCTTCGAGATCCAGCGTGGAGAGAAGGTGGCTGTCCTGGGCGACAACGGGGAGGGAAAGACCACCTTCCTGCGGACGATAGCCGATGACCTGGGCGTACGGGGGGGGGCGTATTCCTGGGGCCATGGGCTTGAGGTCTCCTATTATGCCCAGCATGTCTACGGAGCTCTCGACCCCGCCCTCGATATCTATACCCATCTCGATCGATCCGCGGCAGCCGGCGTGGAGAGGCAGGAGATCCTGACAGTTGCCGGGAGCTTTCTCTTCAGCGGCGATGAGGTCGAGAAGAAGATCGGGGTTCTCAGCGGAGGGGAGCGGGCGCGGGTCTGTCTCGCCGGGATGCTGTTGAGCCGTCGGCCTGTACTGCTCCTCGATGAGCCGACCAACCACCTGGACTTCGAGACGGTCGAGGCGCTGGCGCAGGCGCTCAGCGAATATGCCGGCACCATCTTCTTTGTCAGCCACGACCGCACCTTCGTGAGCCTCGTAGCTACGAACATTGTCGACGTGGGCGGCGGCCGGGTGGTTCTCTTTCCCGATGGCTACGAGTCCTATGTCTACAGGATGGAGCGCGAGGCGGCCGGACGCGAAGAGGAGGAGCGTGTCCGGGCAAAGAAGTCCCGCTCGCGTATAGAGCCGGGAGCGGGAGGCCTGGATTACCATCTGCGAAAGCAGCTGCGGTCCACGCTGACCCGGATCAAGTCGCGCTGCGGTAAGATCGAGCGCAAGATGAAGAGGCTCGAGACGGAGGTCGGGGAGATCCACCTCCAGTACGAGGAGAACCCTCTGGAGTATTCTCCTGAGAAGCAGGCGCGGGAAAAAGAGCTCCAGGTGGAGCTGGCGGAGCTGGAGCTCCAATGGCTCGATGCCCAGGGCGAGATCGAGAAGATCACCGGCGAGCTGGGGTAGCCGGACGGATGTTCAGCCTCGGGCCCTGATTCCAGCCAGGAGCCGCTCCCGCGCCTCCTCCAGGGTGTCGAGCTTCTTGGCGAAGGCGAAGCGAACCTGGCGCTCGCCGAGGCCGGGAGTGTTGTAGAAGTGGGAGCCTCCGACCACAGCCACCCCGACCTCCCTGGCGAGCCAGAGGGCGAAATCATTGGACTCCCCCGGGTGATTCCAATCCTCGTATCCGGCCATGATGTAATAGGCCCCCTCCGGGGCTCCGCCCGTGGTGAAGCCAGTCTCCTCGAGGATCTCCATCATCAGGTCGCGCCGGGCGTGGTAGTCTTCCAATTGCCTGGCGTAGAAGTCATCGCCCAGCGAATAGGCGGCCGCGCCAGCGGCCTGCAGCGGAGTGGGCGCGCAGATGGTCGTGAAATCATGAACCGTTCGCATACCGGTCGCCCAGGGCTCCTGGGCGGCGAAGAAGCCCAGGCGCCAGCCGGTGATGGAGAAGGTCTTCGACAGGCCTCCTACGGTGATGGTGCGTTCATCCATCCCCGGCAGCGTGGCGAGGGGAATGTGCTCGCGGCCATCGTAGAGGATCCGGTCGTAGATCTCGTCGGTGACAGCCACGAGGTCATGTTCGATGCAGAGCTCCGCGACGCCAAGGAGCTCTGCGCGGTTCAGAACTCGTCCGCTGGGGTTGTGAGGGGTGTTGAGGATGACCGCCTTGCTGCGAGGGGTTACCGCGGCTTTGAGGCGTTCGATGTCGAGCTCGTAGTGCGGCGGCAGCAATGGCATATAGACCGGCTCGGCGCCGGCGAAGCGAACCGCGGGAGTGTAATTCTCATGCGCCGGCTCAATGATGATGACCTCATCGCCGGGCTCGGCGATCGCCATCAGAGCGGCCACGATACCCTCGGTGACTCCACAGGTAATGGTGATGTGAAGATCCGGATCGAGCCAGTCAAAGGCGGGCGCGTAGCGGCGCTTCAGGTTTTCGGCGATGGCTTCCCTCAGCTCCGCGAGTCCCCAGGTGACCGCGTATTGGTTGGGACCCTCGAGCACAGCCTTTGCGGCCGCCTCGCGCACTTCGCGGGGAGGGTCAAAGTCGGGATATCCCTGGGAGAGATTGATCGCTCCGCATTCCAGGGCGACCCGGGTCATCTCCCTGATCCAGCTTTCGGACAGGTGTTCGAGCCGGGCTGATGTTCTTCCTCTTGAGCTCATGAGGGGTCCTTCATCCGCGCCGCGGGCGGAGGGCTAAGAGTTTTCGTTTTTCGCCACCGGGCTTTTTGACAGCACATCCTCTACCCAGGCGCGTGCGCGCATCATCGAAGGAAAGCCAAGCGTGGTGACGGCAAGCAATGTCGCATGGCGGATCTGCTCTTCGCTGCAGCCGGCAGCCAGGGCTTTCCGTGTGCTTGAATGGGTAGAGCCTTCCATGCCGGCGCCTATGCTGAGGCCCAGCTTGACGAGGGCCTGGACCTGGCCATCTAGCGGACCCGCGCCTCGGGCGGCCTTGCCGAGGGACTCATAGGCGCTCACCAGCTCGGGGTGGTCTTCCTTCATCTGCAGATAGAATTCAGGCGGTTTTGCCATGCCTTCTCCCGGCGCTCTTATAGCATCACATGCGGAGGCAGGGACCCGAGGTCCCTGATGTCGATGATCATAGCTTCCCGGGACGTTTTTGACGACCCATCTATGGTTCGTTGGCCGCTCAATTGATGCGAAAGGGGCCGTGGAAGCAATCCCTCGGGATCACCTTCACGGCCCCTGCTGCCGGGAATCCCGGCAGCACGCAACGGCCTAGTCTTAATTACAGCCGGAATAACTAGTGCAGCCAAGATCGCCAGGACTGCCCGGGACGTCGGTGTCGGGTCCGCAGCCGGTGTTGACTCCCGGAGGTCCGGGAAGGGCGGGGGAGTTGCCTCCCTGGAAGAGATAGCTCAGGATCAGGACGGCATCGGTCAGGCTGATCTGGGCATCATTGTCAGAATCGGCTGCTTCCATACAGCCAGGAGCCTCTCCTCCTGTGAAGAGATAGTTCAGAACGATAATCCCATCGGTGAGCTCAAGGGCGCCGTCACCGTTTCCGTCTCCGCGGGAGAAGACATCCGTCTCGTCGGTGCTGGCCAGCGTCAGGGAGAAGCCGCCTGCCGCGCGCGGTTCTTCACTGCTGACGACGATGGAGTAGTTGCCCGCCTCTAGGCTGACGTTCAGGCAGGCGGACTCGGTGCCCGCTCCGCAGTTGTCGTTAAACGAGACCTCGTCACAAAGATCGTTGAAGAGGGCGACACTCGGGTCAAAGTTAGCCGAGGCGACCGAGATGCGGCCCTCGAAGAATTCATCCACCCGGAAGGCGTAGACCTCGATCAACTGTTCAAAGGGCGGCAGGCTGCACTCGCTGATGCCGAGTGTTCCATTGAGGGTCTGCTGGGGGGAGATGGTGTCGACACGGCATTGGACACAGAAGTTGTCTCCACTCTCACAGACGGCATTCAGGGCAAAGCCGCCGGCAGCTCCGGTGGCATAGCTGCTGACGCCGATGTAGTAGATGCCGCCGGGCAGGTCGACCATGGCCAGGCGGGAGTTGAGTCCGTCGCCGCCATCGTCGTCCTGGGCAAGGAGCTGGCAGTTCTCATCGTAGAGCTGAATGTACGTGTCATAGTCCCCGGTGAGGTCGATGGTCACATCGCCACCGGCGACGATGATGCTGTAGAGGTCGAGCATCTGTCCGCTGAGCCTTCGGCATTCGGTCATCGGGAAGGTGCCCTCTTCCGGAATGCCGCAGCTCATCAGGGCGACCTCGCAGTCTCCGCCGCAGAGCTCAACCGCCTCTCTACAGCTGGTCGAGAGGTTGTAGGTTCCGGCCACACCGGCTCCATAGGAGCTGACGCCGATGAAATAGGTCCCGGCATCAAGATTCTGGAGGAGGAGGGAGTTGAGGCCCGCGCCGCCATCGTCGTTGAAGGCGATACGGTTGCAGTCGGCATCGTAGAGCTCGATCCAGGTGTCGAAATCAGGCGAGTTGAGGTCGATCGTGAACTCTCGGTCTTCTTCAAGCGTGACCTGGTAGATATCGACCTCCTGGCCGCCGCTGTTGGGACGCAGGCAGCCGGTCTCGGGGAAGACACCCTCGGTATTTTCTCCGCAGGCGAGCTCTCCTACCTGGCATCCCGGGCAGACATTTTCCGGCGCGATGACTTCGCGGCATTCTACAGTCAGGACGAACTCTCCGGCGCTCTGGAGGGCATTGCTGCTGATCCCGACGAAATTGACGCCACCGAAGCTCTCGATGCTCAGCCGCGCGGTGTCACCAGCCGTGCCGGCAGCCCCCAGGGGAAGGCAGTTTTCATCGTAGACTTCAATGTAAGGGGGGAAGTCAAACGACTGCAGGGTGAGGATGATGCGACCACCTTCAGGTGGGAGGTCAATCATGTAGAGATCAACCTCTTCCCCGGTCTCGCGTACGCAGTCGCTCTGGGGAAAGGTGCCCGTTGTTTCAGCATCGCATTCGGCCTCGGCGATAACGCAGTCGTTGCAGAGGGCCGCCTGGTCAAAAGGTTCTGTGCAGCTTGCGGTCAGGGTGAAATTTCCAGCGCCGGCGACCGAATAGCTGCTGGCTCCAACAAGGTAGGAGCCGGGGACCAGCTGCTGGGTGATGCGGGAATTGAATCCTTCACCGCCATCGTCGTCCAGCTGGATGAGATTGCACTCCATGTCATAGAGGGCGAGATAGGTGTCGTAAGCCGCGGTCAGGTTAATCGTGACCTGCTCGCTCCCCTCGACCACTTCGAGGGTGTAGAAATCGACGGGCGATCCGCGTTCCAGCTGGCAGGCACTCTTGGGGAAGTCAGCCGTAAACGGGGCGCCGCAGGGGAGATCTTCAAAGATACAATCCGGCGAGCAGATGTCAGCGATCGGTGGCTCGATTTGCCAGGCACTGGCAACCGAGGCCAGCGAAAGGCAGAATCCCACAATCATTAAAACTGACAATGAGAAGCCAGAGATTCGCAGATTTGACGAATCCTGGCGGCATCTTTTTTCCATCATGGAAACACGCCTACCTTAAAAGAATTTAGTTAATAATCAATCCGGGCGGGAGCTCCACGAATACAGCAAAGTGTATCAAATACCCCATCTCCCAGACGGAATTCTACACATGAAACCAAATATCGAGTGTCCATGCAACGCCCAAGGTATGCAACGCCTTTTTCCCCCATTAATACCGTTTGGAGCTGGCTCGTACTCAGTCGGCCTGAGCAGGGTATAATACCGGTCTCTATCGAGGTCGCCTGTTCCGACGGGTTGCGGGCGCCAGACTTCCTGATAGTGCAATGTAAGGATATTCTGATGTTGTTTCATCTGCAATCGTGGGTCTTTTCAGCGGGCATCCTGCTTTTCATGGCAACTGCCGGGGCAGCCGACTGGCCGCAGTTTCGAGGGCCCAATTCCTCTGGTATAGCTCCAGGTTCCTCGCCTCCCGTTGAATTTGGTCCCGGGAAAAATGAGCTCTGGAACATACCGATGGGGGCAGGCCACAGCTCCCCGGTTGTCGTTGGCGAGGTGATCTTCCTGACGACCTATGACAAGAGCCGGAAGAAGCTCGCGGTTGTCTGCATCTCTCGAGCCAGCGGCGAGACTCGGTGGGAAAGGGTTGTACCGGCAGACCGGATCGAAAAAGGGCACGCATCGTTTAATCCGGCCAGCAGTACGCCGGCATTCGATGGCCAGCGGGTGGTCGCCTACTTCGGCTCGTTTGGCCTGATCTGCTTTGACCTGGAAGGGGAAAAACTCTGGCAGCTGAAGATGCCGCTGACCAGGACGTTCGGCGGCAATGCGACCTCGCCTGCAATCGTCGGAGACAGGGTTATTCTCTACCGCGGCAATTACATTGATCACTTCCTGCTGGCGGTTGACAAGGTTACCGGCAAGGAGCTGTGGAAGGTTCCGCAGCGCGAGCCGTTTTCCGGTGAGATGGCCTGTACGGCCTGCCCGATCGTCGCAGGTGACAAATTACTGGTGCACACCGCGCGCTCCATGCAGGCCTTTGAAATTTCCAGCGGCAAGCAGCTCTGGGTGGCCGTCTGCGCGACCACCGCGACCAGCACACCGATTCTTGCCGGCAAGGAGGTGATCGTCGCCGCCTGGAACAAGATGGGAGAGCCGGCTCTCCGCCCTGAATTTCCCGACTTTAAAAAATTAATTGCCGAGCATGACAAGGATGGCGACAAGCTGATCAGTCGCGATGAGCTGCCGACGTTGTGGATCTTCCATCGCCCCGAGGGCGCGGAGGCGCCTCAGAACGGCGCCACCATCCGTTTTGAGCGAGTTGACAAGAACAACAACCGCGAGATTGATGCGGATGAGTGGTCCGCCCAGCTTCAGGGCCTTGAGAAGCTCCGCGCCCGCTACAAAACCCACGGCATGCTGGCCATTCCCCTCGACAGCAAGGGGGAGGTTGAGGCGAACCAGATTCGTACGCTTGAGACACAGGGAATCCCCGAGGTGCCCTCTCCGCTTTGCGATGGATCCTACGTCTATTTTGTCAAGAACGGGGGCGTGCTCACCTGCCTCGAGCTCAAGACGGGCAGGCGGGTGTATCGAATGCGAACCCGGGGCCGCGGAACCCACTACGCCTCCCCGCTCATTGCCGGGGGCAATCTTTTCACGATTGCCGGAGATGGACGGATCTCGGTGCTGACGCTTGGGCCCAAGCCGGAGCTCCTTGCGACCAATGAGATGCGGGACCGCGTCTATGCCACCCCGGCGATTTCCGATGGCGTGCTCTATGTACGAACCCACTCGAAATTGTTCGCATTCGGTAAGAGATAGATCCGCCCTAGAATTGGCAATCGACCTCGCTGGCACGCCCCAGCTCGACGAGGTAGTCCTCGTTGGAGATCTCCCGAGCGCCGAACCGGCTGAGATGTTCGGTCAGGTACTGGACCTCGAGCAGCAGGAAGCCGCGAAGCTCGAGGTGTTCGACAAGCGCGGCCAGGGCTACCTTCGAAGCGTTGGTGACACGGTGGAATTTTGATTCCGCCATGAAAGCTCCGCCGGCCTGTACTCCGTAGAGGCCGCCGACGAGGCGACCTTCCAGCCACACCTCGATGGAATGGGCCCGCTTGAGCTCGTGCAGCTGGTTGTAGAGTTCATGAACGCGGTCGGTAATCCAGACCGGCCGCCCCTCTCCACAGCCGACCATCACCTCGGCGAAGGCCCTGTTGGCCGTGACCTCGAAGCCCCCGTGCCTGATGGCGCGCCGCAGGGAGCGGGAGATGTGGAATTCAGACAGCGGCAGGATCGCCCTTGGGTCAGGGCTGAACCAGTAGATCAGGTCATCCTCGTCATCTCCCATAGGGAAGATGCCCCGGCTGTAGCCCTCCAGGACGTTTTCAACCGTGAAGGGTCTGTCGAACTCGGTTTCGATGGGGATATCCACAGCAGCCATGATAAGGCCAACGCGGAGATGCCGGCATCCAGATTGTTCAACTTGACGGCAGGAGTTGTCAGGCGCTCCCGGGTGGATGGCCTTCGAGACTGCGCCGCAGCAGGTCCAAGGCCCGGGTGGCGGTTTGCGTTCTAACCAGGTCCCGCTGTCCGGAGAAGATTTTTTTCTCAACGTGGACGGTCTCGTCATCGGGCCCGGCCAGTCCGAGGTAGACCAGCCCGACAGGCTTCTCTTTGCTGCCTCCGCCGGGGCCCGCGATTCCAGTTGCGGAGATTGCGTAGGTCGAGGAAAAGCGGTTTCGCGCAGCCAGGGCCATCTCCCTGCAGACCTGAGGTGAGACGGCTCCTTCGCGTTCGATGAGCCGTGCATCGACATCCAGCATGGAGGACTTGATGTTGTCCTGGTAGGCGACCACGGAGCCGATGAAATATTCCGAGGATCCAGCTCGATCCGTCAGCCGCTTGGCGATCAAGCCCCCGGTGCAGGACTCGGCCGTGGCGACGCTTGCCCCGCTTGACACCAGGAGCGTATGAACACGGCCCATGAGTGAAATGTCGAGAGGGCCTCCGGAAGCTTCCTTCAGGCCTTCGGGCAGAAAGAAGATGTCATTCTCAAACTCGCTCTCCAGCAGCCGCCGGGCATCGTCGAGCAGGGAGTGCCGGTCCTCCTGGTGCGAGATGAACTTGAGCAGGAGCTCGCCGGGACGCGCGCTGATGCCGTACTCGAGCTTTTCCCTGTCGATAGCGAGCTGCTGGATTCGATCCTCGACCCAGCTCTCCGGCCGCCCCATGATCTTTGCCCGGAGAATGCGGGGCGCAGAGAGGTTAAATTGGCTGGTGAGCTCCTCCGCGAGGCTTCCAGAGAAGATGGCTCGGAGCTCGAAGGGAACACCCGGCAGGGCCGCGACCAGGCCCCGTTCGGTCTTCACGACGCTCGCCGGCGCCATCCCGACGGGGTTCTGCAGAACCAGGGCACCTTCGACCACCTCGGCCTGTTTGTAGAAATTACCGGGGATTTCCGCTTCCGAGGCGACGCGTTTCAGCGCCTTCTGCCGCATGTTCTCTCGCGCGGTTTCATCTCTTGTGACGCCGCGTCCGAGGGCGCGGGCGAGGGCTCCGATGGTGAGATCATCCGCGGTCGGACCTAGCCCGCCGCTGATGATGACCAGCTCGGCGCGCTTGCACAGCTCGCTGAAGGCCTCCTCGAGCCGCCTCTCGTCGTCGGGAAGCAGCCGCAACTCTTCAACGTGGATGCCAAGCATGGTCAGCTCCGTAGCGAGGAACGAGCCATTCGCATCGCGGGTCTCTCCCCGGGTGAGCTCGGAGCCGGTAAGACAGATCATCGCCTTGGGTCGGGTCACGCCGTTTTTTCCTCGAAGCTGCCCCCCCCGGGCCGGAGGCGTGTCTTGTAAATGGCTGGCAACCGATGGGGTTGCGCGAGCTGGCCGAGGAGCAGGTTTACCACCACCGCCGTGGCAGAGCAAGAGCCCTGGGCTTGTCCGGGCGGCTTTTGGTTGCTGGCAGCGTAGTTACGGCGGTGTTAACATACCGCCCTGAATTCGAGCGGCGTATTTTTAGGCGCCCGTTTGTCCGCTGGAGGCTCCAAGGCATGTTTGAAGGTATCACCAAGCGTTTTTCCGGGATCCTCGGCAATCTTGCCGGGAAGAAGATTTCCGAGAAGAACATCCGCGAGACGCTTCGCGAGATACGGGTCGCGCTCCTGGAGGCGGATGTCGCCCTGGAGGTCATCAAGGAGTTCCTCCAGAAAATAGAGAAAGATGCCCTGGGGGAGGACGTCCTCAAGGGTGTCGAGCCCGGGCAACAGTTCATCCAGATTGTATTTCAGCATCTCGTGGAGCTCATGGGGCCGGTTGATCCGGCCATCAACTTCCAGTCGAAGGGGCTGACCGTCATACTGATGGCGGGTCTCCAGGGTAGCGGCAAGACGACGACCTGCGGCAAGCTGGCAATCATGCTGCGCAAGCAGCACAAGCGCCGACCTCTCCTGGTGGCGGCCGACATACAGCGTCCCGCCGCCGTCGACCAGCTGCGAACGCTTGGTGAACAGCTCAAGGTGCCGGTTTTCTCTCAGCCGGGAGAAAAGCCCCCGGCTATCTGCGCCGAGAGCCTCAATGAGGCCAGCCGCCTGGGCTGCGACACCGTCATTCTTGATACCGCCGGGCGTCTCCATATCGATGAGGAGATGATGGGCGAGGTCTGCGAGATAGCCCGGGTCACCAACCCCCACGAGATCTTCCTGGTCTGTGATGCGATGGTTGGCCAGGACGCTGTCAAGAGCGCGAAGGAATTCAACGAGCGCCTGGAATTGACCGGGGTCATCCTGACGAAGCTTGACGGCGATGCCCGGGGAGGAGCCGCCCTGTCCGTCAAAACGGTCACGGGCAAGCCCATCAAGTTTGTCGGTACGGGAGAGAAGCTTGAGGGAACGCTCGAGGAGTTCCGCCCCGAAGGCATGGCGGAGCGCATCTTCGGTTTTGGAGATGTGCGAGGGATTGTTGCCAAGGCGCAGGAGGTTGTCGATGTCGAAGACGCGGCCCGGATGCAGAAGGAGCTGCTCGAGGGGACCTTCACCCTGGAGCATTTTCTCGACCAGCTCCAGTCCGTAAAGAAAATGGCCGGGGGAAATATCCGCAAGCTGCTGGAGATGGTGCCGGGAATGGGGGTCCAGCTTGGCGACATGGATATCAGCGACGAGGATCTCGGTCATATCGAGGGCGTCATCCGGTCGATGACGCCGAAGGAGCGGCGCCGTCCGGAGATCCTGAATTCATCGCGCCGCGATCGTATTGCCCGGGGTAGTGGGCGGACCCGAATGGACGTCGATGACCTGCTCAAGCAGTTCAGCGGTATGAAGAAGATGATGGATCAGATGACTGGAGCCTCCAGCAAGGGGCCTCTCGGGAAGATCAAGGCAATGGCCCAGGCAAAAAAAATGATGAATGATCCTCACCAGATGATGCACCAGATGTCGCAGCAGATGGGGGCAGGAGAGGATCCGAAGCAGAAGAAATCCCGCGGCGGGTCGGCCCAGAACCGGAAGACCTCGAAGGCTGAGCTGAAAGCCAAGCGTAAACGTGAAAGAAAGAACCGCCGCAAGAGTCGGCGACGTTGAACGCGGGCTCTTCAACCCCTCAAAAGCACCTTTACGCGGGTGGTTTTCAGGATTCGATTCCATTCGAATCGGAACTTCTTAAATACCTTGACCTTAGGGTTAAATTTGGGATAATTGTCCATCTTTTCCACCTTTCAGGGGACTCTTTGAAGGGCATTAAAGTATTTATTTAGAATGAGTTAAGGTTTTCTTGCCAGGCTTTTAGGTCCTGGTGAATAGTGTGCAACGGGAGGTAGCGGGATGTCGGTCAGGCTTCGCCTGAGGCGAATGGGAAAAACCCATCGACCTTTTTACAGAATTTGCGCCATTGAGCGGGGTCGTGCCCGCGATGCGAAATATCTCGAGAGCATTGGTTACTACGATCCGTTTATTGAGGATGATTCCGAAAAGTTTCACCTCGATAAGGAGCGGGCGGAGTACTGGCTCAGTGTCGGGGCGACGGCCTCGGACACGGTCATGAACTTTTTGCGTAAAGCGGAAGTCGCGGGACTCGTACCGACAAAGAAGACCAAGAGCCGGCCGAAGCGGACTCTGAATGCTGAGAAGCGAACTGCTCGAGATGAGCGGCTGGCGCGTAAAAGAAAAAGAAAGCAGAAGGGGCTGAACAAGCAGCCGCCTCCAGCGCCCAAGGAAGAAGTTCCTGCGGCTGAGGCGGATGAGGCTCCCGAGGTTGAAGAGGAAGTTCTCGAGACCCAGAACGAGGCGGCTGAGAGCCAGGTAGAGGCAGCTTCCGCCGAGGAAGCTGCCGCTGAGGAAGCTCCCGCTGAGGAAGCTGCCGCTGAGGAAGCTCCCGCCGAGGAAGCTGCCGCTGAGGAAGCTGCCGCCGAGGAAGCTCCCGCCGAGGAAGCTGCCGCCGAGGAAGCTCCCGCTGAGGAGTCCGAGGAGTCCGGCGAATAGGGATCATTGAAAGTACGAGCACTACAAGCCAGTCAGTTTATTTACTGTGCGCCAGGCTGGCTTGAGGCCAGCGGGCGGCGCAGGAACCTTTTTCTTTCCGACGAGTCGCAGAGCCATGGCCGTGAGATTCGACATCATCACAATCTTTCCGGGGATGTTTTCCTCGGTAGTCAGCGAGAGCATCGTTGGCCGTGCCGTGAAGTCCGGGCTTGTCGAGATCAACCGCGTTGATCTGCGAGAGTTCACAGAGGACAAGCACCGCTCGGTAGACGATCGCCCCTACGGCGGCGGACCCGGAATGGTCTTCAAGCCGGAGCCGGTGTTCGATGCCGTGGAGAATGTCCTGGGCGAGGTCGGTTCATCGGCGGAGCCGGGCATTCGGAAGATTATTCTGACCCCGCAGGGACGTCGGCTCGACCAGCCGCTGATGCGTGAGCTCTCCGGCGAATCGCGTATTGTCCTGCTTTGCGGGCATTATGAAGGTTTTGATCATCGCATCATCGAGGGTCTCGGGTTTGAGGAGGTTTCGATTGGAGATTACGTCCTCTCCGGCGGGGAGCTGCCGGCCATGGTCCTTATCGATGGAGTTGTACGGCTGCTGCCCGGTGCCCTGGGGCATCCGGAATCATCGGAGCAGGAGTCCTTTGAAAATGGAGTGTTGGATTTTCCGCAATACACTCGTCCACCTGAATACCGGGGGATGAAGGTTCCGGAGGTGCTGCTTTCGGGAAACCATGCGGAGATAGAGCGGTGGCGTCATGAGCGGGCCCTGGAGAGAACCCGGGTAAGCCGCGGTGATCTGCTTGAAAAATTGGAATTACAGGAGACGGGGCAGGAGCTGGATAATACCTGAGGCTCTCGCCGGTATGCCGGCGCGGCCTTCCCTTCCCAAGAGAACAAAGTACTTTAAATTAATGTCCGCTGAGAAGGCGGACTGGAGCGCGAATCATGTCAAATGTGATCAATGAGATAGAAGCACGGCACAAGCGAGAAGAGGCTCTCGGTGCTTTCCAGGTAGGTGATACCGTCGATGTACACGTCCAGATTCGTGAGGGTGAGAAGGAGCGGGTCCAGATCTTCACCGGAACGGTGATCAAGATCCAGGGCGGCAACTCGATCCGGGCAACCTTTACAGTTCGGCGTATCGTGGCAGGCGAGGGTGTCGAGCGAACCTTCCCGTTCCACTCGCCGATCGTTCTGGCTGTCGAAGTTCGTCGTAAGGGTAAGGTCCGTCGCTCCAGGCTCTTCTATCTGCGTGATCGGATCGGTAAGGCCACTCGTGTCAAGGAACGCCGTGGAGATGATCCTCGTCTTGCCAAGAAGGCTGCCGCTGAGAAACCTCCGGTGGAAGAGGCCGTCGAGGCGCCCGCCGATGAGCCCGAGGTCGCCGAGAGCGGGGAATCCTCCGCGGGTGTCTGAGCTTTTCCCTGTCGGTTCTGAATTGGAATCGTCTCGTCGAGAGCCGGACAATATTTGAGGGCCCCCAGGAGAATCCGGGAATGGCTTTCGACAAGACTCCGCCCAGGCTCCCGGGCGCTGGGGCGCCTCGGGGAGAGGCGCGCGGCGCGCTATCTGGCCCGCAATGGCCTGGAGCTCCTGGCGAGCAATGTCCATCTCGCCGGCGGCGAGATTGACCTGGTGGTCCGGCAGGGGCGGACACTGGTTTTTGTAGAGGTCAAGTCGACCAGCGAGGGCTCCTGGTCCCGAGGTTTCGAGCGAATCGATGCCGACAAGCGCCGGTCTCTGCGGCGCGCCTGCAGGGCGTACCTTCAGCGCCTGCCGCGCCAGCCCCGGGCCTACCGCCTTGATGCCGTAAGCGTCAGCTTTACATCGGGATTGCTGGGGCCGAGAGTCCGTGAGATTCTCTGGGAAAAAGGGTTTTTTCCGATCGATGAGTGATCTGCGAAACAGGTGTTAACATGATGGTGTGATCTAGCCGATAATCAGGTAGCGAAAAGTCGAGGCCGAGAAAAACGGATCGTTTCCCGCAGGGAATCGATCGGTTCTTCCCGCTCTCGCTGTTTTTCTGTGAATTCCCGGTGATTTCCCGGGAACTGAAGCAGAGCCTGGATCTCCCCGGACCGTTACCCGGGCGGGTGGATCTTTTTACAGGAGCGCGCAGCGAATGATGGAAACGATGGAGTATTGGGCGGCGGAGGAGCTCGGAGAGTCCGACCTCAGGAACCTCCACGCGTGTGAGGGGAAGATCTCCTACAATTTCAGGGACCTGCGCTTTCTGCACCAGGCCCTCACCCACTCATCGATCAAGACGCTCGAGAACCCCTCCAATGAGCGCCTGGAATTTCTCGGGGACTCGGTTCTCGGTCTCGTGATGACCGAGTTCCTCTACAATTTTTTCCAGCAGCACAATGAAGGAGACCTGACACAGATCAAATCTGTGGTGGTCTCGACCAATGTTCTTGCCGCCGAGAGCCAGCGCCTCGGATTGGGAGAACATTACAATGTCGGCAAGGGCGTTACTCGGCGTAAGAAGCTTCCGGATTCATTGCTGGCGAATGTTTTCGAAGCCGTGGTCGCCGCGATCTATAAGGATGGAGGGCTCGAGCCCGCTCGCCGCTTCATCTTGCGAAACGTCTACCACCAGGTGCTGAACGTTGCCAGCGATCGTCACCAGCGCAACTACAAGTCGCTGCTTCAGCAGTGGGCGCAGAGGATTCTCAGCCTGACTCCGACCTACAGGGTCGTCTCCGAGAAGGGGCCTGATCACCTGAAGTCTTTCGAGGTCGTCGCCGTCGTTGGCGATAAGCGCTATGCGATCGGTACAGGCCAGACGAAGAAAGAGGCTGAACAGGAGGCCGCGCGCAAGACGCTGAAGATGTTGGATGAAGCTGAATCCGTAGCGGTGGAAAAAAAGTGAGCGGCTCCCTTCTTCAAGACTACCTGCTTTGCGATGAATTCCAGCAGGCCAGCGCCCTACTCGATTCCGGCTCTGCCCGGCTGGGAGGCTTCTGGGGCGGCTCGTTCTCCTTCTTTCTCGGGGGATGGCATGGGGCTCGCAGAGAGGGGGCTGGCAGGTGCGTGCTCGTGACCTCCTGCCAGGAGGATGCCGACCAGCTGCTGGAAGAGCTGGAGGCCTTTGTTCCAGGCAGCGTGGCGGCCTTCCCGGCCTGGGACTCGCTTTTTCTCGACAGCTCGAGTCCGGACCCCCTGGTCTATGGAGAACGGCTTCGGGCCCTTGAGCAGCTGCTGGAGCCGGAGGCTGGGCCGGTTTTTATCGTGACCCCGGTCCACGCGCTCGTTCAGCCTGTTCCGCAGCCGGACCTTCTCCAGGCTACCTGTGTCGAGCTCGTCCAGGGGAGAGAGCTTTCACCCGCGGAGCTGGCCACGACCCTGACCGCCAAGGGGTATCGGAACGTTCCACTCGCGGAGGAGGTCGGCGAATATTCGAGTCGCGGGGACATCTTCGATGTTTTTCCTTTTTCGCACGAGTCGCCCCTGCGTCTGGAATATTTCGGTGACCAGGTTGAATCCATCCGCAGGTACGATCCCGCCACCCAGCGTTCCCTGCCGGAGTCGGTCGAGGAGCGCGTTGAGCTCGTGCTCGCCACCGGCGACGAGGTCTTTCGAGATTGCTACAGGGGAGAGGAGGCCCTCCTTCTTGATTACCTCCAGGAGAGCGACCGGGTTGTCTTGTGGGAGGCCGATGCTGTTTTTGCCCGGGCGAGCAAGGTCTTCAACAATTTATTGGGTACCGCCGGCGATGCCGTCCGCGACCAGTTCCTGCTCAGGCTTCGCGGCCGTGCCGGGGTACACGCCTCCTGTATGCCGGTGGCTTCCGATTCGGTTCCCGCAAGGACCCTCGGCTTTGGTTCTGTGGAACAGATGCGCTCAACCGATATCTCCCGGGCCTTTGATTCCCTGAGGTCACGAATCTCGAGCCAGATCGAGGTTACGGTGTATTGCGAGAGCGAGGGCGAGGCGAAACGATTTGGCGAGCTGCTCAGGGATAACCAGCTCGGCGGCGAGAAGGGAATCACCATCGAGATCGGGGGGCTGCGGCGCGGCTTCGAGATCACCGCTCTTTCCCGAGCGGTGCTGACCACGAGGGAGCTCTTCAACCGGCAGGTCGTAAGGCGGGCACGCCGAACGAAGGCGGCGTCCGGCAAGGCGATCCGCAGCTTCCTGGAGCTGAGGAAGGGCGACTATGTAGTTCACCTTGTGCACGGCATCGGCCGCTACATGGGTATCGAAGCTCTCGAGAAGGATGGCGTCGAGCAGGAATTCCTCGCGTTGGTCTATAAGGGAGATGTGAAGGTCTATGTTCCTGTGTCGAAGATTGACCTGGTCCAGAAATATATCGGCAGTGGCGACAGGGTTCCGAAGCTTGACAAGGTTGGGGGGACGAGCTGGGTGCGAAAGAAGGACGAGGTCGAGGCGGCCCTGATGGACCTGGCCGCTGAGCTGCTGGATGTCCAGGCTGCCCGGCTGGAGCACCCGGGCATCGCCTACGAGGAGGACAGCGAATGGCAGCGCCAGTTCGAGGCGGCCTTTCCTTTTGACGACACCGCGGACCAGGTGGAGGTGACCGCGGCGATCAAGGAGGACATGCAGCAGCCCAGGCCAATGGATCGGCTGGTCTGCGGCGATGTCGGCTACGGGAAGACCGAGCTCGCCATGCGGGCCGCCTTCAAGGCGGTCGAGGGCGGCCGGCAGGTGGCCATTCTCGTTCCCACCACCCTGCTGGCCCAGCAGCACTACAGGTCTTTTTGCGACCGGATGGCCGGCTTCCCCGTCACCATCGAGGTTCTGAGCCGCTTCCGTTCGCGGCCCCAGCAGCAGGAAACGGTCGAGAGAGCCCGGCAGGGACAGGCCGATATCCTGATAGGGACCCATCGCCTCCTGTCGGCGGATGTCGGCTTCAGGGACCTCGGCCTGGTGGTCATCGATGAGGAGCAGCGGTTCGGAGTCGTACACAAGGAGAAGCTCAAGCGCCTGAGAAGCGAGGTCGAGGTTCTCACCCTCTCCGCCACCCCGATCCCGAGAACCCTTCACATGGCCTTGCTGGGACTCCGGGACATCTCCAGCCTGTCGACGGCTCCCGAGGGACGGATGGCGATCCAGACCGAGCTCAGCCATTTTGACGCTAATCGCATGAGGGAGATCATCGTTCGCGAGCTTAACCGGGACGGCCAGGTTTACCTTGTGCACAACCGGGTCATGGACATCGAGGTACTTAAGAAGCAGGTCCAGGAGACCGTACCCGAGGCAAGGGTGCTGGTCGTGCATGGGCAACTGAATGAGAGGGAGCTCGAGTCGCGAATGAGCGCCTTCATGCGGCACGAGGCCGATGTCCTGCTGGCGACCACCATTATCGAGAGCGGCATCGACATCCCCAGGGTCAACACCATCATCATCAACGAGGCCGACCGCTATGGCCTTGCTGATCTCCATCAGCTTCGCGGCCGGGTCGGGCGCTACAAGCACCAGGCCTATTGCTATCTCTTTCTCCCCGAGCGCCGCCATGTCAGCCCGGAGGCTCTCAAGAGGCTTCAGGCCCTGGTTGAATATTCCGGCCTGGGTTCCGGCTTCCAGATCGCGATGCGGGACCTGGAGATTCGCGGAGCGGGAAACATTCTCGGCAAACAGCAAAGCGGCCATATCGCGACGATAGGTTACGACCTGTACTGCCGCCTGCTGGAGAAATGCGTTCATTCTATGAAGGATCAGCACTACCAGGAGCCGGTTACCGTCGAGATCGACCTGGCCTTGCAGGCGCATATTCCCGATGATTTCATCCGGTCGGAGGAAATCAAGCTCGAGGTCTACCGGAAGATCTCTACTGCGCAGAGCCGGGAGGCCCTGGCGGATCTCGCCGAGGAAGTTCGCGATTGCCACGGCGAGCTGCCGCCCCAGGTTGACCAGCTTCTGGGCCTCCAGCAGCTGCGCCTGGATTGCACCGCCTGGGAGATTGAATATGTCGGTTGCGAGGAGGGAAACCTCATTCTTCGAGGCGGAGAGAAGCTGAAGGGTCTTCTCGATGGTTGCCCCTGCCGAATTTCCGTTCTCGACCCTGCCACGGTCGCGATTTCCCTTCGAAAAGAAGGCTTGCCGGGGCAGGGCCAGAAGCCGGGAAAACACCTGTTTTCACTTGTTGCGCAATGGATGGAGACCGGTAAATTTCCCGAATCGAGACGGCTGAGAAGACGATTCGTGGACATATCGAAGTGAACCTTTACATTAACAGTGTCAGGTAGCAGTTCAAACGGGAGCGATGGATGTTGAGCAAGGCCAGGTTGCTGATTTTGGCCGGCCCGGTACTTTTTCTCGCGGCAGCCCTCAGCGGCTGCGGTGGTCCCGAGAAAATTTCGGTCGCGGCGGCCGTCACCACTTCCGCTTCTCCTGAGAAACCTCCGGCGGAGAAAGCGGCCAGGGCCGCGGCTCCGGCTGGCGGAAGCGTCGGGATTGAGGAGAGCCGGGCCGGAGGCATCGCCGCGATCGTCGGGAATAAGGTCATTTCACGCTCCCGGCTCAGGAAGAAGGTCGACCAGCGAATCCTTGCCCTCGTAGCGCGGCAGCAGGTCTCTCCCGCATCGATCAACCGCCGTCAGCAGGAGCTTTCGATCCTCTCGGAGATGGTCAACAAGGAGCTCATTATCCAGGCCCAGATGACCGTCTACCCTGGCAAGGAGATAGAGGACCTGGTGGTTCTTGACAATGTCATGGCCTGGATCGACCGGGAAATTCAGAAGCGCCGTAAGGCCGGCCAGAAGGAGGTCGCGACCCGGGAGGATTATTTCGATATTCAAAAGAACGAGATGGGCCTCAGCCGTGAAGAGGTGGTTCGCGAGATCCGCGAGAAGATGCTCTCCGAGATGCATCTCTGGCAGGAGATCTACGGAAAGCTCGACATCTTCGTTCCTCCTTCGGAATCACGAGCCTACTACCGGAGCCATCGCGAAGAATTTACACCTCCGCTGGAGGTGCACTATCAGCGTATCAAGATCTTCGATAAGGCCGATGCTTTCGGAGCGGTCCAGAGTGTGCGGCAGGGATTACAGGCGGGCAAGCCCTTCAGCGCCCTTGCGATGGCCCACTCCGAAGAGTTCCAGGGAAACCCCAAGCTGAGGGCGACGGTTTTCAAGAACAAGTTCAGTGAGCTCGATGACTTTCCCTTCCCCATCCCGGTCATCCTGAAAGGCCTTCGCGAAGGCCAGCACTCGAGAGCTACCCGGGCGCAGGGGGCCTTCTGGTTCTTTCGCATGAAGGAGATCATCAAGGGTGAGCCGAAGACCTATAAGGAGGCCCAGGGCGTGATCGAGAACAGGTTGCTCATCGCCCGTCGCAAGATCGCCTACGGTCAGCTCATCGAGAGGCTGAAATCTTCAACCCGAGTTGAGGTCTATCTTGGCACCCCCGCCGCCGCTGCTTCCGCTGCGCGGCCGCAGAAGCCCGTCGGTCCCGAGTTCGCACCGAAGCCGGCGGAGAAGAAGCCGGCCGCGCCCGCGGGCTCCTGACGTTGAGCGCTGTCCGGCGCCTCAAGCTCCGGATTGGCCGTATTCTTCGAGGAAAGAGGCCATGGTCACCGCTCCCCGGTGGTAGTCCTTGATACGGAAGTGCTCATTTGGGGCGTGGAGATTGTCATCGGGAAGCCCGAGCCCGATCAGCAGGCTCTCCGCTCCCAGCGCTTCCTGGAAGGTGTTGACGACGGGGATCGAACCTCCCTCGCGCACAAAGACCGGGCGGCGTCCGAAGCCGGCCTCGAGCGCTTTTTCGGCCGCCTTGACGGCCGCTCCATCGCGTGAAACGATGACGGGGCTGGCGCCGTGGTGGGGGCGCACCTCGATCTCGATGGTGTCAGGAGCGAGCTCGTTCAGGAAGTCGCTCACCAGGGAGGTGATCTTCTCGGGATCCTGGTCGGGAACCAGGCGCATGGAAAATTTGCAGCTCGCAGTCGCCGGCAGGACGGTCTTGGCTCCCTCGCCGGTAAAGCCACTGATCATTCCGTTGATGTCGAGGGTCGGCCGCGCGCCTTTTCGCTCGAGCGTGGTATAGCCCGCTTCGCCAAAGACCTTCACCGCCCCGACTGATTTTCTGAACTCCTCCTCGTCGAAGGGGAGCTCCGCCATCATCTCGCGCTCCCAGTCCTCAAGCGCCCTCACGTCATCATAAAAGCCCGGGATCGCGATCTTTCCATCAGGTCCCTGGCAGGCGGCCATCAGGCAGGTGAGGACATTGGCGGGGTTGGCCACCGAGCCTCCGAAGGTTCCGGAGTGCAGATCGGTCGCAGGCCCCCTGACGAAGACCTCCAGGTAGCAGAGGCCCTTGAGGCCGTAGGTGATCGCCGGCATGTCGATGCCGAACTGGCTGCAGTCGGAGATGAAGACAACGTCACAGGCCAGCCTGTCGAGCTCATTGCGGATGAACGGATCGAGGTTGGGGCTGCCGATCTCTTCTTCGCCTTCGCAGAGGACCTTGACGTTGCAGGGAAGCTTCCCATTGACCTCCCGCGAGGCTTGGATGCCCTTGATGAGGGCGTAGAACTGGCCCTTGTCATCGGTGGCGCCGCGAGCGAAGAGGTATCCATCTCTCTCCGTTGGTTCAAACGGAGGGCTCTCCCACTCATCGTCGGGATCCGATGGCTGCACATCGTAGTGGCCGTAGACCAGGACGGTTGGCGCGCCGGGGGCCTCCAGGCGTTCACCGTAGACGATGGGATGTCCATCGGTTTCGAAGATCTCGGTTTCCAGCCCGGCCTCTGCCATCAACGCGCCCATACGCCGGGCGCAATTTCCGACCTCCCCGTCAAGCTTCGGGTCAGTGCTGACGCTCGGGATCTTCAACAGCTCGATGAGCTCCTGCAGGTTCTGCTCTTTACGTTCATCAATATAGGCCTGTAGCTTGCTCATCGTTTCCTCAGTCTGTCGTTGATGGTTTTCCGTCGCCTGGCCGTTGCGGCCCGTCCGTAGAGGTTCGAGACAGCCTAAGTGATGGAGGTGGTTTTTTCGAGACTATTGGGCGTGATCGGTGTCGCGTCGGCGGGAAAGAGAAACTAGTGTCCCGCCGCCGCCATCTTTGCGGTACATTGTCTGTCGCTTGAATAAACAGCGAACCAGAATTCATCGGAGCGGAACAATGGCTGAATCACTTGGAAGAAGACAATTTATCCGCACCGCCTCGGCGGCCTGCGTCACGACGGCCGTGGGAATGAAGGGGCTCGCGGCGATGCCCCTGCAGGCCTCAACCGGTGAACATCGCGGCAAGATCTACAAATCGGTCAAGTTCGGAATGGTTGGAGGCAAGCTCTCGATCCAGCGCAAGTTCGAGCTGCTCAAGGAGCTTGGCTACGATGGAGTCGAGCTGAACAGCCCGGGCGGTGGTAATAAAAAGCAGGCCCTGGCCGCGAGCAAGGCGGTCGGATTGCCGATTCATGGAGTGGTAGATTCCATCCATTGGGGTACCAGGCTCTCCGACCCCAGGCCAGAGGTTCGGGAAAAGGGCCGGGCAGGCCTGGAGACCGCTGTGCGCGACACCCATCTCATCGGGGGCACCGCCGTTCTGCTGGTTCCCGGCCGGGTCGCCAATAAGGAGAAAGAGAACCAGGAGCAGGTCTGGGAAAGGTCGATCGAACAGATCAGCAAGGTTCTGCCGCTCTGTTCCCGCCTGGGAATCCACATCCTGATCGAGAATGTATGGAACGGTTTCTGCTATGTGCACGGCGGACCGGACAACCAGACCGCCGACAAGCTGGCGGAGTATCTCGACGCGATCAACAGCCCCTGGGTCGGATCCTACTTCGATATCGGCAACCACCAGAAGTACGGCAAGCCCGCCGATTGGATTCGCACACTCGGTCGCCGGATTGTGAAGCTCGACGTGAAGGGGTGGGGCAAAAAGAACGGTTTTTGCAAGATTGGGGATGGGGACGTAGACTGGGCGGATGTTCGGAAGGCGCTCACGGAAATCGGCTTCAGCGGCTGGGCGACAGCCGAGGTCGGCGGAGGAGGAAAAGAGCGTCTCAAGGAGATTGCAGAGCGAATGGACCGGGCCCTCGGGCTCTGAACAGAGGAAATACCATGGATAAGCTCTCACGCAGAGATTTCACGCGGAATGCCATCAGCTCCGTCCTGACCTTTTCCCTGCTGGAAACTCTTTTCGAAAACGATGCTTTCGCGGATGAGGTTCAGCCCCTGACGGGCAAATGGCTTGCGGGGCTGAACCAGGCAGCCCAGGATCTCAAGGGCGAAAAGATCCAGCAGGTCGTCTGGCAGGAGAAGGTCGAGGAACTTTTTTCCGAGGTGCCGCTCGAGGAGCTTCTCAAGCTGGTGAATTTCGAACGCCTGACGAAGAATCTGAAGATCAAGTCGGGGTCGGAGACCAGCCTGCGGTTCAACTTCAACAAGGTGGAGGGCGCGCCTGCGAGGCTGGCCTTCGGCAAGCAGATCTTTGCGCTCAACAAGGGGAACTCGGTCGTTCCCCATGGCCACAACAACATGGCCACCGCCTTTCTGATTCTCAAGGGAGACCTGCACGGCCGCCACTTCGATCGCCTGAGGGATGAGCCGAAGCACCTGATCATCAAGCCGACCATCGATCGCAAGTTCAAGCCCGGCGAGCACTCTTCCATCTCCGACTACAAGGACAACATCCACTGGTTTGAGGCCCTCACCGATGACAGCTTTATCTTCAACATTCACGTCTTCGGGTTGAAGCGTCCTGGCCCCAAGCTGCCGACCAGCCGCGTCTACGTCGACCCGGAGGGTGAGAAGCTCAAGGGCGGCCTGATCCGCGCGCCACGGTCGAACTTCAAGGAGCTCACCAGGAAGTACGGCTGAGTTCCACCCGCGGTCTTAATCGCACGCGTCCTGTCCATGCAGCCGTGTCAGGTTGAGCCCCTCCTCCACCTTGATCTGGGGCTCGGCGATATCGTACCTGTAGTACTCGATGACCTCGTGGGACTGTTTGCTGAAGGCGTAGGGTCTCGGGTGTCTCAGTATGCCGAAACGAATGAGCTGCAGTTCTCCATCGAGGGTTTCAAAGTCGATGAGAACAGATCGTCCCGAGTGGTGTGGTTGAAGGGATGTGCCGACGAGCAGGCTGGTGTCTCGAAAGGCGCCCCGGAGTTTTTCCCGAGCTTTTTTCTCAAGGCGTCTACGTTTGAGCCAGGTCCGGATTCCCATAGGCGCTGATCCCTGCCCTGGAGGCGGTAGCCAGGTCGTACTGCACGGATGAATATTGTGACACGCAGTAGATGTCCTCGCAGTGTAAACCCTGTATAATTGGGTAGATAGAGCGGGAGGGCGATTTTTTTCGTTGGCTCCTGTGGGGGAATGGGCCGTGTGTTGCGTATGACCGTATCGGGCCTGTCTTTTTAGACAAATTTTTTGGGAGCACTTCGTGATGAGGAATAAGTTCGGTGATTCTCACCTTCTGGGCAGGATGGTCTGTGGGGTAGTGCTTGCCGTGGTTTTCTTTAACGGCAGTCTTGCTGCCCAGGAAACCTGCGAAGGTGCGGCTGATATTGGAATTGAAACAGTCCAGGGATCGACACAGGGAGCGCCCCGGGGCGGAGAATCCGACTGCGGGCGTTCAGATAACAGTCCCTCGCATTGGTATCGATATACCGCCGCGGCCGATGCTTCGGTAACGGTACGCACTTGCGGCAGTGATTATGATACGGTTCTCTCGGTTTATTCGGACTGCCCGGCCGCTGAGGACAACGAGCTCGGCTGTAATGATGACACCTGCGACCTCCAGTCCGAGGTCGAGTTCAGCGTCACGGCAGGCCAGGCGTACCTGGTTCGCGTGGCCGGCTACCGCGGGCGCACCGGGGGCTACACTCTCGAGGTTTCTTCTGATGGGGACGGTCCCGGTCCCGGCCCTGGGAATTGTGAAGCCGCCGCGGAGCTCACTCTCGACAATCGGGTTGAAGGCAGCACCGCGGGCAGGGAGAGTACCGGCAGCGCGTCCTGCGGCAGCTCAAGCCAGAGCTCGGACGACATCTTCCGCTATGTGGCCGAGGCGCCCTGCCTCCTGGTTGCGAGCACCTGCACCAGCGGCTACGACACCGTTCTCTCGATCCACTCTGAATGCCCGCCCACGAACGCCAACCAGCTTGCCTGTAATGATGATGCATGTGACCTGCAGTCCACCATCGCCTACGAGGTGGAGGCCGGCACGACCTACTTCATCAGGGTCGCGGGCTACAACGGAGCAAGCGGAGATTATAGTCTCGAGCTGAGCTGTTCGGAGCCACCCGTGGCGGGTGAGGGCGCGGACATCACCATCTCGAGCATGAGCGGCATTCGCCAGATGGGGCGGCTCGGCGATGTGGTCGCTCTCTCGATGCAGTCAACGATCTGTAATATCGGCAGCGATGCGGTGGACTGGTACGGTAACCCGGATCCGCGGCATCCGTTCCTTGTATTCAATCTCTATCGTATGCAGGGCGGCCGGCTTGACCAGATCGGCCAGTCCTGGGCAAAGCACGGCTTTGCCGCCTCCCAGACCAGTGGAGTGTGCGGCCCTCCCTGCAGGGTCGATGGCGATGGGAATCTTGGCGCCGGCTGCGCCGACATCTACGGTGTCAGCACGAACGCGTCCCAGAGAACCTTTGGACCCCGCCACGAGATCAATCCCTGGACAGGCTCCTTTTCCTACGCCGGTTCGCATATCGACACCACAAGCTCAAATCATAATCCTGTGCAGCATCGTCTCGCGGTAAGCGATGATGATCTTGATCCCGAGGCCAATCCGGGGGCCCGGTATATTGCGGAATTGTACACTCTCTCCCATGATGACTCCGAACATACCAACAGTCTCGGTTGGCAGGAGGTCGACATCTCCGGTCAGCCTGGAGGAACCTGGAATCTTGATTTCCGCCAGGTCATGGGGAATCAGGGGCCGGCTCTCGATGCCTGGGAGGGCGGCGAGAGAACGGTTATTCCCGAGGCTGAGCTGATCGATGATGGGCGCTGTTACCTCGATCTGCATGTCAGCGACAATGGTGATGGGACCTACCGCTACGAGTACGCTCTCTACAACCTCGATATGAACAGGTCGGTTTCCTCGATCACCATCCCGGTTGGCGAAGACGTAGCGGTTACGAGCCTTGGCTTCAAGGCGGTCCAGTCGGCCGACGATGGATTCAACAACGATCCCTGGGAGCCCACGCGAGACGGCTCGGCGGTGACCTGGTCGACGAGCCCGGTCGCGGAGCATCCGGACTCCAATCCCCTTGGCTGGGGAAGCCTCTACAACTTCTGGTTCGATGCCGATGCAGCCCCCGCTGAGGGTAGCGTTACGCTCGGAGTCTACAGGACCGATCTCGAGGGGCCGTCCTCCTTCGCGGGAGCCATCCGGGTTCCGGGCGGCGGGGGCGCTCCGCCTCCCCCAGGAGGGACCATCTTCCGTCGGGGAGACACCGATGGCAACGGCACGGTTGAATTGACGGACGCGGTCTTTATCCTCGGCTATCTCTTCCAGGGCAGCGCTACGCCTGCGTGTCTCGAGACCGCCGATAGCGATGACAACGGCGAGGTGGATGTCTCTGATGCCATTCGGCTGCTGACCTGGCTCTTTGCCGGAGGGGAGCCGCTGGCGCCTCCTGGCTCTGAGGAGTGTGGACGCGACCCGACTCCGGGTGACGAGGCTGAATGCGATTATGATGCGAACAGCTGCTGAGCTTGCGCGCCGGCTTGCAGGCCGGTAGCCGACGGGCACGGTTGCGAGTGTTGCGAGATATCCATAGGATGTCGGCGATGGAGAGGTTGACTGGTTTCAGTTGTCGCGCGGGAGAAGAGAAAAGGTGGGAAGGTCGCTGCTGATTTTACTGGGCGTTCTCTGCGCCGGCTGCTCCTCGACCGGGGCTCGGCCCGCGTCATCCGTCTCCCATGAGGAGGTCATCGGCGCCTCGGTTGAGGGGCGGGCGATCACGGCGGAGATCCTGGGCCGAGAGGGTCCGTCCTTCCTCATCTTTGGAGTCATCCACGGCAACGAGCCGGCCGGGGGGCCCCTGCTCAAGCTTTTTCTTGATCACCTCAGAAAGAACCCGTCCCTGTATGCCCGCCGCCGACTGGTGGTGGTCCCTGTTCTCAACCCGGATGGTCTTGCCGGGAAGAGCCGCTACAATGTCAGGGGAGTTGATCTGAACAGGAACTTCCCGGCATCCAACTTCAAGAAGAGTCGGCGTAACGGACCCTATCCCTCCAGTGAGCCGGAGACCAGGGCTCTCATGAAGATGATTCGTCAATTTCGACCAACCCGGGTGCTGGCGGTGCACTCGCCGCTGCTCTGCGTAAACTATGACGGGCCGGCCGACTCGCTGGCCGCCGCCATGGCGCGGGCGAGCGGCTATCCTCTCAAGCCCTCGATCGGCTACCCGACGCCGGGTTCGCTCGGAAGCTACACGGGCGTTGATCTGCGCCTTCCGACGATAACTCTCGAGCTGCCCGGGAAGCTCTCTGGTGAGAAGGCCTGGGAGGACCTGAAAGAGGCGCTCCTGGTTTTCGTGAATCACTGATTCCGGCCGGGTTTATTTATTCACGGCAACCGAGGCGTCGGCCGTCCTCGGCCTGCTTGCCGTCTCGAAGGAGGCCGTCCATTTTTTCCATGCCGCCTCGGCGGCCCGTAGGGCGCCCTCGGCCGTGGCGGTCTCGTCGCGGGCTTTCCGGATATTTTTTCCGTGGGCGGCCAGGGCGCTCACCTCGGCCGCGAGCCGCGCGGCCAGCGCGGCACTCTTTGCGGCCGCGGCGGTGGCCTGCTTGCGGCTTTCTTCCCAGACCTGCACCGATGCTTCCAGTGCCTCGGCAAGCTCGGTGGAGGACTTTTCGAGATCAGTGATCAGCTTGCCGGCCTCTGCCAGTTTCTCGGTTTCCACGGCGTCGACCTGCAGGGCATCGGTTTTCGAGATGATTTCGGCGGCCTTGCTCGAGGAGCCCGCGGCTTTTTCGAGCAGGTTGCGGGCCGCCTCGGCGGCGGCATCAGCTGCCTTCCTGGCGCTCTCCGCGCCGGCCTTGAGCTCCCGATGCAGGCTTGCGAGCCGCCCATTCGCCTCCCGCGCCTCCGCCTTTCTCTCTTCGAGTGCGACGAGCCGAGCGGCATGCTCCTTGCGTTTCAGGGCCACCACCTTGAGGGCCTTGTCGATCTCGATGGCAGCCTTCCACTTGTCGGTGACCATCCTGGCGGCCTGGAGGGCGGCGGCGGCCTTGTCGAGGACAGCCTTCTGTGCCGCCGCCGCCTCGCCGGCTGCTTTCGCCTGGCCGGTGAGCTGGCCGACTCGAGTCCGGGCGCTGTCCACCTCTCCTGTAGATTGGTCGAGGGCCGCCTTTGACAGGGCCCGCTGCTCCAGGACCCGGGAGACGCTGGCCGCGAGCTCTGCGGCCTTCTTCTGGGCCGAGGTGAGCGCGGCGGTGCTTTTCTTCAATTGGGCGCCGTCTTTTTTTTCAGCCGCGGCGAGCTTGCCGTGCTCTTCTTCACGGGCGGCGAGAGCGGCAAGGGCTTCGCGCAGGCCCGCGGCGGCTGCGTCTGCAAGTCCGCGGTGCTTGTCGAGGTCAGCATTCGCCTGCGTAGCGGCGGTGGCTGCCGCTGCTGCGGTGGAATTACTTTTATCGAGCGCGGTCTTCAGCTCCTTCGCGACGCCCAGGAGGCGGGCCTGCTCTGCGGCGATCTTGTCGTGTTCGGATTGGAGGCCGGCGAGGGGCGCCATCGCCTTCTCGAGGCGAACTGAGAGGTTGACGGGATTCAGTGACAGGTTGGCCACTCGCTTGCCATCGGCGGCGTTCCACATCCGGATCTCACCGTTCCAGTCTCCGGCGATGACGTGTTTGCAATTGTGGTCGACCGTTACTCGCAGGGCGAGATCGCCGAACGCTTCAAAGGCGCGCTGCTGTTTTCCGTTCTGATCCCAGAGCTTGGTTGCCCGGTCGCGGCCGCAGCTTACCAGCTGGCCATTTCGATGAAATTGCATAGCAAGCGTTCCGCCCCCATGGGCATTCCAGCTGCGGATCTGCCGGCCGTTTTCCATCTCCCAGAGGCGTATGGTCGAATCTTCACTGGCGCTCGCTATGATGTTCGAGTCGGCTCGCCAGCTCACCGCGGTTATCGCGCCGCCATGTCCCCTGAGAGCCAGGAATTCGCGCCCGGTCACGGATTCCCATACGTGAAGACCGCCGTTGCGATCTCCCGATGCCAGGAGCACTCCATCCGGGCTGAACTCGAGGGAGAGGATCCAGTTGGTATGTTTCTTGATGTCATGGAGCAGCTCGCCGTCGCTGGTTGAGTAGATGCGGAGCATCTTGCTGGACCCGCCAAGGGCGACCATGCTGTGGTCGCTGGAGATGTCGGCCGCGAGAACAGAGTCGTACTCGTCGCCGATCTCTACGATTCTCTCCCCGGTACGCACGTTCCAGAGGACAACCTTTCCCGAATGGGCTCCTCGGCCGCCGCCGGCCAGGAGCAGCCCGGCGTTGCGGCTGAACTTGAGTATGTGCGCCGTTCCCTCTGGAAAGGGAAGTACTCCGGCCAGCTCGCTGGTGTCCGTATTGTAGAGTAGCACCTGCTTCTGCCCCGCGACGGCCACCAGGGGAGCCCAGGGGCTGCAGGCCATCGCCGTCACAGCGCTGGTCTGTTGCGTCCTCACCACCGGCTCCAGGCTCAGCCCCCGCGGCATTGGCGGCGGGCCCTCCGGCTTCGCAGTGGGCTCGCTTACCGAGAGCTCAAGCCTGGGCCTGGTGGGAAGCTTGATCTTGCTGCTCTTATTTTCCAGCGCGCCTCCCGCGATCCAGCTTCGAACAGTTTCCAGGATGCCGTCCGCAAGCTTGCCGCCTTTTGGGGGCATGTACGGCTCTTCAAGGTGGGAGATGAGAGCGAGGAGGCGGCTGGAGCCGGGCTCCCCGGGCTTGATCACCTTTCCGGAGCTTCCGCCCTCCATCGCCAGGCCGTAGGTGTTGAGAGCGAGCCCGCCCTTCTTACGGTCCTGGTTGTGACATTTGAAGCATTGGGATCGGAAGATCTCGGATACGTGATCATCGTAGGTGATCCGGGCCTCCTTGGGCACAGCGTCTTCGCCGCCGGCTAGGGCGGGAGAGCTCGCCATGACGAGGCCGCCGAGCAGGGCGAGCAGCGCCGCGGCCGTGGTTCTTCCTGCTGGTGATGGGCTTCTGGATGACATGGCTGGGGTGTTCGTCAGTGGTTGAAGAGAAATTCCCGGGAGTTGAGCAGGGACCAGAAGAGGTCATCGAGGAACTCTTTCGGGTTGGGGGCCGATGCCTGGATGGACCTCAGGCTGGCCAGCTCTTTCTCAACAGGCCTGCGCGAGAAGCAGCGGAGGTACAATTCTTCGATGATCTCATCGGGCGTCTTTTTCTCATCCAGGCGGGCCTTGATAAGTCCGCCCTGGCTGATCTTTTGTTCGATGGTGTCGCCGTTAATCAGGTGAAGCGCCTGGGAGAGATTGGGCTCCATCTGGACCTCGCAGGAGCAGACGGTTTCACGCTTGGCCCGGCCGAAGGCCTGGAGGAAATAATTGGTGGTCGATCCATCCGCGATCTGGACTGCCCTCGCGCCCTTGGGGAGCCCGCGGAACTTATTGCTCGTATTGGTTACCTGCGTGATGCAGTCGAGGAGGATCTCGGATCGAATCCTGCGCAGCGATGCATGCGAAAAATTGCGCGTGTCAGACTCGTTTGACTGATTCGTCTGGGTGGCGAGCTGGTAGGTCCTGGAGGTGCAGATGTCCCGCACGAGCCTTTTGAAGTCGTATTTGTAACCGGTGAAGCGGCGGCCCAGCTCGTTGAGCAGCGCGCCGTTGGCCGGGGGATTGCTGACCCTGACATCGTCGACCTCATCGATGATCCCCTTGCCGAAGAAATGGGCCCAGACTATGTTGGCCAGGTTGGTGGCGAAGAAGGGGTTCTCGGCTGATACCAGCCAGTTGGCCATCGCCACGCGTCGGTCCTTGCCCTTGAGATCGGGGGCCACGCCGCCGAGGAACTTGGGCTTCATGACCCGGTTGCCGACGGGGTGACGCACCTCGCCACCGCGGGAGTTGAAGACGATGGTCTCCCTGGGGTCCTCGGCCCGTTTCCGGCCGATCTGGGAGAAGAACGAGGCGAATCCGTAATAATCATCCTGGGTCCAGCGGTCGAAGGGATGGTTGTGGCATTGGGCGCACTGGATTCTCATCCCCATGAAAACCTGGGCGACGTTTTCAGTCACCTTCAGGGTATTGGTCTCATTCTGATAGTAGTTGGTGGCGGGATTCTTGAAGGTTCCGCCGCTGGCGCCCAGGAGTTCGCTCACCATCTTGTCCATCGGAATATTGTTGGCGATCTTGTCCTGCAGCCAGTTGTAGTACAGCAGCATGGCCTTATAGCTCACCTGGTTGGAGGACCTGATCTGCAGCAGCTCCGCCCACTTCATGACCCACAGCTCTACAAATTCCTTTCGGCCAAGCAATTCATCCACGAGCCTGGCGCGCTTGCCCCCTTCTTTGTCCGCGAAAAAGCGCGCGTATTCCTCGGCCGTGGGCAGCAGGCCGATGATGTCGAGATAGGCGCGTCGCAGGAAGACCTCGTCAGAGCAGAGCCCCGAGGGCGCCACCCGGAGCTTCTTGAGCTTGTCGTTGATCAGGGTGTCGATATAGTGGTTTTGCTCCACCTCGGGGAACTGGAATTCGAGATTCTTGGGCAGGACGATGAAATGGCTGCCGACTGTAAAGGTGGCGAAGCGCGCCATGATGAAAGCCTCACCCCGCGCTCCGGCGCTCACGATGCCCTTCTGGGACACCTTCGCCGAGGTCTCATTGTTCGACAGGAAGTAGGCGAGCTGGGTAACGTCACGGCTGGTCCCATCGGAATACCGGGCTCGAACGGTCAGCTTCTGGGTCGATCCCTCGCCGTTGAGAACGGCGTTGGGGGGATAGAATTCGATTTTGGTTGGCTGGGGGATATCCGCAGGATCCCGTGGAGCCCTGGCTTCGAGCCAGCGCACGAGAGTCCCGTAGAGCTCAGAATCTTTTTCAAACCGCTTGCCGCCGGTATGGCTGACCCGCCCGGCGCTTTTTTCAAGGATGAGGCTGTCATGTACCAGCGCGAGGTTGAGCCGGCGGCCATTGAGCTCCCTCGTCAGCCGGTGGTAGTCCCCATCGGGGTCGAAGCCGAACAGGGACAGCCTGAAACCGTCCTTGCCGCGGGCCGCTCCATGGCAGCTCCCGGTATTGCAGCCGGCCTTCATGAAGATCGGCATGACATCGAGCTTGAAGCTGACGGGCCTGTCCACGGCGGCATCTTTGACCGTGATCGGCAGGGAGATGGATTGCCCCTCGAACTCGATCCGCAGCTCGGTGGCCCCATCCTTCACCGGCAGGACGAAGCCCGCTTCGAGCTTTGCCAGGGCCGGGTCGGCGAGGGAGTACTTCGCCTCAGAGGTCACGTCCCTGGTCAGGCCATTTGAATAGAGCGCCTGGACAATGACCGCCTGCCGGTCACGCCGGGTGCTGAGCTCTACGTCGCCCGGGTAGGCGGTGATCCTGGCAAGCTCGGCGGCCTCGATTCGGCCGGACGGTCCGAGGGCGCAGGTCAACAGGACGAGGGCTGACACGAATGGAAGGTGATTGGGTTTTTTCACGATGACGGCCAGGCTCTCAGGAGCCCTCTTCCTTGGCTTTCTTGTATTGCAGGCGCAGCTTCTCCAGCCGGGTGAGGCGTTTCTTGGGCGGAGCCTTCGGCGGAAGCTTCGGCTTCTCCACTTTCTTGGTAACCTTGGGCGGAGGCTTTTTCTTGGGCTTCGGCGGCGGCAAGGGCTTGTCGATTCGAAGCTCGGTGCCGCCGCTTGAATGGACAATCGACTCTCCGTTCTGGATGATCTCAACGCGGCAGGCAATGTTGCGGTGTTTTCCCGCCGGGCTGTCCTTGGCGACAGCCACCTTGAAGGTGACCTCCTTGGTGGTCGCGTCAATTTCCATTCCCGGGGCCTTGACGTTGTGTGGAAGTCCGAAGAGGGTTAACTGGGCCTTACCTTCAAATTTTGTTCTCTGGTTGATCTTGCAGAAGATCTCGGTCTCCTTGCCCTGTTCTACCGAGGTCTTTTCTGCGGCGAGGTCAATGTAGGGCTCGGCTACGCTCAGGGAGGCGAGCTGTGAGCTTGTCCAGATCCCGCCGCTGGAACCGTTGACGGCGATTTTCCAGGTCCGCACCTGGGCTCCACCGTTTGCATTCAGGTTGATATAGGCCTCGCTCTTGTCTTTCGGGATATTGACGCCTCGTTGGGAGGTGACCCCTGGAGGGTTGAAGACCATCTGGAGTCCGATGGGGGCGGTGAACCCTTCCTTGCGCTCGGCGACGATCTTGAGAGCCATCGATCCGTTGCGAACGATGGGCACTTTGGGCTCTATGATCTGCAGCTTGAAGGGGGCCTCTTCAGTCACCGCGACGGCCAGGCCGTTGAGGGTGTGGTTCAGGTAGACCGACTGTCCCGGGTTGCCGACCAGGAGGTCAACACCGATACGGAAGCCGCCGCTGATGTTTTTTGACTCGTCAATATGCCGTGCGCGGACATTACAGATTTTACCGGATAAGGGGGCGTCAGCGGCCGCCTCGAAAAGTACTGGTATGGTTGTCAGGTTTGACGGCATGTTTTCGCCCTGGATATTGATGCCTGCCGGGAGGTCGGCGCAGCTGAAGACCAGGTCGCCTCCGAAATTCTGCCTGCTGACGGAGACCAGGGCGGCGTAGCGGTTGCCCCTGGGCACAGAGATGGACTGGCGCTCCTGGGAATAGCGCGCAACCCTCGGAATGGCCAGGCTCAGGCCGGGCTTTACGGGCGTGAGCTCAAACCGGTAGATGTAGTCCGGTCCACCCTTGCCCAGATGATCGCGTACCGTCACAACGTATTCCTTGGTCTCCGGGGCCGTGAAGCGGAAGTAGCTGTCCGGACCGCGCGAGTCGTCGTTCCCGGCGAGTCCCTTGCCGGAGAAATGGGAGATGTTGATGACGGAATCCAGGGGGGAGCGAATCCTGCGGCCGTAAAGCTCCACCTCGAAGACCTGGCCTTTGTTGGCTTTGAACCGGAAGCAGTCGATGTCCCCGGGTTCGGAGATGATACCGTTGAAGGCCCCGGGAGCGGTTGCCGTGGTGGCCTTGGCGTGGTTATTGTTGGGCTCGACCTCCAGCGTATTTCCGTATTCGCTGAGGCGAAAGACGTTTCTGGAGGGTGACACCCCTCCAGCGTCCTGGAGGTGGAGTCCGAAGTCGCTACGGACAGCCTGGGGTACGGCCACCTTCTGCTTGCGGTCGCCACTCGCATCGCCCAGGTAGGTCATCTCGATTTCCTGGCCGATCTTCGCGCCGGCCGGGAACAGACCCCTCGGACGTGGGAAGGTGCCGACATGAAGCCGGTAGCGGCAGTTGTCGTTTCCTCCATAGGAGCTCTCTCGAACCTGTACATAGTAGTTTCCATCTTCGGGGGCGATCACCTGGCAGGTTGAATCCTGGCGCAGAAGCGCGGAATCGTCTGAGGACGCGATCTCGAAGCGGCCCGCGTTCATGATTGCGATATAGGGATCGAAGACCGTATTACCCAGCCGCATTGCCTCAATCTCGGCGGAGATGCGCTGGCCTTTTTTTACCTCGAAAACGTAGTAGTCGACGTCTTCGTTCTTCACGATGCCGTTTACGGTTGTATTGAGAGAGATTTTCTGCGGGGCGGCGAAGTCGCTGTTGGGCTCCTTTTCCGCCACCTCCGCGAGAGCGCCGACGAAGAAGGTCCTCATATCGGAGATGCCGGTGGCTGTGCGCAGCCGCATGGCGTGGACGCCCAGCCGGCAGTCGGTGGCGATCTTGACCTTGGCGAGGACCTGTTTGGGGTTGGTCACCTTGAGCTCAACGAGGCTGAAGCCGGGTGAGTAGAAGAGGATCTCTTTTACATCCGCCAGCCGGTCTCCGTTGAAGTTAAGTTCCAGCTCGGTCCCGCGCTGGCCACCCCTGGGGATGATCGAGCCCAGCGATGGAGATGCCGCCGGCAGATGAGCGGCGGCCAGGAGCAGGAGGCAGAGGGAAAGAAACGGAGCGGCCCGGGGAGGACGGCTTTTCCTGTTTCTGTTCTGCAGGGACATATGAATACTTTCCGTAGTCGTGGGATTTGTTGTGTCGTTTTCCAGGGTCCGATAAGACGAGCCGCTTTGCGAAGAATTGCTCCCGGCAGGCAGCCCTGCGGCCGGCTGCCGGCGATTCTCAGGCGAGCAGTTCCTTGCGAACCTTGCCGCCATCGCAGATCTCGATCGGTCGGTCACCCGGAGCCATGAGCTCCTTGTCCGCTACGATACCCAGCTGGTGGTAGACCGTGGTCGCCCAGTCCGCGACCGAGAGGCCATCTTCCTCGGGCTCTGTGGCTGTCGCATCTGACTTGCCGTAGATGAACCCTTTCTTGATTCCTCCACCGGCCAGGACAATGCTGAAGACCTTGGGCCAGTGATCTCTTCCCGCGTTTCCATTGATCTTGGGGGTGCGTCCGAATTCGGTCGTTACCACGACCAGGGTTGAATCGAGCAGCCCGCGTGTGTCGAGGTCTCTGATCAGCCGGGCGAAGGCCTGGTCGAAGGCGGGCATCTGGCTTCTCATCGAGTTGCGGATATTGTTGTGCATGTCCCAGCCGCCGTAGGTCAGGGTGACAAACCGTACGCCGGCCTCGACCAGCCTTCTCGCGAGCAGGAGCCTCTGCCCGGCGGCGTTGCGGCCGTATTCATCGCGCAGCTTGGCGGGCTCGGCATTGATGTTGAAGGCCTCCTTGGCCTCCTTTGAGCTGATGAGGCCATAGGCTCTCTGGTAGAACGTGTCCATGGCCTCGAGACCATCGGATTTTTCCGTCTCCTTGAAGTGAGCGTTGACCGCCTCGAGGATCGAGCGGCGGCGGTTGAAGCGCTCCGAGTCGATGCCGCCGGTAAGATTGAGGTCGCGGACCTTGAAGCCGCCGCTGGCGGGATCGCTGCCGAGGCTGAAGGGAGCGTAGGAGGAGCTCAGGTAGCCGGAGCCCGCGAAGGTATTGGGCTGGCCAGGTATGCAGACATAGGGTGGCAGGCTCTTGCGCGGTCCGAATTCGTGAGAGACGATGCTGCCCATGCTCGGGAAGACGAGGGCGGGGCTGGGGCGGTAGCCTGTGAACATATTGTGGGTGCCGCGCTCGTGGGCAGCCTCACCGTGGCTCATCGAGCGCACCACGGTGATCTTGTCGGCGACCTGCGCGGTTTGCTTCATGACCTCTCCGTAGCGGATACCCGGCAGTCGGGTGCCGATATTACCGAGCTCGCCTCGGTAGGCCAGGGGAGCGTAGGGCTTGGGGTCGAAGGTTTCCTGGTGAGCCATGCCGCCGGGCATGAAGATATTGATGACGCTCTTGGCCGGCCCTTCTTTGCTCTCGTAAAATTTCTGGTCGGCGCTCGCAGATTGAATGCGGAAGTAATTGTCGAGGGTCAGGCCCAGCCCGCCCAGGACCCCGACCTGCAGGAAATCGCGTCGGGATGTCTTCAGGGGTGAAAGCCAGTTGGATGTAACGCTCTTCATCTCGGGGCTCCGGGGTGTATGCCAAGTAATAAACCAAGCTGAATAAGAGGCTTCTGCGCAGTAAAAGAGATGCTAATCCAAGTCTTTTCAGCTAGTCAACTTATTTAGTGAAATGGGTTAACAGCAGCCGTTCGGTCGGGTAGCAGAGAAGCCCTGCAGCGGTGTTTTTCAGGCAGGAGCGGGTGCCTGGAGATCAGAACAGGATCGCGCCGCGGGAGACCTTTCCCTCGAGCATATCCGAGTAGGCGGCATTGATCTCCTGGAGGGCATAGGTTTTTGAGACCAGGGAGTCAAGCGCGAGCCGCCCATCGAGATAGAGCCCGGCGTAGAGGGGGAAGTCGCGCTGCGGATCGCAGGAGCCGTAATAGGACCCAAGAACGGTTTTTTCCTGCCGGGTGATGATGGATCCGGGGAAATCAGTCTCGCTTCCCATCGGTGAGAGGCCTACAAGGACAAGCTTTCCCCCGGGACGAACGGAGCCGAAACTTGCCTCCTGGACCTTCGGCGAGCCGACCGCCTCGAAGACGTAATCAGCGCCACGCTGGCAGGTCAGCTTCAGGATCGCGGCCTGTGTCGATTCATCAGCTTTCAGGACCTCGGTGGCGCCGAAGGCGCGCGCCATCTCGAGCTTCGAGTCGTGGCGGTCCACAGCGATGAGCTGTTCCGCCCCAGCCAGCCTGGCCCCGGCCAGTATGCTCAGGCCCACGCCGCCCATCCCGTAGATGGCGACTGACGAGCCGCGCTCAACCCGCGCCGTGTTGAGTACCGCTCCGAGGCCGGTCGTTACCGAGCAGCCGATCATGGCCGCGATCTCGAAGGGGACCTTCGGATCGATCGGAACGCAGCTTGCCTCGGGAACCACCGCATGGTCGGCGAAGCAGGCGAGGCCGCAATAATGGTAGACGGGCTGCCCATCGAGAGCCAGGCGGGTCGTTCCATCCAGCATGGTTCCTTCCCAGAGAGGCCTCTGCCAGGTTTCACAGAGGGCAGGTCTTCGCCTGTCGCAGAAGAAGCAGCTTCCGCAGCTTGGCGCCCAGCTCAGGGCCACCTGGTCGCCCGGCCTGACGGAGTTGACTCCCGGGCCCGTCGATTCGACAATCCCTGCGCCCTCGTGTCCTGCCACCGCAGGGAGGGGGTGTTCCGTCGCTCCTGTGCGGACATTCCAGTCGCTGTGACAGATTCCGGCGGCGCGGACCCTGACCAGGACCTCCCCCTCTGCCGGAGGGGCCAGCTCGAGGGTCTTGACCTCGAAAGGTTGTCCCGCTCGCGTGACGACGGCCGCCTGTATTTTCATCGATGCCTGCTGCCGGAGGAATCCTGGTTGGTATCCGATCCTCGAGTAGACCACAGGCGCGCAGGTTCCCTGGTCAAGAAAGACTCGGCCGGAGCCTGTTTACCAGGGGGAGACCATTTACCAGCGAGGGTCGGCCCGGCGTCAGAAGTAGGCTTCCCAGCGGTTGCCTTCGTATACGCAGGCCTGCCAGATCAGCAGGAGGAGGAAGACACCGCCGCTGCAGAGCAGGATCATCTGCCAGAGATCGACAAATTCCTCGTCCCCTTTAGCGACCTCGAAGGCCGGGGGGGCAAGCTCGTCTTCGTCATCTACTACGGCCTTGGCCGTGGAGGCAGGAGCTTCCGTGCGGGCTTCCGTCATCGAGGCCGCATCTCCATAGGCGGATTTCAGGTACACGATGCCGCTGAAGCAGATCACCATCAGGCAGGAGAGCAGGGTCAGGACCAGCGCCTTTTTGCCCTCGCCGGCCTTGGCTGTGCTGACGGTGCGTAGAAAGCTGTCATCCGGTTTTTTGCCTACATGGAAGCATTCCGGGCAGGTGACGATCTTTTCTGAATAGGTCGCCGAGATGGCGAGAACCGAGTAGCATTCGCTGCAGATGAAGTCGAGCCTCTTGCCGCCCGAGGCCTTCGCCGGCACGGGGCTTACGGACTTTTTCGGCTTGGCGGAGCCTTCCTTGGCGGCAAAGCCCGCGCTCTTTTTTTTACCCTTCTTGGGCGTCGTGAAGCTTTTCTTCTTGGACGAGCCTGTGTCGTCTTCTTCGGATTCGTTGAGAGCCATCTCGGTGTCTACATCCGTGTCGCTGCCGGCATCGTCTTTCAACTCAGGAAGTTCTTCTTCGATTTGGGAGCCGATATCTTCCGGCAGGCTGTCGGGAACATCAGGAAGCTCCGGGGGGAGGTCATCCTCACCAAGCACATCGGTGCCGTCCTCGGTCTCGTCGTCTGCAAGCAGGGCATCCAGCTCATCAGAGGAGAGCTCCGCAGGCTCGGCATCGCCAGCGTCTTCAGCGGGGGAATCCGCATCGGCCAGGAGAGAGTCGAGCTCTTCCTCGGAGATCTCGCCGCCGGAATCTTCATCGTCGGAATCAACCTCGAGCAGATCCTCGTCGCTCAGCAAGTCATCGTCTTCAGATGAGTCGTCGTTAGTATTTTCCGCATCGCCTTCTCCCAGGAGATCGTCCAGATCGTCGTCGTCCAGATGGATCTCTTCGAGCGGATCGTCAGCGAAAGAATCTTTGTTTTCGTTAGCCATGATGACTCCTCGGAGTTTAATTTTGCCTAGGATGCGCAGACCCCGCACATCAAGACCTCAACCGTTTTATGTTATCACAAGGAAAGTCGCCGAAACCGAAAAAATACCCGGAAACACGGATGTTCAGTATTTGTTACTGCTTACAGGCAATAGGTTTGGCGAAAAAAAAAGATCGAATCGCATGGACCGGTTCACGCGACCTGAATCATGCGCAACTTCCGATAATGGGTCACTGCAGGCATTTGGCCTGCAGCGGCATTACCGATGTCGGCTTTCCCGGGTGGTGAACTGGAGTCCTGGTTTCAAGTTGGCTTGACACAGCCGGGTGGGGCTCTAGGATGATGGTATGAGTCGGCACAGGTCCAACGCAGACCAAAGACGTAGAGTTCGGGCTATAGAGTTCGCGGCGTCTTGCCGGCTCCGGCGGCAGCTATCGACCGCTGTCGCCGAGAGGCGGGTTCTGGACCCGCCGGAACAGGTCGAGAAAGGAGGTGGTCAATCTATGTATCATTCTATGGTGATAAGTGAGGTGGTGACCTCCTGATTGATTGAAGATCCCGAGGGTGCTTGCCGGTACCCCCCGGACTCAGGAGAGTCAGGGAGGATCCAGGCACCACCGGAGCCCTGATGGTCCGCATCGTCGCCTGCGGGAGGCCTCTTGAGAGGCCGGCCATCAGGGCTTTTTTATGTTCTTATAAGCGGCCCGTCAGGCGCCGCTCTCGATGCCCATTTCCTCGAGCACGCTCGCGATGGCTGTCAGCAGATTCTTCACGTCGTCCTGCTCGATACGGCCGATGTTGCCGATACGGAAGCAGTCGGCATCGCTGACCTTGCCGGGATAGATGACCAGGTCTTTCTCGCTCAGCCGGGTATAGAACTCCGTGAAATCAAAAGCCGGGTGGGTCGGATAGCGGAACGAGGTGATGATGTAGCCCTGGTCTTCACGCGACAGGTATTCCTTGAAGCCCAGCGCGCTCATTCCCGCCACCAGGGTGTCGTAGTTCCCACTGTAGCGTGCCGCCCTGCCGGCGACCCCGCCTTCTTCGGCCAGCTCTTCCAGCGCCTTCTCAAAGGCCAGGATCGTATGGGTTGGCGGTGTGAAGCGGAACTGGCCATTGGACTCTAGTCCCTTCCATTGGGCGAAGAGGTCCAGGCTCAGGCTGCGGGCCTGTCCCTCACAGCGCGCGAGCTCCTCGCCGCGGCAGATGGCGAAGGAGAAGCCGGGGACGCCCTCGATGCATTTATTGGCGGAGGAGACCAGGAAATCGATCTTGGCCTTCTCCAGATCCAGCGCGACGGCTCCGAAGCTGCTCATCGCGTCTACGATGTAGGTTTTACCGCGCTCACGGACGAGCGCCCCGGTCTCTTCGACCGGATTGATGATCCCGGTGGTCGTTTCACAGTGGACGATGGCCACGGTCGTGATCGAGCCATCCGCATCGAGGCGGCTGGCAACCGCTTCCGGGTTGGTTTTCGTATTCTCGCCGCAGCGCAGGGCCGCGCATTTGATTCCCAGCACGCCGGCCATCTTCAGCATTCTCTCGCCATAGGCGCCGTTGATGACCACCAGGAGCTTGCCGCCGGGAGGTACAGATGAGCCGATAACGGATTCAACCCCGAAGGTTCCGCTCCCCTGCATGAGCGCGCACTCGTAGCCTTTTTCCCTGGAGAGTCCGGCAAGGCCGAGGAGGCTGTCGCGGATGGTTTCTATGGCCGCGATGAAGGCGGTGTCGCGCGAGCCAAGATCACGCAGCATGGCCTCCTTGACCGCGGCGCTGGTGGTCAGCGGCCCCGGGGTAAAGAGGAGCTTGTCTTTTTTTTCACCGGTACGGTCCGGGCTGGTCATGTCGCTATAGAGCCCTTTTCTTACCACGGCATCGAGAAGGTCTTGACGTAGGTCGATCCCTTCATAGCTTCGATGACGCCCTCCTTCACTCCGAGCCCCGAATCCTTGACCCCTCCGAAGGGAGAGCACTCGATTCGATAGCCGGGTACCTGGTTGATATTGACAGTCCCGGTCTGGATTCCTTTGACCGCGCGGATGGCTCGGTCCATATCCCGGGTTACGATTCCCGAAGAGAGACCGTAGGCGGTGGCGTTGGCAAGAGAGATGGCGTCTTCGATATCGCTGACCGCCAGGATGGGGGCCAGCGGACCGAACGATTCCTTGACGACCATCTCCGCATCCCGCGGTACATCCGCGATAACCGTGGGGGTCATCAGGGCGCCATCTCGCGTTCCTCCCAGGAGCACACGGGCGCCGAGGGCGACCGCATCGTTGACGACCTTCTCGAGGTAGATCGCCGCCGCCTCGTCGATAACCGTTCCAACGCGGGTGCCTGGATCGCTCGGGTCGCCGTAATTGTATTTCCCGGCCTCTTTGACGAAGCGCTCCGTGAATGTTTCAAGGATCGCCTCATGCACCAGGAGCCGCTTGACCGCCGTGCAGCGCTGTCCCGAGTTTCTAAAGCAGCCTTCGGCGGCAAGGTTGATCGCGAGGTCAAGGTCGGCATCCTCCATGATGATCAGGGGCGAATTTCCTCCGAGCTCAAGCACCAGCTTCTTATAGCCGGCGCGCTTGGCGATCATTTTCCCTACCACCTCTCCTCCGGTAAAGCTGACCACCTCGACGCGCGGGTCGGTGACCAGGGTGTCGGCGACCTCCGAGCTTGGTCCAACCAGGACACTCAGCATCCAGCCCGGTAGCCCCGCCTCGTAGAGGAGTTCGGTGATCTTGACGGCGACCAGGGGGGTCTTGCTCGATGGCTTCAGGATGGTGGCCGCACCGCAGGCGATCGCCGGGGCGATCTTGTGCAGGACCTGGTTGAGTGGGTGGTTGAACGGGGTGATTGCCGCAACCAGCTTGTGAGGTTCACGGAGGGTGAAGATCTTGCGGGATTGTCCATGTGGAGAAACATCACAGGAGAAAATCTCCCCATCGTCCTTCAGCGCCTCCATGGCGGAAAACTGCAGGACATCGTGTCCGCGTCCGACCTCGTAGGTGGTCTCCTTGAGGCAGAGCCCCGATTCCGCTGTGATGAGCGAGGAGAACTCTTCTGCCCTCTCCAGCAGCATGCGGCGTGCCTTGTCGAGAATTTCATAGCGTTGGTAACGGCTCAGCGTCTCGCCGCCCTGCAGCGTCGTCTCGATGGCCTCGATGGTTTCGGCCTTGCCGAGGCGGGCGACGGTGCCCGCCACCTCTCCATTGTAGGGATTGTAGACGGACAGCTTGTCTTCCCGGTTGACGGCTTGTCCGGCGATGTAGCAGGGGTAATCGTTCATGTCTCGATTCCGTTGGTGGTGAATTCGAAGATGTCGAAGTTTCTCAGGTCCCCGGTTCTCCTGGAATATTCGGCATTGATTGCCTCCGACAGTAAAAAGGGAACCATCTCTTCATAGCGTCCTCCGTGAGAGCGCAAACCCTTCTGGATGGCCGCGAGGTCATGGTAGTCCGGGGTTCTTCCAATGACGACGTCACGCCCGGACAATACCACGACATCACCGATCCTGTCAGCCGGAAGCTCGAGCTTGCGCGCGGCCGTAGTCCGGTCATACGCCTCGGTGATACCATCGAGCTTGAGCAGCCGGGAGATGATCTTCCCGGCATCGATGGAGTCCGGAAGATGTACGAAGGCCAGCGAGCCCAAGGCCCCGTGGTGAAGAACATAGGGGTCGGTGATGGGCAGGATGACCTTGACCTCGTCCTTGAGCTCTTCAGAGAGCAGGCTCTCGAGGTAGATGACGTTGGGCTCTCCTCCGACGGTCTGCTTGGAGTTCATTCCATGGTCGGCTGTCGCTCCGACAACTGCCCCCAGGTCAAGCAGCCGTCCAAGCTCGTGGTCGAGGGCCGCGTAGAAATCGAGGGACTCGGTGTCTTCCGGGGCGAACTTGTGCTGCATATAGTCGGTCAGCGAGAGATAAAGAAAATCCGCTCTTTCCCTCTCGATGAGGGCAGCTCCCGCCTTGAGAACAAAGAGGCTGGCGGCGGCGCTGTAGATCTCCGGGGCAGGCTCGCCAACCAACTCCTCCACGCCTGAGATTCCATGGGTTCCTTCGACGGCCTGGTCGGCTTTTTCGGCAGAGAAGGCGATGCCATCGAGTTCGTGAGAGAGGATGTCCCGGAGCTTTTCCTTCGCCGTAACCATCGCCACCTTCCGGCCGGCCTGCGCCGCGGCCGCAAGGATCGTTCCGCAGCGCAGGTAGGATGGGGAGTTCATCATCACCTCCTCTCCCGTTTCCGGGTCGAGGAAGAAATTTCCGCTGATCCCATGAACAGCCGGCGGCACTCCGGTGGTGATCGAGGAGTTGTTTACGTTGGTGAAGGAGGGAAGGGCGCCGCGGGCCATGGCCCGGAAGGCTCCTTCCTCGAGCAACCTGGCCAGCCTGGGCATCCGGCCGAGGGCGAGGGAGGTGTCGAGGTATTCATCCGCGCACCCATCGATGCAGATAACGGCTACTGGCCGCGCAGGCGGGCGGTAGGTCCTGTCGTTGACGGTAAATTCATTCGTGGCAGGCGGCATGGGGCCTTCATTTCTGTTTGCTGGGTCCAGTGTACCGGATCGATTGAGCCGGAATGCTGGGCTGAGGATAAATTTACTAAGGAGCTATTTCCAGCGTGAAACAGACGGCCGAGGTCCCCAGGGAACAATAAGGTCCGAAAAACAAGATCAGGGTCAAGAAGCCGGGGCCGCCTTGGCGAAGAACCCTATAGAGAAGAAGAGTCCCGATGAGATTTTAGCGGGATTTTCTTGAGGGGATGTTGGGGCCGCTCCTCCCCGATTCCGGTACTGGAGGAAGATTTTTCGATTCAGGAGCAGGAGATCAGAAATGATATTCTCACGAGGAGGCCTCCGGGTTATCGCGGCTTTCGTTCTGCTCCTGGCGTTCCTGCAGGCCATCTCCTGCGATCGTCCCGCCCCCCGGGAGGGAGAGGATGGCGAGGTCCTGGCCAGGGTAGGCGGCGAGGCGGTTACTGTCGATGAGTTCAAGGAGGCGCTCGCCAGGAGCACGGAGAAACATCCCAGGATCTATTCCGGCGCCCGTAAGAGTGAAAGGCTTCTTCGTCACCTGGTTGATGAGGAGGCGCTTTTCGCCCAGGCGCTGGAGGAGGGCTATGACAAGAACCCGCTGGTGGCCGGCGCGCTGCGCAAGCTGGTTGTAGGCGAGTATCTCAAAAAGAACCTTATTCCGCTTCTTGATGGGGTGAAGGTGATTGACGAGGAGGTGTCGAAACACTACCGGGAGAACCTGGCGAGGTACCGGACCCATGAGCTCGTGAGGGCGGCGGTGATCTCGTTCAGGGTCCCACCCGGCACGGACGAGACCGGCCGGCGCGCGCTCCTCGATAAGGCTGCCTCTGTTCTTGAGGAGGCCCGAGGTCTTCCCGGCAGCGTTGCGGGCTTTGGTGAGCTCGCGGTCAGGTATTCTGATGATTTGAAGACCAGGGCGGGCGGCGGGGATATCGGCTGGATCGTCAGGACATCGAAGGGTTCCGGACTTGACCCGGACCTCCGCGCTGAGATTGTTCAGCTCCAGAAGCCAGGGGCTTTGTCCGCGGTAATTGAAACGGATAAGGCCTTCTATCTCGCGAAGATGATGGAGCTCAGGCCCGCTCGTCAACGCCCCCTCTCGGAGGTTCACTCCGCGGTCCGCGCGATGCTGCTCAATACCGCCAGGGACGCGGCCCAGGACAAGTTCTACCGCGAATTGAGAGCCCGCCGGAAAGTTTCCATCAATCTCGAGCTGCTGGAAAAGCTGGAGAAGCCGCCCGCCGCGGATTAGGGCCGGCTCCCGGCGTCCCGGACGCCTGGCGCTTCGCTGCAGAAGAGATCTTCACCGTGATAGGCCGCGCTGAGCGACGCGTAGAGTCCGATCTCTTCGTCCAGCGCGGCGGGGACGATTCGGCAACAGGCGAGAGCCTCTTTCCGGGCCTCCCGTTCGAGAGCACGTTCCATCGCGGGCCGGAGGAATTTTTCGCAGCGCGTGAAGATGGACCCGATCACGACCAGCTTCGGATTGAGGATGTCGATCACCATGGCCAGCCCCTGGCCGAGGTAGTCGCCGGAGATGTCGAGTATTTTGAGGCAGAGAGGGTCTCCGGTGCGGGCGCCGAGGCCCACATCTCGGGCAGTGAGAGCGCCATCGCAGAGGCAGGTTTCTTCGCCCCAGGCCGCCCGCCTGTCGACGGCGAGCTGCTCGATGCCCCCGCCGGAGCAGAACCCCTCGAAGCTGCCGGGCTTGCCGCAGCCGAGAGGGCCGTCCGGCGAGAGCCGGATGTGCCCTATCTCACCGGCGTAGTTCGAGGAACCCCGGTAGAGCTCTCCGTTGAGGATCAGGCCGGCTCCAAGGCCGGTCCCGAAGGTGAGGAAGAGCAGGTTTCGGGCGGGCTCGTTTTTTCCCGCGCCGAAGTGATACTCGGCCAGGGCGCCCGCATTGGCATCGTTTTCGAGGTGAATGGCCGCCCGGGGGAAGGCCTCGCTGAAGAGGTTCACGATGGGGACGTCGTGCCAGCCCGGGAGGTTCGCAGGCTCCTGGATCAGGCCGGCCTCCCGGTCCATCGGCGAACCGCAGGAGATGCCGACAGCCTGTGGACCCGAGTCTCCCCCCGCCGCGGCCTGCCTGCCGGCCTCCTCCAGCAGCAGGCCAACGGTTTCTTTCCAGCCGAGCGCGCCTTTGCCGGTCGTGAAGGATGCGGATGCAAGCAGCCGGCCCCGCCGGTCCGCGGTGCAGACCGCGCAGGTTGTACCGCCGATATCTATTCCGAGGTAGGTTTCAGCCATGCCCCTATTCCTGTGACCGCATTGGTCTTCTCCCGTGTGTTCAGTATAGTGTCACTGCTATAGCAGGGATCCGGGGGGCAGCCCCTCGATGTGCGTCACGACAGGGTAGCAACTGGCGCGGCAAGAGTTTATTGGTAAAGGGCTACGAATGAATTTCTCGACTACCTCGCAGGCCGGGATGGACGTACCGAAACAGTCCCTTCAGGGGCACCTCTGCGCGCCGTTTCTTTTGATCTGCGGTCTCGTGCTCGCGTCAGGATGCGCTGGCCGCCAGCCGACGGGTCCGGCAGGTTTCCCGGTGAAAGATCCGCACTCTTTCTCTAGGCCTGCGGAGGTCTCCGTCACCCATCTAACCCTGCTTCTCGATGTCGATTTTGAGACCAGGACGATCAAGGGAGAGGCCGCCTGGCGGATCAGGAATCCGGCTGGTGCCCGCGAGCTGCGGCTCGACACCCGGGGGCTGACGATCAGGCGGGTTCAGCTTCTCGAGGATGGCCGCATCTCTGAGGGAAGCTTTTTACTTGGAGAGCAGAAGCCTCTCCTGGGCCAGTCCCTGCTCGTGCCTATCGAGCCGGGGACGAGGGAGGTGTTGATAGCGTATGAGACCACGGGAGAGGCGGATGCCCTGCAGTGGCTTGCCGCCCGGCAGACCGCCGGCAAGAAGGAGCCCTTTCTCTTTACTCAATCGCAGGCGATCCTGGCGCGAACCTGGCTTCCCTGTCAGGACACCCCGGCGGTCAGGTTCACCTATACCGCCGCGGTCGAGGTTCCCGGTTCGCTCTCGGCGGTGATGAGCGCCGGTCGGAAAGGGGATCCGAAAGAGCTGCCTGGCGGCAGAAAACGTTTTCTCTTTGAGATGCCCCAGGCCATCCCATCGTACCTGATGGCCCTGGCGGTCGGCGACCTCGTCTTCAGGCCTCTGGGCAGGCGCTCCGGCGTTTATGCCGAGCCGGCTGTGGTCGAGAGCGCGGCCTGGGAGTTTGCTGATACCGAGAAGATGATGGAGGCCTGTGAGGAGCTCTTCGGGCCTTACCGCTGGGGGCGCTACGATATCCTCGTGCTGCCGCCGAGCTTTCCCTTTGGCGGCATGGAAAACCCTCGGCTTACCTTCGCTACGCCGACCATCCTGGCGGGAGATCGTTCGCTGGTTGCTCTCGTCGCCCACGAGCTGGCCCACTCCTGGTCCGGGAACCTGGTTACCAACGCCACCTGGGATGACTTCTGGCTCAACGAGGGCTTTACGGTCTACCTGGAGCACCGGATTATGGAGCGGCTCTACGGCAAAGAATACGATGAGATGCTGGCCCGACTGGGGCTCGATGAGCTCAGCAAGACGATCCAGGAGCTGCACCCGGCGGATACGCACTTGAAGCTCGATCTGCGTGGCCGCGATCCCGATGATGGCATGACGGATGTCGCCTACGAGAAGGGCTACCTTTTCCTGAGGATGCTGGAGGGAGCCTTTGGCCGTGAGCGCTGGGATACCTTTCTACGCTCCTATTTTGACCGGTTTTCCTTCCAGCCCATGACCACCGAGGGCTTCCTGGCTTTTCTCGACCAGGGTCTGCTGGCGGGAGATCGGGCCCTGGCGAAGAGGCTGAGGATTGATGAATGGGTCTACGGCCCGGGCCTGCCGGCCAACCTCCCCCTGGTGCGTTCGGAGGCGCTCAGGAAGGCGGCCGCGGCCGCAGGGTATTTTTCCGCCGGCCTTGGAGCTGAGGTTCTGAAGACCGACGGCTGGACGACGCACGAGTGGCTCCACTTTCTGCGTCACCTTCCAGCCGACCTGCCGGCTGACCGCCTGGCGGACCTGGACCGGGTGTTCGGGCTCACCGCGTCGAAGAACTCGGAGATTCTCTGCCAGTGGTTCCTGGCCGCTCTCCCCGCCGGCTACAGTCCGGTGATGAAGCCTCTCGAATCCTTTCTCGTCAGTGTCGGCAGGCGAAAGTTTCTCAGCCCGCTCTACAGGGAGCTGGCGAAGACTCCCGGCGGTCTCAGGCGGGCTCAAGAGATCTACGCCCGGGCCCGTCCGGGCTACCACCCGGTGGCGATCGGGACCATCGATGAGATCCTGGGCTGGAAGGACTGAGCTCTCACTTCTCGGGCGTCTCTTCCTCCCGCAGCCGAAGATATTTCTCGAGCTCAAGCACCTCCTTCAGCTCCTCGAAATCCATCATCTCCTCCTTGCGCGCCGTCGCGCTTCCATCTCGCAGGAAGGTTTCCGCCAGCGATTCGATAGCCCGCGCCGCCACCAGCAGCGTCTCGATCGGTGCGACCACGAACTTGAAGCCCAGCTCTTCGAGCTCCGAGGCTGTCAGCAAGGGAGTCTTGCCGAAGGAGAGCATGTTGGCGAACTTCGGGTAATGAACCCTCTCGGCAATCGCGACCAGCTCTTCTTTTGACTGGGGGGCCTCGACGAAGGCGACGTCGGCCCCAGTCGAGCAGTAGAGGTTGATTCTCTCGATGGCTGCGTCGATGCCTTCGCCCTGGCGCGCATCGGTCCGTGCGAAGATCACGAAATCCTCGTCCTGGCGGGCATCGAGGGCGGCCTCGAGCTTGGCGGTCATCTCGCCAGCGGGGATGACCGCGTTGCCATCGAAGTGGCCGCAGCGTTTCGGAGAAACCTGGTCTTCGAGGAGGATTCCCGCGGCACCCGCATCCTCGAAGGATCGAACGCACAGCCTGACCTCCGCCGGCCCTCCGTAGCCGGTGTCTCCATCGGCGATCAGGGGTATTGAGATCCGCCGGGCCATACGCTCGACGGCCCTGGTCATTTCCTCGAGCTCGAGGAAATTCAGGTCGGGGAGGCCGCGGAGGCTGGCGCTGGCGCCGAAGCCGCCAAGGAAGACCGTCTCGAAGCCGGCGCGTTCGATCAACAGCGCGGTTAGAACATCGTGGGCGCCCATCGATCGGATGATCCCGGGCTCCTCGAGAAGACGGCGAAGTCTTCGTGACGGTTTTTCTCGCGTGTTCATTTACAGGTTTTCCATGGCCGTTCATTCGCGCATGCCCGCTTCATCGCCGGCGTGCTATGCTGCCGCTTACAGTTTAACTTGGCTTGAGGAATGAACAAATGCCCGTAATGGATCTCTTTCGTCTGGATGGAAAGGTGGCGCTTGTTACCGGAGGCACCAAGGGCCTGGGGCGCAGCATGGCCGAGGGGCTTGCCTCTGCAGGAGCCGATGTCGCTCTTTGCAGCCGCAACGGTGAAGAGGCCGAGGGCGAGGCGGCCCTCCTGGGGGAGGAGACAGGCAGGCGGACCCTCGGTGTTCGTTGTGACGTAACGGAGCCGGAAGAGGTGGATGCTCTTATTGAGGCGACCGTTTCGAAGCTGGGGCGCCTTGATATTCTCATCAACAACGCCGGAATCAATATCCGCAACCCGATCGAGGAATTGTCGCTGGAAGAGTTTGAACAGGTGATGAGTGTCAATGTTCGCGGCCCCTGGCTCTGCTGCAGGGCGGCGATCTCTCACATGCGGGCGGGCGGCTACGGGCGAGTGATCAACATGGGGAGCACGCTGAGCGTGGTGGGGGTCCCGGGCCGCACGCCCTATGCCTCGAGCAAGGGCGCGGTCGCGCAGATGACGCGTGTCCTCGCGCTCGAGTGGGCCGAGGAGGGGATCACCGCCAACGCGATCTGCCCCGGCCCGTTCCTGACACCAATGAACGAACCGATTGTAGGCCAGCCCGAGACCGAGCGATTTATTCTCGGCGAGGTGCCGATGGCCCGGTGGGGGGAGATGGGCGAGATCCAGGGAGCGGCAATCTTCCTGGCCAGCGAGGCCTCGAGCTACGTCACTGGAACGACCCTGTTCGTCGACGGCGGGTGGACTGCCCACTGAGGTCGTCGTGTAGCGGGTACAAAAAAAGAGAGGCGAAGCTGGAAAGCTTCGCCTCTCTTTCACGTTCGGATTCGGCTGGAAGAATTACTTCTTCTTGGCCGTGTTGCCGTATTTTCCGGACAGTCCGAAGTCGTACTTGTAACGCTTGATGCCGAGCTTGGTGAACTCATGCGCGTCGAACTTTTCGAAAGGAACAAAGGGACGGGCCGCCATGCGTTCATGGATGACCTGGTCGACGAGCTTGACGCCACCTTTGACGAAACCCTTGTTGCCACGGGTGAAGTCCGAGGTGTTGTTCTTGACGTACTTGACATCAAACCCCTGCAACTGGGCGCCCTCAACCAGGCCGTAGTTGTGGCCGTGGGCCTTCTGCAGGTGCATGTCGAGGAACTTCTCATTACGGTCAGCGTTCGAGATGCTCTTGTTGAAGGCGAGGTTGCCGAGTTTGACGGCGAATCCAGCCTGCGTATAGAAGTCCTGGGGACTCCAGAAGCCAGGCAGGCAGTGTACAACACGGGCATCGGGCGTCATGAAGTACATCTGAATGTTACGGCCGCCGGAGCAGGTGTTGATGTTCTTGGCGGCGTTGGAGGGCATGTGGGTATTGGATACGCCCGCATAGCTCTTCTTGCCCTTGATGTTCTGCCAGCCGGAGACGAACGCGGTGTTGATCTGGTTAATGACTCTGTCGTTAGAGAGCGTCACGGCTCTCAGGGAGTGGCCGGCACTTCACAATCCGCCATTGATATCACCGACGATATCGACCCAGAAGATCATCTTTCTCTCAGCCTGGGCCTGTTTCTTGAGCTGGCTGAAATCTTTGCTCCAGTTGATCTTCGACATCATCTTGTCAACGTTCAGCTGGACCTGTGCACCGGTAACAGTCTTGTAAGCTACGTTCTGAGCGTGTAGGGCACCTGTGGTCAGCAGAACTGCAACAGCTGCTACAGTCAGTTTTCTAAGCATTTCAAAGCTCCCTTCAAAAGGTTCCTGAAAAGTTCAGATAAAAGTTAGGGTTTAAAAAAGTGATGGATACCACGACACTTTACCGTGAGATCTCAAAAGTGTCGAGAAAAACACCAGAAAGTATCAATTTGTTTCGCTATCGCTGTTTTCTTTCCACCAGGCATCCCAGATCTTCTTATTGTCTCCGAGATTGACTCCAGTAATTGACGTAAGTGCTGATTTTACAAGTCCTTTAAGCTCCTGATCCGGGCTTGAGAGGCTTTTGATAAGGGCTGGCACAGCCTGTAACGTGTTCCCTTTTGAGAAAGCCCCAACCATTTTGCGCTGCAGATCCGTATCTTTGCTCTTCGAATAGACGGAGGTGAGGTGTTTCGTCGATTCTGCTGAGGTCAATCGTTCAAAACCAGACCCAAGGGCATCCTGGAATGCGGCCAACCGACCCTTCTGGCTTTTCTTGATCTCGATCTTTTTCTCCGATAATTCCAGCAGGCGCTGCAGCTGTTCGAGGTAATGATTGTGCCGGCCGCCATAATAGCCGCCGTCGCCCTTGTACTTGTCCTTGTTGATTTTGTAGGCATTGTCCGTCAGGGCCTTGATGCGTCTTTTCAGGAAGGACGTCGTTTTTTCCATCTTGGAGTGAAGCGTGCTCGAGTAGGCGTAGACCTCTACCAGCCCCCTGGCTCCATCTTTGCCGGTTGCCCTGAGCAGCTCGGTGAGGTCGGGATCGAGATCAGCCGGGCTCGCCACAGGCAGGCCGTAATTACCGACGGTCTCTTTGAGTCGTTCGATCAGGGCGGCATAGTCTTTCTTCGACAGCTCTACTTTTTGCGGGATCTTGGCTACGGCGGTTGCCCGCGAATCCTCGTCATCTTCGACATTGAGAATCCGGTTACCGTTTTCGTTCATCACGACGGTGCGCCTGGCGATCGAGGCCTCAATCTTTGACGTGTCTGTTCCGCCAGTGAGCCCGCCGTATTGATTCTGCAGGTTGTCGCGTTCCTTGATCAGGGAGGCTATCAGCTCCCGGGTCTCAGCAATATTGCCGTTGCCGGGGTTCGGGGTGACAGGCGCGTCGGAGGGGGCCGCGGAGGCGAGCTCCTCCGGGGTTTCCGGGCGGCCAGGCGTCTCCCGATTTTCGCCCGAGGGTGAGGGCGTTGTCTGCTTGGCTTGTTCCAGGGCTGCAAGCATCTGCTGCAGTTTCGCAATCTGGACATTCGTATTGTTGAGGCGGCCCTTCAGGGCGGCCTCGCGTTCCGTCAGCCGCTTCTCCGCCGCTGATCGCTGTCGTTGGACTATCTGGGCGCTCTCATTGGTCATGCGCTTGGAAATGACAGAGATGACAATCAGCAGCAGGATCAGGATGCCGGCTCCAATGGCCAGGTTGACTCCGGGATTGCCGCCGGATTTTGCCGTAACTGCGAGAGTCGGGCTGGTTGTCTTTGGCTTCGGGGCGACCATCTTGCGTTTGCGGCGCTTGATCTTCTTCTGGGCTTTCGCAGGAGCCGGTTCGGTTGGCGCGGGGTTGAAGGTGACGGGCTGCTGGCCGGGTGCCGGGTAGTTTTGTGGGGGTTGCTGCGCGGGATACGGTTGCTGCTGTGGCGGCTGACCTTGCTGCGCGGGATACGGTTGCTGTGGCGGCTGACCCTGCTGCGCGGGATACGGCTGCTGTGGCGGCTGACCTTGCTGCGCGGGATACGGCTGCTGTGGCGGCTGACCTTGCTGCGCGGGATACGGTTGCTGTGGCGGCTGCTCCTGTTGCGCGGGATACGGTTGCTGTGGCGGCTGACCTTGCTGCGCGGGATACGGCTGCTGCTGCGGCTGTCCCTGGTACGGTTCGACGGGTTGCTGAGGATAGGGTTGTTCCGCCGCGGGCTGCTGCCAGGGCGCCGCCTGCTGAATGCCAGGATCGGCCGCAGGCATAGGGGCCTGGGGGCTATCTACGGGTACCGCCCCGGGTATCGGGGAGGCATCTCCCTGCTGCGAGGAGGTGGCCGCCCTGGGGCCAGAGCAGCCGCGGTAGACGATCTCCAGGCGTCCGACGAAGAGAACATCCTGGTCACGCAGAATCCTGCCGTTGGCCTTCTTGCTGCGTTGCTTGCCGTGCCGTTGGATCTGGGTGGGGTTGCCGGTTCGATTGTCGAAGATCAATACCCGGTCACCATCTCGTTCAATCAGGCAATGACTCCTGGACACACTTTTTTCACGCAGCTTGATCTCATTGGAGCTTGCGCGCCCAAGGTGCGTTTTTCCTTCCGGCAGCGGAAAGGTCCGGTCACCATTCTCCTCTCGGATAATAAGATGATGATCCATTCCGGGTCCCATGAGGTCTTTTCCTGCCTTGCGAAAGGCTGCCAATTATAAAATCGCCAGCGTTTAAGCACCCATCATAGCGAATAGATACCGCCTGAAGCCACATCTGCTGCCTGGAAGGCCTAAAAAGAAATGTGACGGTTTTTTATACACTTTTCCTGACAGGTTTTCAAATTACATGATGTAAAAGAACTCGGGAATTGCGGGTTGTTGTCAGGGTAAACCTTTTGAATCCTTTCGCTTAGGTTCATTCAGCTTCGTAGTTTTTTTTAGGCTTACTCCGGTTGCGCCAGCCCATCGAGCTGAAGGTCGCCCTGGGGTCTCGCCCCCCTGGCGACCCCGGCGTAGACAGGCGCTGTCCGGTGGAGTTATGCTCCGATTCACCGGGGTTAAAATTCAGCTTCCAGGAGGTTTCAGCTCGCGATGATTACTGCCGTTCACCACGTATCCTTCACCGTCAGCGATATGGAGCGGTCCCTGGATTTTTACCGAGGGGCGCTGGGCTTCGAGGTTCTGAATGACCGTACGGTCGAAGGTCCTTTCGCTGAGACCGTTACGACGCTCGAGGGCGTTCGTATGCGGATCATCCATTTGAGCGGTTACGGGCAGGGCCTCGAGCTCATCCAGTACCTGGCCGCCGCCGGACAGCCGGAGGCGCCCCGGACCTGTGATACCGGCAGCGCCCATCTCTGTTACGTGGTGGATGACATCGAGGCTGAGATTGCCCGGCTGAGCGAGCTGGGAGTTCGCTTCCTCTCCGAGGCGATGACGGTCGAGGGCGGCCCGAATGCCGGCAACCGGATGGTGTATTTTCTCGACCCGGATGGCATTCCGATGGAGTTTACCCAGCCGGCCAGAGGCGGCTGAGCGGATCAGCGGGGAGGCTGTTCGATGTCGACCCAGCGTCCTTCCTCTCTCGAGGTCAGGGCCGCATCAGCTATGACCTGCGCGCTCCAGCCATCCCAGAAGCTGGGGACGGCATCGCGATCATCCTGGATGGCCGAGATGAACTCCCAGGCCAGGTCGTAACGGAATACCGTTGCCGGCTCCCCAGCGCCTGGGTCGCGTGGGCTGTCTTCAGGTTTGAGGAACTCCGGCGGCACCTCGACAGGCTCCAGGTCTCCGCCATGGCGTCCAAGCAACAGGATGTTCGGCTCGTGCAGCCTGTAGACCGCGGAGGCATCTGAGCCGTTGATCTCAGCCCATTCATGACCGAAGCCTTCCCGGTTGTAGCCCTTGGCGAGCGTGGTGCCTTCCCAGACCCCCACGGCGCCGCATTCAAAATCCCCGATGAGCGCCGACCAGTCGTCGACCTCCGAGGGGGGACAGGAGGAGCCGTCAGCGGTCTCGGTTCTCTCGGCGAACCGGGCGACCGAACCGCAGATTTTCTTGATGGGCCCCAGGAGCTCCTGGGCGAAGTCGATGCGATGGATGGTCATGTCGAACAGGTCGCCGGCGCCCGCTTTGTCCTTATACTGGCGCCACCCCCAGCTCGTCTCGGGAAGATCCAGGAATCGCTGGCTGCGGAAATGCCTGGGTGTTCCAAGGTCTCCTTTCTGAACGAGGTGCTTCAGGTAGCGCATCGACGGCGCGAAGCGATAGGTGAAGGCGGTCATGTGAACCACCCCCCCGGCCTTCGCGGAGCCGTACATCGCGGCGACCTCGTCCGCATTCAGGCCGAGCGGTTTTTCGCACAGGATGTGCTTGCCGTTGACCGCGGCCGAGACCGCGAGCTCCTTGTGGGTGAAGTTCGGCGTGGCGATGATGACTCCATCCACATCCTCGTCAGAGAAGATCTCTTCAGGGTCGGAGGTGACCTTGTCGACCTGCCAGTCGAGCTTGCGCTTCTCGAGGAGAGCTTCGTCCGTGTCGCAGACGGCCACCAGCCTGGCCCGCGGGTCGAGCCGGATTCCGGGAACGTGGTGGTAGTCGCTCACCAGGCCAGCGCCGATGACGGCAAGGTTGATCTTGTTTTCTGTGCTCGGGCTCATCGATTAAGGGATCTCCTGGCATGCTGCGAATGGAAGGCCTTCTGGAAATAACATGCTGGCGCGGAGGTTTGAAGCAAAACCCTGCTCCATCTGCCCTGGAGGAGATTCGTGCGGCTGGAAATATGGGGACGGGGAAGGTATATTCAAGAGTTCGACGGCAGACCGAGTTGAGGTTCAGCGGGACAATGGAAGCCAAGGGTAAGAAACTGGTTGTTGTTGGGGACAGGGTCCTGGTCACTCCGCAGGAAGGGGAGGACCGTACCCGCGTGGGTCTGCTGCTGCCCCAATCGGCCGTGGACAAGATGGAGGTCCAGAGCGGTCGTATCGTCGAGGTTGGTCCCGGAACGCCTGTCCAGGCCCCCTCTGAATTTGGCGAGGAGCCGTGGAAGCTGCACGAGTCCAAGGCGACCTACGTTCCCATGGAGGCTGAGATCGGAGACCTGGCGCTTTTTCTGCGCAATGCCGCCGTGGAGATAGAGTTTGAGCGGACGCCCTACCTCATCGTCCCACATGCGGCCATTCTACTCCTGGTGCGTGGAGACGAGGAAGATCTCGACCTCGAAGCCATGATCAAGCTGGATGAGTAGAGAAATCGCCTCTTCTCAGCGGTTTTACGCGTTATTAAGGTAAACACTTCCGGCCTCCTCGCGTTTTCGATTCCGGTAACGGGGCGGCTCCAGACGCTCCCGGGCCGATGAAAACGCTGGTTCATCAATACCGCGGGCAGTAGGATGTATGCAGGTGTCCGCAGCCTGCAGTGTCAGTTCGGGGGAGGCGGGCTTTACCGGGCACGGAATGTTATTTCCCAGGAGCGATCAATGAACGGTTTCACCAGGATGATCTTCGCGGGCTTTTTCTCAGCCATGTTTTTCGCCCTGCCGATAGCGCGGGCCGAGCGTGAGGGCGGGGAGGCCAAGGGTGATCCTCAGCAGGCCAAGGTTATCAAAGAGGGCAAGCAGAACCTCGATGAGATCCGTCGCATGCTGGAAGAGATTCAGAACGACCTCGGGAAGAAGAAAACGGGCGGCGCGACTCAGAACCAGCAGAGGGCTGTCGTCAAGAAGATGAGCCAGCTCATCGACAAGATTGCCGAAGAGTGCAGCCGAAGCAGCAAGAGTGGCGGGGGACAGCCGACCCCGAGCCAGAAGCCATCCAGCGGCAATCAGCAGCAGGGAGAGCAGGCCAAGAGCCAGAAGCAGGGCGCCGCGCGCGAGAACCAGGACCAGGTCAAATCTTCCCGCCAGCAGCAGGAAGCCGAGCAGCAGGCCAAGGAAGAGCAGGCCCGCAAGGCGAAGGGCAAGGATGGCCAGGAGCAGCCCGGCAAGGTTCCCAACAACGATGCCGGCGATGGCCAGAAGCCCGAGAATTCAGCCGCCGAGCTGGCCAACCGGACCCGCAAGGGCAAGCAATGGGGAGTCCTTCCTCCCAAGATTCGCGAGGCGATCGGGTCGGTCAATCCCAAGACCGCTCCCTCGGAGTATCTCGAGATTATCAGGAGCTACTACCGAAGGATCAGCGAGCAATACGCTGAGCGGAAGAAGTAATCCACCCAATCGGTATTTAGCCTGGGGTCTCTTGTCTGCCCTGGTCGGCGGCGGCGTTGTTGGATGCCTCCAGCCGCTTCAGCAGCAGGGTGTCGACAAGCAGCTGGACCACATGGTAGAGCGCCAGGGGGAGGGCGCCGTAAGGATTCTGTCCGAAGAAACGGGTCCAGATATCTATACCGTTGGGAAGGGTCTTCTGGCTGCCGCAGAGAATGACGGCTGTGCGGTTCTCAGCGGTCAGCCCCAGGAGGCGGGAAGAGAGCCCGGTCCAGAGCAGGAGAGCCAGGTGCAGGCACAGGCAGGCTCCGAGGAAGCGCAGCGCGAGGAGGGGGGCATTGCGGAGGTGCTCGGTGGCCGCGGAGAACCCGGTATAGAGGAAGGAAAGGATAATCAATCGAGGCAGGACCGTCACCACGGCCACCGCCTTTTCCGCGCGTTTCCAGAGAGCCTTCCTTGCAAGCTGTCCGACAAAGACCGGCAGCACGACGATCACCAGCATTCTCAGCATGATGTCGACAATAGGGATGTCGACGATTTCTCCCAGCGCGAGCTCCAGTACGAGCGGCGTCAGGATTGCGGTGAGTATGCTCGACAGGACGGTGATCAGCAGCGCCAGCTCCTGGTTGCCGCGGGCGATGGCCGTCATCGCCAGGGCCGAGGCAAGGGTTCCCGCCTGAGCGGCAAGAATCATCATCGCCTCGAGGAAGAGCGCGCCTCGGGAGCCCGCGCCATCCAGGGCAGGCCCCCAGGATCTTGCCAGGGCATAGGCCAGCAGGGGGGCCATAGCGTAGGTCGTGCAGAGGGTGAGGAGAATGGCCCGCAGGTTCTTTGCCTGGACCAGCAGCCTGGAGGTGTCGAGGGTGAAGCCCGAGATCGCCAGGACCGCGGCGACAAGCAGCGGTATGGCGTAGCCGCTCGAACGCAGGGCCTGGCCTCCTTCCGGAAGAAGGCTTCCGCAGCTGACCGCGGCCGCGATTCCTACGAGAAACCAGTGGCGTTTCAGGAACGAATCCATAGAGACTTCACCTTACCCGGGTCCCGGATGGCCGCTCCTGCCGGGACCTCAGGGAGCGCAGGCATCGGGGCAGTCCGCCAGCCGCAGGCACTCGGTTCCCAGGGCCGGGGGGGCTCCATTGTTGAAGAGGTAGAGCAAGAGGAAGACGGCATCGGTCAGGTTGGACTGCTGGTCGCCATCGACATCCAGCAGCGCCTGGTTGGAGGGGTGGCCAAAGACGCCATCCGCGCAGGGCAGGGGTCGCTGGGCCCCGCCGAATAGCTGGCCGAGGTGAACGACCGCGTCGGTGATGTTGAGGCTTCCATCCTGGCTGAGGTCGCCAGGCAGCTGGCTGCCGCCAGTGGGGACGCTGTCGTCGCCTCCGGGTGAACCATTGGGGGAGCCGCTCAGGCGCCAGGATGCCGCCTCAGCCCAGCTCGCAACCGGCGCCAGGGGATCGATGATGACCATGGAGAGACCCGTGCCATCGGCTCCAGGGAACCACTCATCATCGTATTCAAAATCGAGAATCGTCTCAGCGCTGCCGAAGGAGAGGGCCACCCGCTCTCCGCCATTGGAGAGCCGGCCGGAGTACTCCCCGGCGATGAGCATGTTGGAGGTGTCGTAGCGGGAGGCGAAGGCCGCCCTGTTTCGGACGACCAGGACATAGGCGCCCGCGGCAAGCTCTTCGACCGCTGAGCCGGCGAAGGAAAAATCGATGCCCTTGCTGAAGTGGGCCTCGCTGAGGTCGATGGCCCGGAC
>CAUZHA010000015.1:0-58659 GCA_963579555.1 Planctomycetes bacterium UBA1146
CCCTCATCTCCCTGGGGATTGAACATGAGCTCGGTTATTCGAAGCGAAGACTGCACCGGGTCGAGGGCGGTCGGGGCGGATACGGTGAACTCGACGGCGTTGGACCAGTGGCTCCATTTCTGGGTGTCATCTTTGACCTTGAGCCGCACCCTGTAGGTTTTTCCGACCTGTACGGCGCTGCGCGGCAGCCTCAAGAGGGGGCTGAACTGCTCGGATTCGAGCTCCCAGGCGGAGGGCCATTCGTAGCGGCGCGGCTCGTCGGGATCGAAGGGAACCTCGGCCGGAGTGATCTCGCCAAGCCGCCACTTCATCGCGGCGAAGGCGTCATCCTGGGGATCGTTGAAAGCCTGGGTGTTGAAGAGGAGGGTGTTGGCCGGGAAATTCTCAAGCCCGGCGTAGACAACGGCCGGGGTCGCGGGAATCCTGGTCCGGTCTCCTTCTGCGTTGGCGAGATTCTCGAGATGGCGAGCCCTGCCGCCGGCGGGCACGCTGGGTCCGGTAGAGCCGCTCCAGCCGATGAAGGCGAAGCGCTTCATGTCGTTGATCTTGGTGGCGAGGGCTCCGAAGTCCTGCCGGCCGGCCTGGGTCGGTCCGTTGCGCCAGCGGTCACGGTCGGCCATTGAGAAGATCTCGATTCTCTCGGCGAGGTCGTCGATCATCTGGTTGAGGACCGACTCCGTCCAGATGAGGTCTCTGAACTCGCGCAGGAAGTTGCGGTACTTCTGCTTGTACTCGGCCTTTCCGCCACTGCCGAAGATGGCATCCTTGGAATAGTCCACGCCGCTGTTCCAGTTCGGTCCCCAGCTCGCGTCGGAATCCCAGGGCATGGTCCAGAGCCGACCGAAATTGCTCCGATCGTCAGGCTCAAAATACCAGGCTCGGTTCTTGGAATGCGAGTCGGCCGGGCGGAAATCATAATGGCGGATCCCCTCGACGACGGCATGGTAGGGATACCACCTGTCGTAGTTGACGTGCGCATCGAGCCACTCGGCGTTGCGCTGGGGCCGCAGGTTGCGCCGGATGTTCTGGAAGTCGGCATCGGTGGTGATGGCGTAGCGGCCCTGGTTGCGACGCAGGTCGTTGCCGTTGAACTGGCCATCCTTGAGCTTGTAGAGATTTCCGTCTTCGAGCCCGTGGGCATCGAGGAAACGCGGATCGTAGTCTTCGATTCCAACGAACATGCCCCAGAAGTCGCCGAGGTATTGGCTATAGCTGCCGGCTGGAACTTCATCTTCTCCGGCGATGACCCTGAAGTGGAAGGTGTTGAAGTGGGGGGCGGGTACCCCGACCATGTTCCACAGGAGGGAGTTTATGGACTCGCTGACGCCGAAATTGCCGACCCGCTTATTGTCGAACATCTTGCCGGTGTTGATGGTCCTCCAGCGGGTTGGGTAGCGTTTGCCGTAGTTGTCGCGGGCCTTCAGGTAGCTTCCCTTCGGAAAGCGGATTCGCATCGAGCGCTTGCCGCTGCCGCCGTAGCGGTCGTTGGCCTGGCGCAGCCTGTACCTGACGTGGTCGTAGACCTCTCCATCGTAGACGAAGGCCCCCTCCCAGTTGAAGTGGTCACGCGCCGGCTCGTTTGACTTGGGGATCTGGAAGCTGCCCGAGTAGCCGATGCAGTGGGTCATGTCGGTGCCGAGGGTGATGAGCGTGTAGACCGGCAGGGCGGCCATCTCCTCGGCGCTGTAGGTGTGGCCGACGCCCTCGGGATGAACGGATGTTCGGGAGGCGGTATAGGCCGGGACCCCGTTGTAGAAGAAGGCGGCAAAATTGAGCGAGGGGTCATCTTTGTAGGGTACGGTGACCTGGGCATCGGCGGTGTCGCTGGCGGTGATCCGGTAGCGAAGCAGTGTCCGGTTGCCCTGGCCGGGAACGAGGACGGAATAGATGCCGTCTCCGCCGGTCTCATCTCCGTCGCGGCCATCGTCGGACATCTGCAGCGTGGTCCAGTTGGCCGGATCTTCGAAATCCGGGTTTGGCTCGTGCGCCCGGGTCGGCTGCGAGATGAGTATATTGTGCGGGTGGGCGAGAAAGGCCGGGATGTAATTGCCGGGCTGGACGACCTGGTATTGCAGGCTGACCGCGGCGAGGCCCTCCGGGTCGGTAATCTTGGCGGTCACCACCAGCGCCTCTCCGGCTGCCGGCTGCCCCGGACTGTGCTCAACCTGGCGGACCAGCGGTCCGGGGTTGGCTGAGAAGACGGTATTGCGCGCGCCGGGGCTCGGCGGCAGAAGCGCGTTGGGGTCTTCGTCCTCGGTGCCCGGAGAATAGAGCTCAAAATCCAGGGAGACGTCGGAGCTGTTCAGCGAGGTGTTGAAGCCGTGGATGGCGACCAGGTTTTCTCCCTGCCTGAGATAGGCCGCCGGGTTCGGCAGAGTCACCGGGAGCCAGCGCGCCTCTCGTCCGCCGCGGGCGTCGTCATCGAAGGCCAGCTCGCCCTCTTCCATATTGTAGCGCAGCACCTCGGTCCCGTTGATCCAGACGACAGCTCCGTCATCGATGTACTGGTTGAGAACCAGGGCGTCGGGGATGCTGTCCGCATCGTCGATGGTGAAGGTGTGGCGCATGTAGATCGAGGTGTAGGATCGCCGCATATCGACGAGCTCCGTGTTGTCGTCGCCATCGCCGAATCCGATGCCGGCCTGCGCCTGTAGCCAGGTCTTGTCCAGGGGGAAGTCGTCTTCACGCCAGCGCTGCGGAGGATCGGAGGCTTCTGAGGTGCCCGGCCTGTAGCGCCAGCCCTCGCTCTGTCCCCGGAGGAAATAGACACGCTTGGTAAAGGGGCGCTCGATGAGTCCCGAGGCTCTCCAGCTTCCGGCCAGGTTGTTGTCGCTGCCGGGGTGGAGCAGCTCCATGGAACTGCCCTTGCCCTGCGCGGCCAGCGGCCAGGGAAAGCCGGCCTGGTAGTCCACCTCGTCGACCCGGGCGCCTGTCGCATCGCGCAGGGTCAGTGTCTCCCCGCCGTTGTCAAGCCGCCCCTCCCACGGGCCGCTGGCGCCCTCGAAGGCCAGGTCGTCAGCCAGGACAGCCGGATCCTCGGCGACCACGAGATAGCCCCCGGCCGGCAGGAGGGTGCCATCGGGAAAGGTGAAGGTGATTCCATTGGAGAAGTACCAGCCGGAGAGATCAACTGGCGCCTCGGATGCGTTGTGCAGCTCGATGAATTCTTCGGCGGCAGTCTTGTTTCCCGGTTCGTAGTGGATTTCGTTGATGACGACCTGGGCATTGAGCCTCGCGGCAAAGAGCAGCCAGCAGGCGGCCAGGAGGCAGAGGAGCGGACGTTTGACTTCAGACATTTCGAATGTTCTCTCAGTGAATTTGCCGCCCGGGGCTGAAGGATTCGTCCGGGGCGTTTTTAAGAGCCGGATGTTTCGCCAGGAAAAAACCCTGCAACCGAACGACGCTGGCGATCGTCGGACCGTCCATTTTACCGAGTATCCCGGTGGATGACGAGTTTCTTGCCAAAATAGGTCGTGGCTGGGCGTTCGAGGCCTTCCCGATGGCGCTGAATTGAATACTGACGACTTGACGCTGAGATCTGTAAGGGCAATATCTATGCTGGTCTGTCGTTTACCGGTTTTCAGCAAGCCCGGAGAGTCTCCAGATGAAGTACGCAGTGGCTACCTGCCAGACGGATTTCCCCTGTCCCCGGGACCGTAGCGAGATCTCCTCGCGGGTCGACCGGATGCTGGCCATGATCGATTCCGCGGTCATGGGCTACAAGCCCTTCTTCCCGGTTCGCCTGGTGGTCTTCCCCGAGTTTGCCCACGCGGCTCCGGTCTATCCGACGGCTCGGGAATTGAGAGAGAAGCTGGCCGTCGAGCTGCCCTGTGAGCATACCGACCGCTACGAGAAAAAAGCCAGGGAGCTGGGTATCTATATCCAGACAGGCAGCTTCATCGAGCGCGATCCGGATTGGCCGGGGGTGGTTTTCAATACGACCTGCCTGGTGGGCCCTGAGGGGCTTCTCTACAAATACCGTAAGGTGAACCCCTGGCTGCCCTGGGAGGTCCATGCCAGCCCTCATGACCTGCCGGGGTACAAGGATGAGCTGTTCCCGGTCGCCCGTACCGAGATCGGCAACATCGGCTGCGCCATCTGCTACGACTGGCTTTTTCCAGAGGCGATCCGCGAGCTGGCGCTGGGCGGGGCGGAGCTGCTGGTGAGGGTCTCGGCCTACATGGATCCCTGGGGCGCCACCCCTCCTATGGACTGGTGGACAGTGATCAACCGCAGCCGGGCTATCGAGAACCTGGCCTACGTGGTCGCCTCGAACCAGGGGGCAAGCCTCGAGAACTATCCACCCTTTTCATGGCCTGGAGGGAGCATGGTCGTCGACTACGATGGACGGATTCTCTCGCAGGCGGATCCGGGACCGGGAGAAAAGATCGTTGTCGCTGAGGTTGACATCGGGGCGCTGCGCCAGGCGCGGCGTGAGCGTCTCGGGCACAATCCCCTCGCGCACCTGCGGGGCGAAGCCTATACCTCCGCCCGCGGAACCTTCTACCCGGGCGGCACCTTCACCGATGCCGCCTCGCAGGAGGGTGACCGCGGCGTCGAAGAGAACGAGCAGGCTGTCAGGGATGCCCTCGCGGACAATCCCTGGAAGACCGGCCCTGGAAGACCGGCGATCGAGCGGCCGTCGGAGGAGAATTAGAAGCTCAGCTCTTCGGGGATCAGGACCTGTTCCTGGCGTTTATCCAGGGGCAGGCAGTAGAAGGGCCCTTCCCTTACGATCCCCATCGTCTTGAGGCGGCTTTCTATGCTCGCGGGTTTCATGTTGGTCACCATCCGAAGCTCGGCCATGGTGATCCGGGGCTGGAGCTTAAGCAGGCGGCGCCAGTCGCTGTCGGTTCCGCGAAACCGCTTGCGCGATTTGTGATCGACGCCCACCGCGTAGAGGCCGTCGAGGAGGTCGCGGTAGGGTACCGACCCCTGCAGGACCTTGGGCTCTTCCATGGTGGGGCGGCGGATGACGATCGTCGGGAAGCCGAAGCCGTAGCGGCTGCCGTCTTCACGGTCGGCGCTGAACAGCGCATCGGCCCGGCCGTTGGAGAGCTGTTCGGTCATGTCCTCGGAGCTGAGTCCAAGCTCTTCGGCGAGCGAGAAGAGAAGCTCGAGGTCATCGATCTTCTGCTGCTCGACGTAGAAGGCCTCGCGGATTCGACGCAGGAGCCTGCGGGCGGCCTCGTCGCTTCGTACGGCAACAGCCTTGACGGCCCTGCAGGAGACAAAGGTGCTCTCCAGGATGTGGGAATTCCAGATGTCCGGCTCAAACGGCATGCCGGAGACGTCCGCGGCGGTTTGCCAGTGACGGATGACCAGGCTCGGGTCCGGAACGGGATGGTCTCGAAGTCCAGCCATGACCATGCGCCAGCGCAATTGCTCACCCCACTCGAAGAGAAAGGTCGTCTCAACGGGTTGAAAAGCCCAGCACCAACTGCAAGCCGGATCCTCCAAAAATACCACCTCTAATTCCATGACTGCTCCTCTCTTCACTTTTGAAACCACCGGCCTTCCGACCGGAATCTTCGCCGCCACCAGGGTCGGCGAAAAATGACCCAGGAGCCATCTCACCAATGACTCCTCGTTTATCTGCTACGGTCAACCATCAGAAGAGACAAACCGCCCCACAGCAAGAAAAACTTCCGCCAACATCTGTTGACGACAGTCCTTGCCAGCGAATAAAGAACTGGTATAAGTTCATTCTTAGCCTGAGCTTTTCTGTATTGGTTCCGCTGAGAATGCAGTTCACAAGAACGAGTCGGACAGATGGAATTTGAAAGTCTACAGGGTGACCCCCAGTTCCGTTCCTGGCTGGAGCAGTTCATAGAGGATCGTGTCCGCGATGAGCTCAAGCGGGATATGGAGCGCAGGGCGAGAGATGCCTTCTCGCTCGTGTCCGTTCGTCCCGATGACAAGCTGGCCAATTCGATGGCCAGGATCCTGGGGAAGCCCCTGGTGCCGGTGGAGATCCTGACCTTCGGCGATGGCGAGAAGAAGGCTGTCGTGAAGGAGAACCTGCGCGGCAAGCATGTCTACGTTATCGCCACCGTAGGCTATGGCGAAGACCCTGATGTCTCGCTCGCCAACGCGCTCAAGATCCTCTCAACGCTGAAGCGAACCTGCAAGGTACGACAGATCAACTTCGTGGTTCCCTGCCTCTGGTACCAGGCCCAGGACAAGACCCACGCCCGTCGGGAGCCGATCACGGTTCGCGATGTGGCCGATGACCTCATCCGCCGCGGCATGAATCATATCATCGTCACCTCGCTGCACGCAGAGCAGATAGAGATCGCCTTCGACAGTTTCGACCACCTGAAGATGGAGCCGCTGTTCAGTGACTATCTCAACCATCGTTTTATCGCGCAGGGCGATAAATTCGTCCTGATCTCTCCTGATGATGGCGGCGTTCGCATGCGCGAGGAGCTCTTCAAGAACATGAGCCCTGAGTGGGTGGCCGGCCAGGCCGCTGTCCACCAGCTGCGGGTGAGAGGTTCGGTTGACGAGAAGCAGGTCCTCGACTTCGTGGGAGAGGTCGATGGAACCGTCGGTGTTATCCTCGATGACATGATGCGTTCGGGTTCGACCATGTTCCAGGCGGCCAAGGCGGCCAAGGAGAAGGGTGCCAAGAAGGTGATCGGGCTGGTGACGCACTTCTACGGTTTTGACAGCGCTACGAGCGGTCGCTTCGATGAGCGGCTTGCGGACTCGGCTCTCGATGAGCTGATCTGCACCAACAGCCGCGGCGGCCTCGAGGAGCGCCTGGCCGAAAGCGAGATTCTCCGTGAGCGCCTGACGGTTCTGGATGTGGCGCCCTATCTTTCCAAGGCGCTGATCAATTTCCAGACCGGCGGTACGGTCAAGGACATGATTGCCGGCGTTGGCGAGCTGAAGGATCTCTATCGCGTGATTCATCTCGCCGGCTCCAGCCTGAGCGGCGAAGACTCCTGAACCGTTCCCGCGCCGCCGCGCGGGAGTGTCTCAGTCCGGGTCGTAGGTCAGGTTCTGCGCCAGCCATCTCTCGATCTCGGAGGGGGCCAGGCCCTTTCTCTCCGCATAGTCAAGCACCTGGTCCCTGTCGATCCTTCCAACGGCGAAATACCTGCTCTCGGGATGTCCGAGGTAGAGCCCGCTGACCGCCGCGGCGGGGTACATGGCACAGCTCTCGGTGAGCTCGATGCCGGTGTTCTCCCTGACCTTGAGGAGCTCCCAGATTGTCGGTTTCTCGGTATGATCCGGGCAGGCCGGGTAGCCCGGGGCGGGCCGTATTCCGCGGTAGCGCTCGGCGATCAGGTCCTCGCAGCTCAACTCCTCGTCGGCGCCGTAGCCCAGGTTCTCCCGCGCCCTGCGATGCAGGAGCTCGGCGAAGGCCTCGGCCAGCCGGTCCGCCAGGGCCTTAGCCATGATGGAGTTGTAGTCGTCGTTGTCGGCCTCGAATCGGGCGCAGATTTCATCGAGGCCGAAGCCTGTAGACAGCGCGAAGGCTCCGATATGGTCCACCTTGCCGCTCGAGGCGGGAGCGACAAAATCGGCGAGGCAATACTGAGGCCTGCTCCTGTCGCGCTGGTGCTGCTGACGGAGGAAATGAAGGGTGGCGAGGGTCTCTTTCTGCTCGGCATCGGCGTAGAGCTGAACGTCATCTCCGCGGGAGTTGGCCGCGAAGAAGCCGGTGACGGCCCGGGCCTCGAGAAGCTTCTTCGAGACGATGGTTTCCAGCAGGCCGAGGGCATCGTCGTGCAGGCCGCGGGCCTGTTCACCGACGATCGGGTCCTTGAGCACCTTCGGGAATTGTCCCGAGAGCTCCCAGGCCGCGAAGAACGGTGACCAGTCGATGTAGGGCACGATGTCCTCCAACGGGAAGCTCTCCAGAACCTCGATGCCCGTTCTCGATGGCGCCGAGAGCTCCCTGGCATCCCAGTCGCTCTGGAAGCCCAGCCGCCGGGCCTCGGCGAGGTCGAGGATCGAGGCGGGCTTCGATTGCGCGCTCTCGTATTGCCTGCGCGCCTTGTCCTGCGCCTCCAGGTTCTCCTCGATGAAGGCGCTCCTGTTCCTGCCATCGGGGCGCAGGGTGGCGCAAACCCCGACGGCTCTCGATGCGTCCAGCACGTGGACCACGGGGTGCGAGTACCGGGGTGCGATCTTGATGGCTGTATGCGCTTTGCTTGTTGTCGCTCCGCCGATCAGCAGGGGTGTCGAGAAGCCGGCCTGTTCCAGCTCTGATGCCACCACCGCCATCTCGTCGAGCGAGGGAGTGATGAGGCCGCTCAATCCGATCAGGTCCGCGTTGAGCTCTCGCGCTGTCTCAAGGATTTTTTCACAAGGCGTCATGACGCCCAGGTCGACGACGTCCCAATTGTTGCAGCCCAGGACGACACCCACAATGTTCTTGCCGATATCATGGACGTCTCCTCGCACCGTGGCCATCACGATGCGGCCTTTGGCGCTTCTTCCTGAGCTCTTCTCTTCTTCCATGAAGGGCTGGAGCCAGGCCACGGCCTTCTTCATGACCCGGGCGCTCTTGACGACCTGCGGGAGAAACATCTTTCCTTCACCGAAGAGGTCACCGACGATCGTCATGCCGTCCATCAGCGGTCCTTCGATGACCTCCAGGGGCCGGCCGAAGAGCTGGCGCGCCTCCTCCGTGTCGCTCTCGATGAAGTCTGTGATGCCGTTTACCAGGGAGTGGCTCAGCCGCCCGGAGACATCCTGCTCGCGCCAGGCGAGCCTGCCGTCGTCGTTTTCTTTTTTCCGTCCAGGGTCTTCCAGTCCGGCCGCGTACTCGACCAGGCGCTCGGTGGAGTCCTCGCGCCGGTTGAAGAGGACGTCCTCGACAAGCTCGAGCAGCTTCGCATCGATCTCCTCGTAGACCTCCAGCATGCCGGCGTTCACGATCGCCAGGTCGAGACCGGCCTCGATGGCGTGAAAGAGGAAGGCCGAATGCATCGCCTCGCGGACCACGTTGTTGCCCCGGAAGGAGAAGGAGATATTGCTCACCCCGCCGCTGGTGCGGGCTCCGGGGCAGCGCTTCTTGATCCCCCGGACAGCCTCGATGAAGTTGATGGCGTAGTCGTTGTGCTCGGCAATGCCGGTGGCGACGGTGAGGATGTTCGGGTCGAAGATGATGTCTTCCGGGTCGAAGCCGACCTCCCGGGTCAGCAGGCCGTAGGCTCGCTCGCAGATGCTGATCCGGTCTTCGAGGCCGGTCGCCTGGCCGGATTCATCGAAGGCCATCACGACCACGGCCGCTCCATACTGTCTCGACAGGCGAGCCTGTTCGAGGAAGCTCTCTTCGCCTTCCTTCAGGCTGATCGAGTTGACGATGCATTTCCCTTGGGCGCATTTAAGGCCGACCTCGATAACGGACCACCTGGAGCTGTCGATCATGATCGGCACCCTGGCCAGGTCCGGCTCGGAGGCTATGAGGTTGAGGAAGCGCGTCATTGAGCCTTCGGAATCGAGCAGGGCCGCATCGAAGTTGATGTCGATCACGTTGGCCCCGTTGTCGACCTGCTGCCGGGCAATGGAGAGGGCCTCCTCGAAGTTTTCCTCGAGCACCAGCCGGCGAAAGCGCGGCGAGCCGGTGACGTTGGTCCTCTCACCAACCATCACCAGGGGGACCCTCTCGCCTTCGAGCCTGAGAGGCTCGAGACCGCTGAGCCGGGTGGCGGCCGCTGTCTTTGGCAGCTTGCGGGGCGCGCAGGTCTTGACTCTCTCGACGATGGCGCGGATATGCTCCGGCGTCGTACCGCAGCAGCCGCCCACGATGTTGAGAAGCCCCTCACCGGCGAGGCCGCCGAGGGCGCTGCTGGTGTCTTCGGGCGTTTCGTCGTAGCCCGTCTCGCTGAGAGGGTTGGGCAGTCCGGCGTTGGGGTAGCAGCTCAGGTGACAATCGGCGACCTGTGAGAGCTCTCGGATGTAGGGCCGCATCGCCGCGGCCCCAAGGGCGCAGTTGATCCCGACGCTCAGGGGCCTTGCATGGCGAATCGAGTTCCAGCAGGCCTCGACGGTCTGGCCTGACAGGGTTCGTCCCGAGGCATCGGTGATGGTGATCGAGAGCATCACCGGCAGCCGTGAGCCGCGCTCCCGGAAGAGCTCCTCGAAGGCGAAGATGGCGGCCTTCAGGTTGAGGGTGTCGAAGGTGGTCTCGGCCAGCAGGAGGTCAACCCCTCCCTCGATGAGCCCCTCGGCCTGGTTCCGGTACGCCTCGACCAGCTGGTCGAAGGTCACGGCCCTGTAGGCCGGGTCGTCGACGTCCGGCGAGAGCGAGGCGGTCCTGTTGGTGGGCCCCAGGGCCCCGGCGACGAAGCACTCGCGGCCGGGGTTGGTCTGCATGAAGTTGTCTGCGGCCTTGCGGGCAAGGTCCGCGGCCGCGGTGTTGAGCTCCTTCGCCAGGCTCTCGAGCCCGTAGTCCGCCTGTGCGATCGAGGTGCTGGAGAAGGTATTGGTCTCAATGATGTCCGCTCCCGCCTCGAGGAAGGCCCGGTGGATGTCGCCAATAAGATCCGCGCGGGTCAGGCTGAGGAGGTCATTGTTGCCCTTGAGCTCGCGGGAGTGGTCGCTGAAGCGTTTCCCCCGGAAGTCATCCTCCGTGAGCGCATGCGCCTGGATCATCGTTCCCATGGCGCCATCGAGCACGAGGATGCGATCAGCGAGAGCCGCCCGGAGCGATTCTTCTATAGCCGGATTGTTTCCCGTGGAGCCCATCGTGGCAATTTTCCTGGTCTGGATTGAGGCAGGGTAGTCTAACCTTGCCGCAGGATAAGTAAAGCGGGGCAGACTCTTGTCTCCACGCCGCCTGGCAATCCCTTCCAGGGCTCCTAATCGAGACTCCTGGCGCTCTGGTCTTCCTGGTCATCAAGCCAGGCGACATCGGATTCATCATCACTGAAGCGCTTGACCCCGACCTCCTTGATCTTTGAATCGTCCACCTTGGAAAGCGGTGTATAGCGCGGATGGTGAGAGTCCTTGTAGGGGTCGTTGGAGGCCGCGTTGTAGCAGCAGATCATGGCCCAGCGCGGGTTTTCCGAGCGGTTCTGGTCTGAACGATGAAGGAGGTTGCAGTGAAAGAAACAGACATCGCCCGGCTTCATCTCGCAGTGGACAACCTCTCCGCGTTCGATGGCCTCGTTGACGCGTTCCATATCGGCGCCGGCCTGGTCACCGGCGAGCTCGTGGTCGATCCGGCCGAGCCTGTGGGAGCTCTTGAGGAACTGCATGCAGCCGTTCTCGGGGGTGGCGCCATCGACCGCTATCGTGGCGCTCACCAGGCGGGGCCAGAGGCAGCCGTTCTGGTACCAGTAGCCATAGTCCTGGTGCCAGGCCCAGGCGCCGCCAACCCTGGGGTCCTTCATGATCATCTTGGAGTGATAGTGGTAGACCTCTTCGCCAAGGAGCTGCTCCGAGCCGTCGACGATTCGGCGGCAGCGTGCGAACATGCCGTAGATCCCATCTCCCGGGTGATTCCACAACGACATGCGCACCTTGCCGCCTTCACCATCTCCCTTGCTGTAGGAGTGGGCCTCGAGCTCGCGATCTTCTTTCGCTGCCCGCTTGAGCAGCTCCATCTCTTCGACGTCAAACATCGATTCAACGATGAGGTAACCATCTCGGTGGAAGTGCTCGATCTGCTCAGCTGTCAGTGGCTCCGACGACATGTTCGTCTCCCGGGGAATTCTGGTGTTTATTTCGAGGCCCAGAGCTTCAGGCTCTTCGCGTCCAGGATGCCCCAGTAGATCCGTATGTCTTCGAGGGTGCCCTTCAGCTCCGTGGGGGTCGTGTAAGCAGCCACGAGGGACCCGGCATCATTGCCGACACTCAGTCCATCAAAGGGCTTGCTGGGCAGCAGGTGCCCGGCGCCCCGGCCCGCGACCACTCCGTTGACCAGCAGCTCCAGCTTTCCTGTGGCGGAGAGGGTGCCCACGATGTGGACTCGCTTGCCGGCCTCGATCTTCACGTCGCTAACCACCTCCTTGAGCTCTCCGCCGCTTCGAACGGCGAAGCGGGCCTTGCCGCCGGCGAGGTAGAGGCTGTAGCCGGTGGACTCGCCGCCATGGGCGATCAGGACCCCGTCGCCGGATTCAGGCGAGCACCAGGCTCCAACCGTCAGCGGCTTGGCCGAGGGATCGAGATCCTTCGGCAGGGGAGCCCCCGGCTTCTCGAGGTGCAGGACCTTCTGCAGCTTGACTTGTTTCGCCTTGCGCTTGAGACCCCTCGTATTGTTTTTTGCCTTCTTCCCGGATTTTTCAGGCTCGTTGTCGGAGTAGAGCTTTTGAAGCCGGGAGAGCTCCTGCTCGAGATCTTTCTGCACCGCGGCGTATTCCTCCTTGCCGTGGACGCTGACCAGCTCGTCGGGGTCTTTGCTCAGGTCAAAGAGCTCCCATTCATCGATATTGTAGTAGCGGATGAGCTTGTGGGTCCGGGTGCGAACTCCGTAGTGCCTCCTGACGCTGTGCGCTCCGGGAAACTCGAGGTAGTGGTAGTAGATGGAGTCGCGCCAGTCGGCGGGCGATTCGCCCTTGAACAGCGGCACCAGGCTGCGGCCCTGCATATCGTCGGGAATGTTGATTCCGGCGACGTCGAGGAAGGTCTCGGCATAGTCGAGATTCTGTACGAGGTGGTGGTTGGCGGTGCCCGGCTTGATGACTCCCGGCCAGCGCACGATCAACGGCATGCGGAGCGATTCTTCGTACATCCAGCGCTTGTCGAACCAGCCGTGGTCTCCGAGGTAGAAACCCTGGTCGGAGCTGTAGATGACGATGGTGTTGTCGGCGAGGCCTTCCTTGTCGAGATAGCCCAGGACGCGGCCAATGCTGTCGTCAACCGCCGCGATGCAGCGCAGGTAGTCCTTGATGTAGCGCTGGTATTTCCAGCGCACCAGGGCCTTGCCCTCGAGCTTGGCCTTCTTGAAGGCCTTGTTCTTCGGTCCGTAGGCCGCGTTCCAGACCGCGAGCTGCTCCTTGGTCAGGCCTCGGGGGATGTTGAGTTTCAGATCGTTGACGCTCAGGTGGCGCTCAATCGTCATGGTCTGCGTCTTCGCCGCGCTGGTCCGGTTCTCCCATTTATCAAACAGAGTCGCCGGCTCAGGGATCGTCACATCGTCGTACATGTTGAGGTAGCCCGGACCGGGCGCCCAGTTGCGGTGAGGCGCCTTGTGCTGGTACATGAGGACGAAGGGCTTTTCCTTGTCGCGCTTGTTCTCGAGAAAGTCGAGCGCGATGTCGGTGATGATGGTGGTGGTGTACCCGGTGTATTTTTTGGTTCCCGTCGGTGTCCGCATCGGCGGGTTGTAGTAGGGTCCCTGGCCGATGAGCACCTCCCAGAAGTCAAAGCCGGTGGGCTCGGTCTTGAGGTGCCATTTTCCGACCATGGCGGTCTGGTAGCCGGCCTTGCGCATCAGCTTGGGAAAGGTCTGTTGGGAGCCGTCAAAGGTGTTGCCGTTGGTCATGAAGCCGTTGAGGTGGCTGTGCTTGCCGGTCAGGATCACGGCTCGGCTCGGCCCGCAGATCGAGTTGGTGCAGAAGCTGTTCTGGAAGATCATTCCCTCGCGTGCCAGCTTGTCCATATTGGGCGTCTTGTTGATCTTCGACCCATAGGCTCCGATGGCGTGGGGAGCGTGATCATCGGTGAAGATGAAGAGAATATTCGGGCGCTTGTCGGCCGCATCGAGGGCGGCTGAAAGACCCAGGAGAAGGGCCAGGGCCGGCAACAATCTGGTTGCGAGAGCAAGGAGCGTCTCTCGCCGGGAAAACCGCGTCATGAGCATGTCACTTTCGTTTGATGAATAGAATGAATCGGGAGGAGGCCTCCCGGGCTAGCTGTGGTATTCGTATTTACTTCGGCTTGTCGTATTTGTGTACGTTGTGACAGGCCTTGCAGTTGACCGCCTTGCCGAGCGCGTCTGTACCGGCCTTGGGGTCGATGGCAACCTTGGCGGCGGCGGTGACGAAGTCGCCGGTGAGCTTTGTCCAGCTGGCCGGGCCGCCCTTCTTGGGCCTGGTCTCGTAGAGGGCTATGGCGTAGTCAAGCAGCTGGATCTTTTCTTTCTCAGTGGCTTTGCCGTCGACCACCTTCTTGGCGAGGCCTCCCTTGAGGCCATCTTTCATGATCTGCTTGATCGTGTATTTCGGCTTGGACTGTGCGTTGACGGTGCCGAAGAGGCCTAGTGCCAAAACGGCGGAGGCCAGCGTGGCAGCCAGAAACCGGGTGCTGTACGGCATGAATTTTCTCCCGTGAGTTGAAGGCCTATCCGCAAGTTCGTTCTCTGCGGAAAGAAGCGAAACAGGATGCTATTTGCACGCCTGCCCTGATGTCAAGAACCGTAAGCGGGCCCGGATCTGTTCCCCGGGTGGTTGTGGGTGTACAATTTGCCGCTGGAACCGGTTGCCGGCATGCCGGCCGGTGCCGTGGTCTCGGTTTTCTCGATAAAGGAGATTACAGGATGGTTCGTATTGCCGTTTCTTTTTTCTGTCTGCTTCTGCTGGCGGGCTGTTCTCCGCTTTACACGGCCCGCGCGTTGACGAGACCGGGTGAGTTCACTCCTGGTATCGAGGGGCCGGCCTGCGGGCGGGATGGATCGATCTATGCCGTAAACTTTGCCGAGCAGGGTACGATCGGCCGGGTCTCCCCTGCGGGAAAAGGAGAAATCTTTCTCAAGCTGCCGGCTGACAGTGTCGGCAATGGAATTCGCTTCGACCGTGCCGGCAATATGTATATTGCCGACTACGTTAATCACCAGGTGTTCAAGGTCGCTCCCGGGACCTCGAAGCCGGTTGTCTTTGCGGCTGACGCCATGATGAACCAGCCAAATGACCTTGCGATCAGTTTTGGCGGGACACTTTATGCCAGCGATCCGAACTGGCCTGAGAAGACGGGCCAGCTCTGGAAGATCACTGTCGATGGCCGCACGACCCGCCTCGCCGAGGGGATGGGGACCACGAACGGGATCGAGGTCAGCCCCGATGGCCGGACCCTGTACGTCAACGAGAGCGCGCAGCGAAAGATCTGGTCCTTTGCCATTGATACCGACGGCAACCTTTCCGGCAAGAAGCTCTTCAAGAGCTTCGAAGACCATGGCTTTGACGGCATGCGCTGCGATGTCGATGGCAACCTCTACGTTACCCGCTACGGCAAGGGCACTGTGGTCAAGCTGTCGCCGGCGGGCGAGGTGCTTACGGAGATCGACGTGCTCGGCAGCAAGCCGAGCAACATCTGTTTCGGCGGTCCGGATGGCCGCACCGCCTACGTTACCGAGGTGGAGCACACACGAATTGTCTCCTTCCGTGTCGAGAGGCCCGGGCTGGCCTGGAGCCGCTTTTTCAATAAATGACGGGTCAGGGGAGCCCCTCGGCGAGGAGGCCGGCCATTTTTATTTCCAAAGTGATCCCGGGGGTTCACAACGGAGCCCGTTTTTCAGTCAGCGTCGAAAGCGCTCGGCCCTTACCAAATGAAGGAAGAAATCCTATGAAAACAGTCCTCGCCACGGCCGCCGTCCTCTTTGCCTTTCTTCCGGCGATAGCTTTCTCCCAGAACACCACCAACTTTGCGAGGATCGGCCGCGTCGACCGCTTTGATCCTGCCCTCGATGGGCTGCTTTCGAAGGATGCCGTCATCGAGGTTCTCTGCGGCGGCTTTGACTGGGCCGAGGGGCCGGTCTGGGTTCCGGAGAAAGGGAATAAGTTCGGCGGCTACGTGCTGTTTTCAGATATTCCGCCCAATTCTGTCATCAAGTGGCAGGAAGGCATCGGCGCATCGGTCTTCCTGAAGCCATCCGGTTATACGGGGGCGGCGGATTACGGCCGCGAACCGGGCAGCAACGGCCTCGCCCTGGATGCAAAGGGCCGGCTGGTCTCCTGTGAACACGGCGACCGCAGAATATCCGTGCTTACCGCCGGAGGCGGCAAGGTCACCCTCGCCGACCGCTGGAACGGCAAGCGTTTCAACAGTCCGAACGACCTGGCGATCCGCGCCAACGGGGACATCTTCTTTACCGATCCGATCTACGGGCTTCCCAGGCGGGAGAAGGATCCCATGCGTGAGCTCGATTTTTGCGGCGTCTATCGCCTGCAGCAGGATGGAACGGTCACCCTGCAATCGAAGGACATCTCCCGGCCCAACGGCATCGCCTTCTCGCCGGATCACAAGACGCTCTACGTGGCCAATAGTGATGGCCGGGATCCGGTGTGGCGTGCTTTCCCGGTAAAGGAGGATGGAAACCTGGGCGCCCCCCGGGCCTTTTTCGATTCTTCGAAGCAGGATCGCATCTCCGGCGGAGGGGGGGACGGGCTGAAGGTCGATGCGAAGGGCCACGTCTTCGCTACCGGCTCCGGCGGCGTGCTGGTGATCTCGCCGGAGGGAAAACTGCTGGGCCGCATCGTCACTGGTGAGAGGATCGCCAACGTGGGCTGGGGAAACGACGGCAGCGTTCTCTACCTCACCTCGGACATGTACCTGTGCAGGATCAAGACCCTGACCCGGGGAGCCGGCTTCAAATGATCCCGGCTCTTTCGCTCGATGAGGGGGTCAGCTGAAGTCGGTGAGGGTCTCGACCGCGGCGGAATCAAGCCCCGCGATCAACTCGCGGACGAGTCGCCCGGTGTTGAGGTAATCCTGCCAGTTGATAAGGCTTACGTGGCTGTGGATGTACCTTGCCGGCACTCCGATCACGACCGTGGGTACGCCGGCGCGGTGCAGGTGAATGCTCTTCGCATCGGTTCCGCCGCTTCGCCGTACCGCGAGTTGGATCTCGATGCCCGCCTTCGCAGCGATCCCGGCAACGAGCTCGGCAAGCCTCCTGTTGGAGATCGCCGTGGGGTCGTAGAAACGGATCTGCGGTCCCTTGCCGAGGATGGCCTGGGGTTCGCTGAAGCCTGGAATGTCATCCGCAGGGGTGCCCTCGAGGACGATTCCCACATCGGGGGCGGCCTTTTCGCAGGCGGTCACGGCCCCGCGGCAGCCGATCTCTTCCTGGGCGGCGCCGACGCCGATGATCGTATTGGGGTGGTCTTGCGAAGAGAATTCCAGCAGGGCCTCGATCATGAGCCCGATCCCGACCCTGTTGTCGAAGGCTTTCGAGCTGAGGATGTCGGGATCATTCAGCTCGGTAAATTCGGCGTGGGGGACGATGGTGTCGCCGATCCGGACGCCCATCCCTGAGGCGTCCTCCTCGCTGGCGGCGCCGATGTCGATGTACATGTCCTCTATCTCCAGGAGCTGCTCGCGTTTCTTGCCGCTGAGAAAATGCGGCGGGGTCGAGCCGATGACTCCGGACACCTTGCCGCCGGAGGTGATGATGTCGACCCTCTGGCTGAGGAGAACATGGGCCCACCAGCCTCCGAGCGGAACGAAGTTGATCCTTCCTTCCTTCGTGATGCTCTGCACCATGAAGCCGACCTCATCCATGTGCCCGTCGATCATCACCCTGGGGGAGTCCGCTTCGCCGGATTTCTCGCAGAGGATGCTGCCGAGGCTGTCGTAGGAGAGCTCGCCGACTCCCCCGAGGTTTTCGCGAATCAGGGCGCGCACCTCATCCTCCGCGCCGGGCGCTCCGGCGGCGAGGGAGAGAGAGCGCAGGAGGTCTTTCATTTCCTGCTCAGAGCGGCTCATGTTTTTATTCCCCTGCTGCTTTCAATTAGAACTGTACGCATCCGGGCTGGAGGACGATCCGGCCAGATGTCGGTCAGGCGATGGTCTTGAGGCGCTCGGTGATGCCGTGTGGCCCCGACACCTGTCCCATGGGCACATCCACGACAAGGCGCTCACCAAAGACACTCTGCCCGGCCTGGCAATACTGGTCAAGGTAGTGATCGAGGACCCTGCCGAGCAGCCGCTCGGAAGACTTCGAGGAATCCGTCGAGGGGTTCTCGATGCGATAGGTCGTGACCTCTCTTCTGACCTGGTCTTCGATCGAGCCGCCGCGCAGGTCGGCCCAGGCGTGAATCGCTTGGCGTACCGTGGCATTGTGCCCGGTCTGAACGATTTCAGCCGACAAGACGGAGTCCTGGATCTTTCGGAGCGTCAGTTCCAGAAAGACGATGTTTTCATCCTGTATAGAAACCACCAATTAACCTCGAAACGGGTTCAGATCGAGGGCCAAGCATGTCCAATCAGGTGGTTAAAATCAAAGGAAATTGGCGGGCCGGGTGGGCTCTGTAGCGGGCAATTTAGCGGATCTGGCCACGGAAAATCAGGCTGGTTTCTCGATGTGTTTTTCCGGGTTTTTTCCGTAAGTCTCGATGGCAGCAGGGAAATCGCCTTCTCGAACGTCCTGGCAATAGCTCTCGATCGCCTTGATGGCTATGGAACGCAGCTCGGCATATTGGCGGACAAATTTTGGTTTTTGTCCCGTGCTGAGACCCAATAAATCGGAAAAAACGAGGATCTGGCCATCGCATCCCGCCCCGGCTCCAATGCCGATAGTCGGTATTTCAAGGGCGCCGGTGATCTGCGCGGCCAGCGGAGCGGGCATGCCCTCGAGCACCAGGCAGAAGGCGCCCGCAGCCTCAAGGGCGAGAGCATCATCGAGCAGGCGCAGGGCATCCTCCCGTATTTTCCCCTGCACCTTGTAGCCGCCCATGGCATGGACCGACTGCGGGGTGAGCCCGATGTGTCCCATGACCGGGATCCCGTTGCCGGAGAGTTCGGATACCAACCGGCTTCGGGAGGCCCCGCCTTCGAGCTTGACGGCCTCGGCCCCGGCCTTGAGAAAATCGATGGCGTTGGCGAGGGAGTCCTTGATGCTTATCTGGTAGCTGCCAAAGGGCATGTCGGCGACCAGCATGGCCCGGCTGGAACCGCGCTTGACGGCTCTGACGGCCGACAGCATCTCCTCCATCGATACCGGCAGGGTGGTTTCGTAGCCCAGGGATGTATTCGCGAGGCTGTCTCCGATGAGGATCAGGTCAACTCCCGCCTCATCGAGAATCGAGGCGCCCAGGCAATCGAACGCGGTCAGGGCGGTGATTTTCTCGCCTGTAAGCTTGCGGGTCTTCAGTCCTGTCGAGGTGACCTTGTCTCCCGCGGGGCGGGGGTTGCCGGGTTCGGGCAGGCGGCTCATGCGGTCGCCTCCTGTCGAAACAGGTTCTTTTCATCGACCATGATGATCTTGGGTTCATGGCAGCGGAGCTCGTTCTCATCGTATTCGGCGTAGCTGGCGAGGATGACCAGGTCATCTACGCAGCAGAGGTGTGCCGCTGCTCCATTGATACAGATGAGTCCTGAGCCCGCGGGACCCGGGATCGCGTAGGTCGACAGCCGCGAGCCATTGGTGATGTTGTAGATGTGGACCTCCTCGTGCTCGAGGATGTCGGCGGCCTCCAGCAGGTCGGCGTCTACCGTTACGCTGCCGGTATAGTCCAGGTCGGCCTCGGTTACCCGGGCGCGGTGGATCTTTGACTTGAGGAGCCTGCGGTTCAAGGTTTTCTGTCGCTACGGGTTGGTTCTGTCACGCGGAGAATCGGTCTGAAGAAGAAAATAAGGAAGAAAAGACTATAAGTCTAATAAATAAAAGATATCCTTATACATAGTTTAAAACTATGGATAGCTGATGGAGCGTTACAATGGATCTGAACCGCCTGCGGGGCTTCTACACGGTTGTGCAGAACGGAGGCTTCACCGCCGCGGCGCGTCGTTTACGCCTCTCTCAGCCCAGCATAAGCCTCCAGGTGAAGAACCTGGAGCAGGAGATGGGGCTGCAATTACTCGAGCGCCATCCTCGCGGTGTGACGCCCACCAGGGAGGGACAGGTACTCTATGAGATGGCTGAGAAGCTGTTTGAGACCGAGGAGGAGATCGAGGCGGTCTTCAGTGGTCATGCGCAGTATGAAGGCGCGGGCCTGACGGTTTCGACCAACCAGTCCGTAGCGACCCACATGCTTCCGCCCCTGCTTGGAAAATACAGGAACCTTTTTCCCAAGGTAGAGATCAGTATCCACAATATGCGCACCGCGGAGATTATCGAGTCGGTCGAGAAGGCGCAGACCGACGTTGGCATCATCCTGATCGATCCTCTGCGCGATGGCCTCGAAGCTCGACCGGTGGCGCCTTGTGAGATGATCCTGATAACGCCGGTCAACCATCCGCTGAGCCATCGCCGTAAGATCACGCTCACTGACATAACCGAATACCCGTTTCTGTCCTATACCCAGAACACCGACACCCGTCGACTCATCGATCGGCCCTTCGAGCATCAAAAACTGAATACTTCCGTCGTTATGGAGCTGGGTTCGACTGACCTGATCATTAACTATGTCAGCCTCGGCTACGGCCTCTCCATCATTCATAATCTCAACATCGATGCGGTGCGCCAGGATCTGCACACCAGGAGCCTCAAGGCCTACTATCCGCGCCAGTACATCTACCTGGTGACCAGGCGAGGAGAAGAGCTTACCCCTGCGGTCAAGGGATTCTCCGATCTGTTTTGAAGGCATCGCGGCGTCTCTATGCCTCAGTTCTTGATTGTCAGGTCCTGCTGGGCGAGAATGGTTGCCGGAACGACACTTGGAGGATAAGCGTTAGGTGATGACTACGATCAGCAGGGAACAGAAACTCTTTGAGCTGGAGGAGGCGAGAAGCACTCTCCCTCTTGTCTCCAGGATTGTCAGGGACATCGTTGAGAAGACGGAGAGAATGAAGGAGGTCTACCTCGAGATTCGCCAGGAGGCCGAGGACGATGCCGGCATCGAGCGTCTCGAGGAGCTCCAGGACCGCCTCCACGATCTTGCAGATGAACGGGCCGGGTTTGTCGAGGAGCTTTCGAACCTGGGCGTGGAGCTCAAGGATCCCAACATCGGGCTGGTTGATTTCCCGGCGCGTCTTGAAGGCAGGGTGGTCTACCTCTGCTGGAGGCTGGGCGAAGAGACCATTGATCACTGGCACGAGCTGGCATCGGGTTTCAGCGGACGTGAGCCGGTTGAGGGCAACTTCGAGGCGGATCCGGTCGTCAACTCGAGCGAGGCCTGAGCCTCGGTCAATCCTTCGCGCGGCCGATGAATTTTCCGTTCGCCGTGTCGACTCGAACATTCTCCCCGCTGGATATATGCTCGGGGACCTGGATGACCAGGCCGGTTTCGAGGGTGGCATTTTTCTGCCTTGCGGTCGCGGAGTTTCCCTTCACCGCCGGATCACATTCGGTGATGACAATGTCCACCGTCAGGGGCAGCTCGATCCCGATCACCTCGTCTTCCAGGACCAGGGAGCGAAGGCCCTCGAGGTTGTCGGTCAGGTAGCTGGCCTCCTCACTGTAACCATCGATCGGTAGAGCAAACTGATCGTAGCTGTCCATATCCATGAAGTGCAGGTCGCTGGTGTCCCGGTAGAGGAACTGTACGTACCGTTTCTCGAAGTCCGGCTCGCTCGCTGTATCTCCGCTGCGGAAGGGCTTGTCGACCTTCTGCTTGGTTCGAAGGTTCCTTGCGCGAACCTTCCAGATGGTGTTTCCGCCGCGTGATGAAGGGGTCTGCATGATGATCTTTTCGATCAGGCAGGGCTGACCATCGATCTCGATGATCTGGCCTCTCTTGAATTCTCCGGGATTCAGCATGTCACTCCAGGTCTCTCTGAACGTTATGGGCGGCCCGCATTCAGTACCAAATGATACGACAGATCAAGCCTGTTGAAGAGCGCTTCTTTGCCAGCCGGGCCGGATGGCGGATCAGTCCAGCAGCTTGACCGAGGCTCCCCGGCTGCGGGGGCGGGTAATCACGACCTCTTCCTGGCCCAGGTCGAATCGTTTCCGGAGCTCTCCTGCGGCCGTTTCGGCTTCCTGTCGGCCGGGCAGGAGAGCGTAGAGGGTGGGCCCCCAGGAGCTCTGGCCGACGCCCTCGACACCCGCCTCAAGCAGGTATTCCGCCGCCTGGGTCGCGAGGGCGGTAGAGAAGGCCCCGCCCTGGGCCTCCTGGAAGGGCTGGCTGGCGATGAGCCCGAATTCATGGAGAGCCCGGGAGAAGACAGACCAGTTCCCTTGCCGGCCGGCCGGCACCAGGGTCTCTTCCAGCAGAGCCTCGAGCTGGGCCAGGGTCTGCTCGGCTACCGGCTCGAGCTTTGTAAAGCACTCGGCCTCCTGTCGGCCGCTCAGGCCCCGGTGCCCGGGGGCTATCACGAGGACGAAATGCCAGGCCTCGGGCAGCTCGATCCGGTGGCGCAGGGGAGAGACCCCCGCCTCTTCGAGCTTTCCGTCATCAACGAGGAATCCGCCATTTTTGAAGCCGTGTACGCCGATGGAGGAGCGCCGCCCGCGGCCGGTGCGCCCGGCGATGGTCTCGAGGTTTCCTTCAAGGCCGAGCAGCCTCGAGCAGGCGATCGAGACAGCCATTCCAAGCTGCGTTCCCGTTCCGAGTCCGAGGTGATCCGCGGGGCAGGCGGCAAGCTCGATGTCGAAGTGAGCCGGGCTGCCGGTCGCCTCTCGGTACCGGCGGATGAATTCCTCGAGGCGCTGCTCCATTCCCGGCGCCGCGGTTACCCGGTCGGCCCCCTCGGCGAGCCGGGCGGTCATGCGGATGCCGGGAGCATCGACCATCACGCCGGCGCCGGCGTAGAGCCTGCCGCTGGAGCCCACCGGGTCGATGAGTCCGAAGTGAAGCCGGCTTCCGGCCTCGATGGTCACGCTGCGGTCTGGCGAGCTCACCTGTCTTCGTCCCCGCCGGCCTGCCGCTCACTAGCCCTTTCTACATAGTCTCTCAAAAGTGAGAAGGCTCGATGTTCCGGTTCGGCGCCTGTTTTATCGACGAGGACCTGGAGGTCATCCAGCTGCCGCAGGATGCCCCCTGGCGGCAGGAAGGCGGTGCGGCTGGCGAGGATTGCCGCCTCGAGTACCGCGTTGCGAGCCCGGTTGAATCCCAGCAGGTCGCGAAGCCTCTCGCTGTGGACGACCCGGCACTGGATGCGGGTTCGCTCTTCGCTGTCGTCCAGCTCCTCGACGCGAAATTCATAGAAGCGGCAGGCGCCCTCGATATAGCGTCCCTGGATCTCCCTGGCCGCGTTGAGGGGAGCCTCGACCTGGCCGATGGTCGCCCTGGCGATCAGCTCTACGTCATCGGTGATATGGAAGACGCCCTCTCCATGGCGCTTGAGGTTGCGGTAGGTCCTGGAGGAGGTGTAGGGCTTCAGCAGGAGGGTGTCCATCCGCTCGGTGGCCAGCGGTCCCATCGGCGAGATGTTGACGTCTTCGTACCGACCCTCTTCATGGCGCGGTCCCAGGGTGGTCACGACGCCCTCGATAATGAGTTCTTCGCCGCCGGTCATGCGGTCTCCCGGGCGGGCCGCAGCGCGTCGATGCCGGCGAGGCGCAGGAAGCCCTGCAGGAGAGGATGCCCGTGCTCTGTGAGAACGCTCTCGGGATGGAACTGGATTCCACAGACCTTGTTTACCTTGTGTCGCAGCGCCATGATGAGGCCATCGTCGGTACGGGCGGAGACCTCGAGCTCGGCTGGAAGCCCTTCTTCGGAGACGGCGAGCGAGTGGTAGCGTCCAGCGGCGAACCGGTCCGGGATGCCGTCAAACAGGCCCTCTCCATCGTGGAGGACCTCAGAGCTTTTGCCATGGCAGGGCTCCACTTTCACGATGCGCGCTCCATAGGCCGCGGCGATCGCCTGGTGGCCCAGGCAGACCCCGAGAAGGGGAAGCTCCCCACCGAGCTCCCTGACGGCTTCGATACAGATTCCCGCGCTCTCGGGGGCGCAGGGCCCGGGCGAGAGGATAAGCGCGGCGGGAGCCCGCTCGCGGATGCCTTCGATGGAGATGGCATCGTTGCGAACGACCTCGCACTCCTGACCGAGCTCTTCGAGATAGCGGGCGAGGTTGTAGACGAAGCTGTCAAAATTATCGATGAGCAGAATCATACGATTGCCGGGTTGCGAAGAGCTGAAACGGAAGGCTGAGAATAGACCATCGTTTCGGCGAAGACAAGCCGCCCGGTGCGCCGCCTCAGGGTCGGCGTTCGGGGCGCCGGTCATCGCTCCGGCGGCCAGGCCCTTCCTCGGGCCGTTCCCTGCGGGGGAAGGGGGAGGCCGGGCGTCCCCGGCCGGGCTCCCTGCGTTCCTCGAAGGATTCGCCGCGTCCCGGACCCCTGGCGAGAAATTCATCGATGGCGTTCTTGTCGGCAAGCTGCCGGTTGATGAAGCGTGCCCGCCGGGTGGCGAAGCCCGCGATTCCGCGTCCCCCGGTATCGAGCGACTCGTCGAATTCAGACAGCGGGTGCTCGGATTCTTTTTCAGCCCGGACCGCGGCGGCAATCAGCCTGTTGGCCGCCTGGATCTTTGCGACGATGTTCTTTTCGGAGAAGGGGCCCTTCATCAGGGATCTTACATTCGCGAGATAGAGAGCCCGCCAGGACTTCTTCTCGAGAACCCTGTCGATGAGAATCTTATTGCGAACGAAGGGTCTGAAGATGTCGAGCCCCTCCATCTGCGTCTGTGATCTTCCGTAGGTGAACTTGCCGAAGGCCTCGTTCATGTCCCAGGGGATGAAGGCGAAGCGGTTCTTCTCGAAGGCGTAGATGTAGCCGTTGTGTCCCATGCCCGTGTAGCTGTCGAGGTTGGCGAGGATGTGGTTGGCGGCCAGCCAGAGCAGGAAGCCCCTGACGTCGAGGTGTTTTTCGAGGTCGCCGCCGTCCCCGCGCCTGACGGCATCGAGCAGGTAAGAGAGGGCCGGACCGCGGGAGCCGCCCTCCTTGCTGATGAAGCCCTCGTAGGGCTCGCGCTGTCCGCCCCTCCTTCGCTGCCGGCTCTCGCCGAAGGGGTCGCCCATGCCCTCGATCTTGAAGAGGTCGCCGTCGTTGCCGGGATAATGAGCGCCGAGGAATTTCTTGTCGACCTGTTCGACGAGCGAGTAGACGCCGAGGTTGAAGTCGTCGTGAACGCCGGGGACTCTCAGCGTGAGCGTTACGTGGGTCGCCCGCGGGGCCTTGATACCCGCCGCGGCGAAGAGCTCGTAGCTGACCACCTCCCTGACGCGCGAGGGATCCTTGAAGGGGTGGTGCAGGTTCAGGGTTGATTGCCCATGGAGCTTCTTCGTGCCGCCAAAGTAGCCCAGGTTGACCTTGAAGGACTTGTGCGGCCCGCGGCCGCCGAAGGTCGAGTTGCCCTTGTAGCGCACCCCGGCGCCGCCGAGCTTCTGGCCCTCGTAGATCACCGAGGCCTCCGTGAAGATGAAGGGGTTGCGTTGCAGGCGCTCCCAATTCGCTTTCGTCACTGCCAGCGTGACCGAGGCCGGCTTGCCGGCGGCGAAGAGGTTGACGGTTTCGGTCTTTTTCTTCGTCGTCTTCTGGGCGAAGGCCGGCGCCGCGGCCAGCAGGCCGAAGACGAGCAGAAACGCTGGGATGATCCTGGTTTTCATTGGGGGAATCTCTTTGGGAGCCGGGGTCTCTGGCGCTGTGTCATCGAGAGCTCGCCGGGCAAGGCGGACTATTGTAAACCCCGCGGAGGGCCGAGGGGCTCAATTCTTCGCAGGGAAGAACTTTTCGACGATTTCCTCATCGGGCGGCGGCGTCAGCAGCGTGACGATGACCATCACCGCGGTGGTGATCCCGACGATGAAGGTGACCGGCATCATGCCGAGGAGCAGGAACTCGCCCTCGCCCTCGGCCAGACTGAGGAAATAACAGGTAGCTTCAAGCACAGCCAGGGCCAGGACCCCGGCGATGGCTCCCTGCTTGTTGCTGCGTTTCCAGTAGAGCGCCGCGAAGAGGATGGGAAAGAGGCCGGCGAAACCGGTGAAGCACCAGATGCCGAGATCGAAGACCGACTGGGTATTGCTCAGGCCGATCAGGTAGCAGATCAGTACGATTGCTACGACGAAACCCCTTCCGAGGAGGATCTTCTTTTCGTCACTGATCTTTCCCTTACCGAAGTGGTGGGAGATGATGTCATTGGTGAAGAGGCTGCTGAGGCAGAGGAATTGCGAGTCCATGCTCGACATGATCGCGGCGAGCACCCCGGCTCCGATGAGGCCGGCCAATGCCTCGCCGGAGTAGCGCGCGACCATCATTCCAAGTACCGCGTTTGGATTGGTTCCCTCGGGCAGGACACCGAAGGCCCACATGCCAAGCAGCACGCAGGGTACCCAGGTGATGAGGATGCAGATCGGGTGGGCGACGACGGTCAGCTTGAAGTTGCTCGCCTTCCTGGCGGTCAGCCAGTGCTGGAAGAGATGGGGGAACATGCCCACGGACAGCGGGATGAAGCAATAGGTGAGGAATTGCCACTTCCCGATCAAGCCCTCCCTCGCCATGACAGAGTTTTTTGTCTCGTTGGCCAGCAGTTTTTTAGATGCTTCCACCGGGCCGCCGAGCGCCTTGGTGATCACGTAGAAGGCGATCAGCCCCATGACCATGAAGACCAGGGTCTGCATGGTATTGGCCCAGGCGGTGGCCCGCATGCCGCCGAAGAAGACGTAGAAGAGCACCACCAGGCAGACGATCGCCATGCCGGCCCATTTTGGAACCGCCCCCCGCGGGGCTTTCGCGATCAGGGCGCCAACGGCCTTTTTCCATTCAGGCGCCTTGCTCATCTTCATGAACAGGCCCTTGCGCTTGGGATGGAGAGAGCCGGTAACCGACAGGTTCCCATCTTTGAGGCTGACGCGCTCTTTCCAGCCATCGGGAACCTTCAGGTCAGCAGGAGCCGCCGCCAGCGACACTGTGGTCACCACCGTGCTCTCGCTGAAGGTTTCCGGAGTGACTCCCTCGATGAAGCGTCCAGCTCCAATGACCCCCATCAGCAGATAGAGGATGACAAAACAAACCACCAGCGGGAAGAGCAGCAGCGCCAGTCCATCGGATTGATACCGGCTACGGAAGTAGCCCAGCTGGGTGACATAGCCGTGCTTCTTCCCCAGCGCCCAGACCTTGGCGCCGACAAGGAAGAAGATCGCGGCGTGGATGATGCCCGACCAGGAGGCCATGAGCCCATAGACGCCGATTCCCTGGTCGAAGGTTTTACCGGTCGAGCCGATGAGAGCGAAGGCGGTCATCGTCGTGCCGAAGACCGACATCAGCAGCATGAAGGGGCCGATGCCGCGGCTGGCGAGGAAGAAGTCGCTGGAGCTTTTCTTCAGCAGGCGGCCGGCGAAGAGCCCCAGGAAGAGCAGCAGGGAGAGATAGCAGAGGATGATCGTGAAGGTCATCAGCTGGCCTCCTCTTTCCCCGTGTCTGTCGCTGCCGGAGCGTCGTCTTCGGCGGAGGCTGGCGCCGCTTCGCCGGGGTTATCTTCTGTGGAAGCGGACTCTCCCCCGCCATCCTCCTCATCGAGGTGAGCAGGCCAGCAGAAGCTGACAGCCACCAGGCCGACGAGACCGGCTGCCAGGGAGATCCCGGCGTGCCAGGCAAGGCCGATCGGCATGAAGCCGAGGACCAGGGGTTCCTTCGCATCCCACCACCACCAGTCGTGGTGGAGGACGGCGAGCAGGAGGATCAGTCCGATGACCAGGGTGCGCACGGTTGTCTGTCTCGACTCGGTTGCCGCTGATGATTTGAACGAACTTTGAGTGATCATGCGAGAGTAGCCCCTGACTGTCAAGACGTCACAGGCGTAGGCGGCCGGGGTGAATCACTTGCGAGGTCATGTTAGGATACGATGCGATCCAGGGGTTTCTCTTTGAGAGGTAAATGTGAGCGAGCTGATTCGGCTGGAAAAACTGAAGCGCCTGTATGGCGCCCACCTGGCCTTCGAGGCCGACGAGGTGGTTCTTCAGCCCGGGGTTGTCGGCCTGCTGGGGCCTAACGGCGCCGGGAAATCGACCCTGCTCAATATGCTGATGGGACTGCTGGCTCCGTCAGCGGGCAGGGCCTGGATGCTGGGCTTTGACGCCGCCCGGGAGTCCCGCAAGGTGAGATCCCGGGTGGGCTATATGCCGGAGAACGACAGCTTTGTCGCCGGGCTCTCGGTTCTGCAGTTCGTTTCGCTCGCCGGCGAGCTGTGCGGCCAGAAAGCGGTCGATGCGCGCCGCCGCGCCCACGAGGTGCTCTCGCTGCTGGGGCTGGAGGAGGCGCGCTACCGTCTCATCGAGGAGCAGTCGACCGGCATCCGCCAGCGCGCCAAGCTTGCCCAGGCGCTTATCAACGATCCGGACCTGGTCATTCTCGATGAGCCGACTAACGGGCTCGACCCGGCCGGGCGCTCGGCGATGCTCGAGCTCATCTCGCGGCTTCACCGGGAGCAGGGGAAATCGATCCTGCTCTCGAGCCACCTCCTCGGCGATGTCGAGCGGGTCTGCGATTCGGTCGTCATCCTCGACCGGGGGCGCGTCCTGGCCCACGGCGCGGTGTCGGAGCTCACCTCCTCCTCCCTTCGCAACAGCTACCGGATCCAGGTGACCGGCTCGGTGGAGGCCTGCGGCAAGCTGCTCAGAGCTCGAGGCGTAGGGCTCGAGGCCATCCCCGCGAGGGCAGGAGCTCCGCCGCGGGATTACATCGTGACCCTGCCTCCCGGGGCCGATACGAGATTGCTTTTGGAGGCTTTTTCCGCTGCCGACGGGACGGAGCCCGCCTGCCTGCTCTCAGGGCTTCAGCCCCACGAAGAAAACCTGGAAACGGTCTTTGAGCGCATCGTTGCCGGGGGGGGAGGGGGGAGCGCGGATGGCTGAAGAACCACTGGAAATCAACGAGGTTGATCTGTTCCCGAAGGCGATGGGCGCCACGGTTGTTGACCGCTGGACGCTCAGCTCGGCTCCGGATGAGTCGCGAGCCCCGGCGCTGGCCTGGTGGCCGGTGGCCCGCATCGGCCTGGGACTCGTCGTCAAGCGCAGGATCTTCAAGGTCTTTATGGGCCTGGGCCTCATCAATTTCCTCTTCTTCAGCGCCATGATCTATTTTCTCGCCGGGCTCGCCGCCCAGCTGAAGGGACAGCGTTTCGGGCAGGGCCCGCTTGAATTCGCCAGGAATTTCATCTTTACCGGTACGGGCGAATCCTACAGGGATTTCATCTCAGGCCAGAATATCGTCGTCATGCTGCTGCTGGCGATCAGCGGAGCGGTGCTGGTAGGGAATGATTTCCGTTTCAGGTCGCTCACCTTCTACTTCTCCAAGCCGCTCGAGCGCTGGCAGTACTTTCTCGGCAAGCTGGTGGCGACCTCGCTGCTCGTGAGCATGCTGACCCTGCTGCCCTGTCTCGCGCTCTTTGTCGAGTACGGTCTCTTTGGCGACACCTTCGATTACTTCATCGAGTCGTGGCGCATTTTCTTCGGGATCGTGGCCTACGGGCTCCTTGTCAGCGTCGGCATGTCGACCCTGCTGCTGGGGGTGGCCGCCCTGCTGCAGAGAACGATCTCGATCGTCATGGTCTGGGGGTTGATCTTCATCTTTCTTCCGATCGTTACCGAGGTTATTCACGAGGCCGCCCGGGGCTCTCATTACTGGAAATTGCTCGATTTCTGGTCCCTCCTGCAGTGGTGCTCTAATGCTTTCTTCGGTATCGAATCCAGCCTCTTCAGCGCCGAGCCCTGGTATCCCATCGCGGCTCTCGCGGCCTGGCTTGGCGCGGCGCTCTGGGCCTTCTGGAGCAAGACCCGCGCGGTGGAGGTGGTCTCATGAACCCTGTCTCGATTCGTGAGCTGGCCAAGTGGTACGGAGAGATCGCCGGTCTCAACAAGGTAAATATCGAGCTCCAGACCGGGATCACCGGGCTCGTGGGACCCAACGGCGCCGGCAAGTCGACCCTGATGAAGATTCTCACCGGCCAGCTGAGGCCATCCTACGGCGAGGTGCTCATTCTCGGTGAGGACGTCTGGAAGACCCCCTCCGCTCGCCGCCGGCTCGGCTACGCTCCCGAGGGGGATTCTTTTTACGAAGACATGAGCGTGCTCTCCTTTGTCCGCGCCATGGGGCGTCTGTGTGGCCTCGGCGGCTCGGCAGACGCCTTCGCCCACGAGGCCCTCAGGCAGACCGGGGCGCTCGAGTTCGCCGGCAAGCGCCTGAAGGCCTGCTCCAAGGGAATGCGGCAGCGCGCCAAGCTGGCCCAGGCGCTCGTTCACAAGCCCGACATCCTGGTGCTCGATGAGCCGCTGAACGGAATCGATGCCGGGGGGCGGCGCGAGATGCTGCGGCTCTTCGAGGAGCTCGCCGCATCCGGAGCGACCATCATCGTCTCGAGCCACATCCTCGAGGAGATCGAAGCGGTAACGGACCAGATCCTCTTTCTTGCCCAGGGCAATGTGATCGCCTCGGGTCCGCTGGCCGAGGTGCGCGGCCTTCTCAAGGATCATCCGCTCAAGCTGCTCGTCACCGCCAGCGACCCGAGGCGGCTCGGGGCGCGGCTGATCGAGTCCGGCCTGGTCACTGGGATCGTTTTCCAGCGTCGCCGGGGACTCGAGGAAGAGGACCTGGTCCTCAGCGTTCCCCAGGTCGAGAGCTTCTACCGCGCCTTCCCGGGGCTGGCCCGCGAGCTCGGGGTCGTCGTTGAACGGCTGGTCCCGCTCGACGCCTCCGCCGAGGCCGTCTTTGGCTACCTGGTTGGAGAAGAGATGGGAGGCGGCGCGTGAATTCCTGGCTCTACCTCGTCTATTTCAGCCTCCGCCGCCAGCTTCGGCCCCAGCGTCTCATCGTAGCCCTCATCCTGTTCCTGGTATTGGCTGTGCTGGTGGGCACGAGGGGATTGATGGATCCCTGGAAGATCAAGAGCTTCGGCCGCTGGATCATTGGTCTGTCCTTCTGCCGGTTCTTCCTGCCGATCATCACCCTGACTCTTGGAACCGCCGTCCTTGGAGACGATCGGGAGGACAAGACCCTGGTCTATCTCTCGATCCGCCCGATCTCGCGTTGGAGTCTCTACCTGGCCAAGCTGCTCGGGGCCCTTCCGCTGGCCCTTGGCATCTCGCTTGGCGCGGCCTTCGGGCTCTGCGCCGTCGCCTCGGTCTGCGGTGGCCTGCCGCTGCCATTGTCGGAGGTCGCCTGGATGTTCCTGCCGACGGTCGCCCTGGGCACCATTGCCTATCTGGCCTTCTTCGGCTGGCTGGGGGCCGTCTTTCGCAACGCGACGCTGATCGGGGTGGCCCATGTGTTCCTGGTGGAGCTTTTCATGGGCCAGGTGCCGGGTGTGCTCAAGCGGATTTCCATCAGCTTCTATATCCGCTGCATGCTCTACGATGCCGGCTCCGGACATGGTCTCAAGCCGAGAAACACGGCGATCTTTCAGCCGGTGGAGGGAGATGAGGCGGCCGCTTCGCTCCTGGTGGTGGCCGCTGTCTTCCTGGCGCTGGGAATGTACTGCTTCTCCAGGCGCGAGTACCGTGATCTGACCTGAGGAGGGAGGCCTCTCGAAGCTAACCCCCGAAGGACTCGCAGCCGAGCTCGTCGCTGTCAAGGTCGGGCAGCGCCTCGTACAGCGGCGGCGGTGGAGCCTCTCCCTGCCGGAAGATAAAGTTCAGCAGCCCGACCCCGTCCTCCAGGTCGATGCGGCCGCTGTCGTCGACATCGGCGGCTTCAAGGCACGCCAGCTCGAGGCCGGTGAAGGCATGCAGCAGGACCTTGACGGCATCGGTGACGTCCCAGCTCTGGTTGTTATCGACATCTCCGCGGATGAAGGTGTTTCCGGGCGCGGAGAACTCGAGCTCGGCGGAGAGGGACATGTCGCTGGAGCCGAGGGTATTGTTGTGCACCTCGATCGCCAGCACGTTGAGGCCGTTGCGGAGGCTGTTACGGAACTCGGTGAGGTCGATGACCTCATCGAAGACGCCCTCGCCGCCGGTGATTTCGTGGGTGGCGGTCGCCAGCTCGTCAAAGGCCGGCGGAATTCCGTCGAGATTGGCGCGGGCGACCTCGGTGCCGTTGAGATAGGCGACGAAGCCGTCGTCATAGCGGATTCGTAATCGCAGGAAGTTCATGTTCGCGCCTCCGCCGCTGAGCAGCCATTCGTGGCGGGCGTAGACCGCCGGGGTCTGGTCCTGGACACCGGCGACGATGGTCGCATCGTCATCGTCTCCGTAGCCGATTCCGGTCGGTCCTCTCTCCCAGCCGTTTTCCCGCGGCCTGAACTCAGGCAGATTCCAGCTCTCCGGCATCGCCTCGTTGGCGATGATGTAGTCCCAGATGTCGCCCTCCTCGATGGTCGTGAAGATGCTGGCCGGGTCGGGGGCGTAGGTATAGGCGGCCTCCAGGAGGCCGCTTCCGGCCGGGGTTTCCACCAGGATGTCGACCACCTGGAAATCTTCCACCGCAGGCGCCTCGGCGGTGATCTCCCAATTGCTGAAGACGTTGACCTTGGGCGAGGGCGTCGCCAGAAAAGGGGCCAGCCGGTCCACGAAGCTGACGGTTACATCTCCATCGAGCGGGAAGCCGGCGCCGAAGATCCTGACCATCTCGCCTCCGGTGATCGGCCCTGATGCGGGCTGGACCCCGGTCACCATGAAGGTGGGGAAATCATCGATGGTGATCCAGTCGGGATCATCCGCGTCCGCGCCGGGTCCGGCGCCGAAGATGAGATCGGCTCCGAGGTCGCCGGAATCGCTTGCGCGGTCTCCAACGCCTTCGTTCAGCTCCCAGCTCGCTCCAATGTAGGGGTCTTCGGACGGGGGCATGAAGAGCTCCTGTTGAATCTCCTCCTCGAACCGCTCGAAGCCCCAGACGGCGGCGGAGTGGATGGTGCCGGTGAGATCTCCGGAAAAGAAGCCTCCGTCTTGTTCAAAGCGGGAACCCAGGCGAATCCGGTCGCAATCGCTGAGATTGGTTGAGAAGTTGTCGGCAGCTATCTGTCGGCCATCGAGGTAGACCGCCCGGCCGCGCTCGGAGAAGGTGCAGCAGATGTTGTGCCACTCTCCCTCGGGCAGTTCGATCGCGGCGGTAAGGTCGTTGAAGTCTCCATCTGCGGCTGTCCGCGCGCGGATATTGCCGGGTCTCACCTCGAGGATGAAGGCGTCGGAGCCATCCGCGGCCTCGATGGAGGCAAGAGGGCTGTAGATGAAGTTGGCGAACTGGCCTTGCCCTGCTCCACGTCGGAACCAGGCCTGAAGGGTTCCTTCTCCAAGCATGCCGCTGAAGCCCTCCGCGGTCGCGTAGGGGCCGCCAGTGAAATCGAGACCTCTCATGCCCCCATCGGGGTTGGCGTAGATGTAGCCGGCCGGGATGACGGTGGTGGCGTTTGCCGTATCGATCATGATATCCACGGCTCCAGGGACTTTCGCCGCGGGCACCTCGGCCTCGATGTAATCGTTTTCGACGGTGACGGAGGGCGACTCCAGGTTACCGAAGATGACATCCGGATTGAGCCCCGGGAAAATTCCGAGGGCGTAGATTCTCACCGAGTTTCCGCCCTCCAGCGGGCCGAAGGCCGGGTCTATGGAGGTGACGAGCAGCTGTGAGCCGACCAGCTCGGCGGCGAACGACAGGTCGCTGGAGCCGAGGGTGATATTGTGAACCTCGACGGCAAGCACGTGCCGGCCGGTGTCGAGTTCTGTCTGCTCGAGCAGGAACTCCTCATCAAAGCCGTCCGCGCTGGTGATCTCATGTTCGACAGAGGCTCCCTGGTCAAAGAGCGGCGGAACTCCGTCGATGCCCCGGCGGGCGACCTCCTCGCCGTCGATGTAGGCCACGAAAGAATCATCGTAGCGCACTCGAAGCTGCAGCCAGGCCTCGGCCAGCTCAGCGGGGACGTCGAATTCGATGCGCATGTAGACGGCGATGTAATTGTCGGCCATGTCATCGAGAACGGTGGCATCATCGTCATCTCCGTAGCCGATGCCGCCCGGGCCGATTTCCCAGCCGGCCTCCTCCGCGTTGAATTCAAGTTCGACCCAGGTCTCAGGCGGCGCGGAGACGGCCCTGAAGAAACGCCAGGTGTCTCCTTCCTGGACCAGGGGACTCTGCGCGTTGAGGCTGGAGTTCAGTACAGGCAACAACATGCAGACTGGAAGGCAATAGAAGACGAGCTTTCTGATGGACATGGAATACTCCCGTGACCCTCGGGGAGGGTTGAGCTGATCGGTTGGAATTCAAGATTCGTCCCCTTGCCGCCCTGATAAGATTAGATTCGACCCTCGGCGGCGAGGCACGAAGCCTATTGTACGGATGACAATTCCTGACAATCCAGCAGTGCCTGTAATTTTCCCCGAGGGAGGTAAAAGCAAAAGGGGGTGGGGGGAGGTCCTGCTACTTCGTGCAGTGGTAGACGAAGGCCGGCGGCACGTTGCGCCAGACAGTTTTCGATTCTCTCACCTCCGAGAAGTTTTCATCCAGGAGGGAGCGGAAGTGCCGGGCGGCCGGCAGGCGTACGGCATGGAGGTAGGTGAAGGTAGCGAATTTCCCGCCGGGGGGAAGGGCCTCGGTTACCGATGTCATGATTCGTCTCTGCAGGTTCGTATCAAAGGCCGCCCAGGGCAGGCCTGAGATGATGGTGTCCGCCGTCGCCCTGTCGAGCTTGGCGAGGTTCTCGACGATGTTCTCGGCCGAGTCGTTCACGATGCAGAGGTCCGGGAACTTTTCGCTCACCATCGCCGCGAATTTTTCCCGCAGCTCGATTCCCAGGTAGATGGTTTCGGGGCCGATGCGCTCGGAGATGGCCCGGGTGAAGACTCCCGTCCCCGGGCCGAGCTCAACAACGGTCTTCGCCGCGTCAATGCCGCAGCCGTCGACCATCCTGGCCGCGAGCCTGCGGGAGCTGGGGAGGACCGCTCCCGTGGCAAACGGGTAACGGATGAAGTTGTAGAGAAACAGAAAGGATTCTTTCATCTGCGAGGCATGCTTTCAGGCAGCGTCTTGCGGGAGGTTCCAGAGCGGAGTATAGCCAATCCCTTCCGGGGGGGGAAGGAAAGGTGTCAGTCTCCGCAGGACTGGTAGTCGCAGTCCGAGAGGGGGTCGGCGGTCGGATCGACTCCGCAGTCATCCCGTCCGGGAGCCGGCGGGGGGGGGCCGCCGAGGAAGAGGAACTGGAGCAGCTGGATCGCGTCGGTGATATCGTTTCGCCCGTTGTCATCGGCATCCGCGGCATCGGTGCAGCCTGGCGTGGCGCTGCCGAGGAAGAGCCAGTTGAGGACGGTGATGGCGTCGGTGATGTTGAGCCGGCCGCTGTCGTCAGCATCGCCGCGCCGGAAGCTGCCGGTTACGGCGGCAGCCGTGACGATGACCTCCACCTCCTCAACCGAGATGTTGTCCTGGAAGCCGCCATCGTCAACCTCGAGCTCGAAGAGATAGGCTCCAGCGGTATCAAAGACGACTTGCGTGACAGCCTCCCGCGGATTCCTGATGACCGCGTCGACGGGGCCGCCAAGCTGTCGCCAGAGGAAGGAGATCTCCTGCTCGCAGCCCTCTCCACCGCCATCGGAATTGCTCGCGTTCAGGGTCACGCTGGCTGAACCCCCGTCGAGTTGGATGTCTGGCGGCGCCGGCGAGGTCCGCAGCCCGATCAGCGGCGGAGCGTTGAAGTCCAGCTCGGTTGAGACGACCACCGAGATGGTGGCCTCCGATGAGCTGTCGGCGCCTTGTCCATCATCGACGGTGAGGCCGATTTCGTAGACCCCGGCCTCGGTGAAGATCACATGGGTGTCCATGAAATCGTGGGTGTTCGCCGGTATCTCCACGCCCTCCTCGGGGCCCTCGAGAAGGGACCATCGATAGGTCAGGCCCTGGTAGCCTCCATCTCCGTCATCGGAGTTCCTGCCTCGCAGAAGAACGTAGGCCCGGCCGCAGAAGGTGTTGAGGGTGACGGGATCCTCCAGCATCAGGAAGATTCCCGCGTCGATCGCGGTGATGACTGCTATGGGCGGGTTGTTGTCATCCGGCGAAGCTTTGATTTCGAGGTCTTCTTCGATCATCTTGCAATGGGTGAAATCGTCGACCCCTTCGCAGAGATCCTCGGCATCCAGGGGAAGGATTTCGTTGACCGTATCCTCGAGGAAGCTGCGGATCGTGCTCAGCACCTGGACGTTTCTATCATCGGGGACTGTGTAGATGCCGCTCTCGCGGGAGAAAAACTCGAGCACGAACGGTACCGTGAAGGTGGGCATGGCCGCCTCGGTGGGCAGCAGAGCGGGAACGGTGGTGGCCGTGAAGTTTTCCGTAGCATAGCGGTAGTCGATCACCGCTCCGCCGCCGGCGCCGCTTGTTAGCCGCCCGGTGAGCAGGTGTCCATCGGAATGCTCCCGGTCGGTCGGGTTGTAGCCGATCGCCTCCTCGACCGCGGGGGTGACCGCGGTGATGCAGACGTGAAAATCTGCGGTATCGTCGCGCACGGAGACCACTCGAACCTCAAACTGGACACCGAAGAAATCTCCTCCGACAAAGGGGAAGCCGAGGGGGATCAGCTCCAGCGCTTCGCCGGTACCTATCAGCTGGCCGGGCGAAAGATTGGTGAGGTCGAGGGAGCCGCCCTCGATCTCGATGCGGGCATTGCCGATCCCGGGCTGTCCGCTGAGCCATTGGATGGCCTGCCTGAAGCCGCTGGCCTCGCCTCGCACGGGATGGGTCAGGGCCGAGTCTACACAATTGCACCAGTCGATGTTCTCCTCGGTGAAGCAGGCATCCGGGGTCATGAAGATGTTGGTGTTTCCATCGTTCAGCTCGATGCAGTCGAAATGCTGAGCGCCTGCGGGCAGGCCGCAGAGCGACAGGACACAAAGAACCAGGGAGGAAAGTCGAGTGAACGGCTGGCCGGGCATTGTGCGGGGTGAGGCGGGATGTTTCATGATCAGTCTCGAATAAGTCGACAGCACGAACCGGACCAGGGCTTCCTGATGCTTCCGGTTTGTCGACAGGCGGCAGTTCCATTCTTCCAAACCCCTACATTTTCCGGCCTGGAAATCGAAAAACAAAGCTGAAAACTTTTTCAGTTCGCCGGCAGGGGAACGAATTGCGGCCTGATTCACCCTGAGGGCAACAGGGGGGGCCATCCCGGGTATTTGCATTGCGTGGTTTGGAGGTGGGTCACTTTGCGTCATAATGGAGCCAAGCCCATTTCGGGTAATGACACATCTCTTTTTCGCGGTGAAACCGGAAGACATGGTCGGTAGAAGACGCATCAGCTCGAACCGCCGCGGCCGCTCCTACGGCCGGCCGGGCAGGTCATCCGGAGACAAGACCCTTATCCTGTGCCTGGTTGGGGCCGTGGTTTTTGTTTTCGTTCTCTTCATCTTCGTCGTGGTCGGCATCAACAGCCCTGCCCCCCGGTCGCAAGAGCGACTTGCCGGCGCAGGACGAACCAACAGGCCGCTTTTTCGCCGACTCGATCCTCCCGAAGAAGAGCCTGGTTCAGCTCCCGCGCCCCGTGTTCGCGAGGCTCCCGAGCCGGAGGAAGAGCCTTCGCCACTCGTTGAACCCGAACCGGCCGAGGAAGAAAATCCTCCTCCGGCAGCGGAGCCTGCCGCTCCGCCCCCGGTGATCAAGTTGCCCGTGATCAAGCCTCCCGTGATCAAGCCCCCGTTGAAACCAGGCGACGCAGGGACGAGCACGGTCTTCAAGATGCTGCTTACAGGTAAGCTGGGAGGCGAGAATCTTCCTTCCGACGATCTCCGCGCCTGGTCCCGGGTAGGTTTTTTCCTTCAACACGAAGCGTCGGAGCAGCACTGGCTCGAGTTCTCCGATGGCAAGGTGAAGGTCATCAGGAGGCCCGGTGCAAAGAAAAAGAACGGAGCCCGCATTCCCGAAGGCTACCCTTCTCCCGCCAGCAGGAAGAATCCCGGGCATCGCCTGGTCATTCACGCGACCTCGAGCTTCGATGGCGACATCGAGTTCAACGGCGTGAAGACCGGGAGCCGGTATACCTGCAGGCTTGATTGCAGCCTGGAGAAGCGCAAGGGGGCAGTCTTCAAATCTATCGACAGCTTCAGTATTCAGGAGAAGATCACCCCGGCGGTGGTGACCACCGACGATGATGGCGATCCCGTCCAGCTCCGAATGGTATTCTACGCGGCGCTCGAGAAGCTCTGCCAGGAGCTGCGCGACAAGGCCCCGTTCAGCTCCTGACCTCCAGGCTGCTCAGCGCAGGCCGACAGCCTTGTAGACGCGTTCGACCGTGGCTTGCGCGGTCTCGCGCGCCCGGGCGGCTCCCGCGGACAGGAGCTCGTAGACTCCGCCGGGGTCGCCGGCTAGCTCCGCGCGTTTTTTCCTGTAGGGAGCGAAGTAATCGAGCAGTTTCTCGAGCAGGTCTTTCTTCGCATCTCCATAGCCGTAGCCTCCGGAGCGGTAACGTTCGGCCGTGGTCTCCAGCTCCTCCTCCGAGGCGAACAGCCTGTAGAGCTGGTACATGATGATCTCCTCGGGGTCCTTCGGCTCCTCGGGGGCGCGAGAGTCGGTAACGATCTTCCCGATGGCTTTTTTCAGCTTCTTTTCGGAGGCGAACATCTCGAGGGTATTGTCGTAGCTCTTGGACATCTTCTGTCCATCGATACCGGGCACCACGGCGGTCGATTCTTCCACCTGGGCCTCGGGAATGATCAGGAGCTCCTGCCCCTTGCCGTAGACGTGGTTGATGCGCTGGGCGATATCGCGGGTGACCTCGATGTGCTGGACCTGGTCCTTGCCTACGGGGACCTTGTTGGAGTCGTAGATCAGGATGTCAGCGGCCATCAGAACCGGGTAGGCGAAGAGTCCGTGGTCCGGGGCGATGCCCTTGGCGGTCTTGTCCTTGTAGCTGTGGCAGCGCTCGAGCAGGCCCATCGGGGTCAGGGTTGAGAGAATCCAGGCGAGCTCCTGCACCTCGGGGACCTCGGAGTGCCGGAAGAAGGTCGTCTTTTCCGGGTCGAGCCCGAGGGCGAGGTAATCGAGGGCTACTCCGAGGACATGCTCCCGGAGAACCTTCGCATCCCGCACCGTGGTCAGGGCGTGGTAGTCGGCGATGAAGTAGTACGAGTCGTGCTCATCCTGGCTGCGAATATGCTGCCGGATAGCTCCGAAGTAATTGCCGATATGGAGTACGCCCGAAGGCTGGATACCTGAGAGATAGCGCATGGACCATGTTGTCGCCGATAGAGGCCCGCACTTCAAGCCGCAGGATCGCCCTCTTTCAGGAATCCACGGAATCCTGTTCTCCGAGCCAGTCCCGGGGGTTGCGAAGAACTTCGAGCAGCTTCGCCTCCTCGGAGCCCGCCTCGGGTTGTATATTGTAGTCCCAGCGCACCTCCGGAGGCAGGGACATCAGCACGGACTCGATTCGGCCGCCGGTTTTCAGGCCGAAGGTCGTTCCCCTGTCGTAGACGAGGTTGAACTCGACATAGCGGCCGCGTCTCTGCAGCTGGTGCAGCCGCTCGCTCTCGCCGTAGGCCTCGTCCTGGCGGCGCTCGAGGATCGGTACGTAGGCGCCGGTGAAGGTCCGGCCGAGGTCTTCCCACATCGCCGCCGAGCTGTCGTCAGCATCGACGTAGTCAAAGAAGATTCCGCCGATGCCCCGCCCCTCTCCCCTGTGCGGCAGGTGAAAGTACTCGTCGCATTCCTTCTTGTAGCGCGGATAGAGGTCCTCGCCATGGGGGTCGCAGGCGTCTTTCCAGGCTTGGTGAAAGTGGACCGCATCCTCCTCGTAGAGGTAGTAGGGAGTCAGGTCGGCGCCGCCGCCGAACCATTTCCTGTCGCCTTTTTCGATATAGCGCAGATTGGAGTGCACGGTCGGGGCCTTGGGGTTGCGAGGGTGGAGGACGAGAGAGATCCCGGTAGCGTAGAAATCCGAGCCCTCTCCGGGCAGGTCCCCCGAGAGGTTTCCCTCCAGCTCGCCGTGAACCTCCGAGAAGTTCACTCCCGCCTTCTCGAGTACGGCTCCGTCGCTGAGCACCTTGCTGGCGCCACCGCCTCCGCCGGGCCGCTCCCAGGTGTCCTCCCGGAAGCAGCCTCCATCAACGTCTTCCAGCGCTGCGCAGATGCTGTCTTGCAGCTCTTGAAGGAAGGCTCGGCATCTTTCTCTCATGGTCTCGACCTCGGGGTTCCTGCTGTCAGAGATCATAATGTAACAGGCAGGGGACAGGATCCAAGTCTCGACCGGTTTCTTTGCGCTTCCGCTCGACAAGGCATCTTCCCGCGGGCCGTAAAAACCTGTAGCCTGAGCGGACATCCCCGCGAAAGGACGTGCTATGAACGAGGCGAGCGAGAAGTACTCGGGGCCGGCGAGCCGGCCGGTCGTTTTTGGAGAGGTCCTCTTCGATGATTTCGAAGGCGGCCCGACGGTGATAGGCGGCGCCGCCTTCAACCTGGCCTGGAACCTCGAGAGCCTCGCCCTCGCCCCGCTGCTCATCAGCCGGATTGGCGCCGATGAGCTTGGCGGGCGAGCACTCCAGATCATGACCTCCTACGGGATGGATACCGCCGGAATCCAGCTCGACGAGGAGCTTCCCACCGGGACCGTGAGCGTAAGGGTCAGCGAGGGTCAGCCTGATTTCACTATCAACGATCACCAGGCCTACGATGCGATCGATGCCGCGGAGGGATGCGCGGCGATGTCCGGTTTCGACGTCAGCCTTCTCTACCACGGCAGCCTTGCGTTGCGGGGGGAGCGGTCGCGCGGAGCTCTCGAGGAGCTGGCGGCGGTCCGTGGCGACAAGATCTTCGTTGATGTCAACCTGCGGCGTCCCTGGTGGCAGAAGGACAGTGTCCTGGGCGACCTCTCCCGGGCGCGCTGGGCCAAGATCAACGAGGAGGAGCTCAGCGCTCTCTTCGAGGTTCGCGACACCTCGGAGGAGGGCCTGCTGAAGGCGGCGGATGATTTTCGCCGGGAGCTTGGTCTCGAGCTGCTCCTGTTGACCTGCGGGGCTGCTGGCGCGGCGATGATTCGGGAGGGACGGGAGACGATCTTCCAGCCTGCGGTTCCCGTTGACGAGGTGGCTGATACAGTCGGCGCGGGCGACGCGATCACGGCCGTGACCATGCTCGGACTCACGCGGGGCTGGGGCGGCGCGCAGACGCTGGGCAGGGCGGTGGAGTTCGCGGCCTCAATCTGCCGCCTCGAGGGAGCGACCACGCACAGGCGCGAGCACTACGATGGGTACCTTGAGAGCTGGGAGCAGGCTGCTCTTCCCGGCCCTCTCAGGGATTGAAGTAGTCCGGTTCGTTTCCGGCCTTCCATTTGATGTTGCAGCCGATGCTGTTTTTCTGGTTTTCCCGGGGAGGCTGTCCGGCCAGCAAGGCATCGATGGCGGCCGAGAGATCAGCGCCCGTGGGGGGGCCGTTGTCGGGGCGGCTGTCATCGTACTGGCCGCGGTAGACCAGCTTGTGGGAGCTGTCGTAGAGGAAGAAGTCAGGGGTGCAGGCGGCGCGGTAGCTCCGGGCCACATCCTGGCTCTCGTCGTACAGGTAGGGGAAGGTGTAGCCGGCACCGCCAACCTCCTCGACCATTTTTTCGAAGCTGTCATCGGGATGGGTGGAGACATCGTTGGCGCTGATGCCGATGACCTTCACCCCGCGTTCCTGGTAGCCTCTGCTGGTCTCCGCGAGATGCTCCCGCAGGTGCAGGACGAAGGGGCAGTGGTTGCAGATAAACATCATCAGCACAGGGCTGCCTTCGAGGTCCGAGAGGCTCACGGTGGAGCCGTCGGTGGCCGGCAGGCTGAAGTCGGGTGCCGGGGTTCCCAGCTCGACCATGGTGGACGCGGTTTTTACCATTGGAGTTCCTTTCGTCAGGTTACTTCTTGAGTTCGCGGATGCTGATGTTCCTGAAGCGCACCTTGGCTCCATTGGGCCAGCTCTTGCCGCCGTGGACCTGGATGGCCACGCTGCCGGCATCCGGAATCCGTTTTTTGTCATCTTCGAAGTGCGAGATGTGCCAGCCGTTGAGCCAGGTATCGATCGTCGGCGGGTTGGAGGTGATCCTGGCGCGCACCTCGTTGTACTGCCCGAAGCGCCAGACCTTCTTCCAGTCAGCCAGGGCGAAGGCGAGGGGGATGTTCTGGGTGTTGTTATTGCCTGCCCGGATGGTCTTGTCATCGTTGAGCTCGTAGTTGCGGACGTTGAAGCCCCCGGTGCCTTCACCGTAGATCCCGGCGACGTTTCCGTTGCCGTGCCAGTCAACCATGAGCTGGTAGCACTGGCCGCGCTCGGTCGAACGCAGGAAGATCCCACTACAGACTCCCCAGTCGGGTTTCGTTTCGATCACCAGCTCGAAGTCGGAGAGGTTGCGGTCGGTAACCAGGACGCCGCCGTTGCCGCTGCCGGGAGGATCCTGCTCTCCTTCCCAGACGCCGCCGGCATGGCTCCACCGGCCGCCGGTACCGTGGCCGGTACGAATCTTATGCCAGCCCTTGTCATCGGATGACAGGGACTGGAATCCCGCCGGCACCCCGCCTGCCTGGAGCGGCTGGATGCGGATGTTGCGGTACTCCACCCAGCCCTTGCTCGCGTGATAATCCTGCAGCCCGATGAAGCCCTTCTTCGGCCGCGCGCGCATCTTCTCGTTCTTTTTCTCATCGGCGTCGATGTTCAGCACCCCGTCGAGCCGCACGGAGATCCTGCCGCCGAGACAGGTGATCTCGAAGGTATGCCAGGTATTGGCGCCCTCGGCTTCCTTGGTCGGCCGCGGACTGGTCGCCTCGACTCCGTAGAGGGATGCTGTGCAGTGCGCATCGTCGCGCGCGGCGTTGGAGATCTGGACCTCGAAGCCGGAGACCCAGGGCGCTCCATCGTCCTGGCCGGGTACGCGGATGAAGATGCCGCTGTTGCCCTGGTCGGAGATGCGCCAGTCAAGCCGGAGAACGAAATCGCCGTACTGCTCCTTGCTGACGATCCAGTTGCCGCCGCGAAGCGAGTGGATGACACCGTCCTTGACGGTCCAGGACTCTTTCTTGCCCTTGATGATGAAGTGTTCTTCGATGCTCTTCCCATCAAAGAGCGAGCTGAAGCCCGGCTCTGTTGGCGGATTCTCGTACGCCGCGAGGGTCGCCGGAATCAACAGACAGAAAAAAACGGCCCGGAAAGAAAATCGACGGGTGCTCATCTTCGGTGTCTCCCATTCTGTTGTTTTTTCGAAAATCAGGCGCTCATATTAACACAGTCTGGCAAGAGGCCGCGAGCGGGCCGGGGAAAAGCGTGACCGGCAATCACTGCTTAGAGATGCATTGGATCACCGGTATACTTCAGGGCAGGCAGCTCGTGTTGGCTTGATATTTCGAGTCAACGATGTCGTCATCTTTCCAGGCCGGCCGGGGACGATCTCCAGGTGCAGGAGTCCCGTGACCGAGGGGGAACCATGAGCGCTTTCGGAAAACATTCGATTTGCCCGGCGGTCGCCAGGGCGCTGGCGGTCGCGGCCCTCGCCCTGGCCAGCTTCCCGGGCATGACGGTCTCCGCCGCGTCATTGATCGCGCCGAGGAATTACGGCGAGCTTGCGCGGGCCGCCGATGCAGTTGTCTTTGCTCGCGCGCGCGCTTCGATCCCCGCAGCCCGGGGGCAGCTGGTGTTCACCTCCACTGAATTCGAGGTGCTCTCGAGCTATTCGGGGCCTGCGGTCCCGGGCGATGTCATCAAGGTAGAGACCCCAGGTGGCGAGCTCGAGAGCCGGGCGTGGTTTGTTCCCGGCTCTCCGGATTTCTCCGAAGATGAGAATTACCTGTTGTGCCTGAGCCGGAAGTCGGCGGACCTCTGGATTCCCGCAATGCTCTTCTACGGAGTGCTGGTCGAGACCACGGCTGCCGGCGGCCGCGAGCTCCTCTCGCCGATCGATGAGCATCCCGCCGGCCTGTTGCCAAGGCCCGATGGGCTGGCGGTCGAGCCCCCCGGGCCCTTTGACAAGGCGGCCTTCCTCAGCTACCTGCCGGCGCTGCTGGGAGCCGGCGCCGAGTGGAGCTCGGAGGGACTGGGTTCAGGGCCGGCCGCCGGAGGAGATGGCGGCGGCGCTGAGCAGCCGGAGGGCTGCTCCATTTTTTCCGACAATGGGAGGAAGATGCGGTGGCGCCGTTTTGACACGGGCGAGTGGGCGACGATCTACGGTAATAGCTCGGGTGATGCCTCGGTACGCGATGGAGGCTTCTGGATCGTTCAGCAGGCCATGGCGCTGTGGATGGAGATCCCGGGCACGAGCTGCAACCTCTACTTTGGCGGCTCCAGGGATCCCGGTATCGATTGCGCTCGAAGCCAGGGCGCCGAGAACAATTTTATCCTCTTTGGTGATCCGTGCTCGGATATCGCCGACATCGAGGGCTGCGGCGGAGTGCTCGCCTATGGGGGTCCGGTCACGACGTCGACCCATAGCTTTGACGGAGAGAGCTGGCTTACCATCACCGGCTGGTTCGTTGTGGTGAACGAGGGCGTTGGCTGCCTGGGAACTACCGGCTACAGAAACATGATGGCGCACGAGCTCGGCCACGGACTCGGCTACGGACATGTCGAGGACTCCAGGGCGCTGATGTACGCCTCCTGCTGCAGGGACATCAACGAGACCGACAGGACCTGCTCAACCTACGCTTACCCGGCCCTCGACGAGGCCAATGAGCGTCCCCGGGCGCTGGCGGGCGCGGACATGGACCTCGTTCTCCTCGGCGACACCGTTCGCCTCCGCGGCACGGTGAGCGATGATGGCCTGCCTGTGGACAGGGAGCTGGAGGTCACCTGGGCGGTCATCAGCGGTCCCGGAGAGGTCGTCTTCGCGGATCCTGGCGCGCCTTCGACAACGGCCGCCTTTTCAGAGTCAGGACAGTACATCCTGTCGCTGGTCGCTCATGATGGAGAGCTGCTCCATGTCGACCAGGTGGAGATCAATGTCGAGATCCTGGTCGGCAGCAAGGCGAGGGAGAGCTTTCGGCAGGGCAGCGATGGCTATTCGGCGGCGGTCGACACCTATGTCGGGGAGGCCTCGCCGGCTGAAGCGCATGGCGCTGACCAGGCCCTGCGCATCGACAGCGACTCTCCAGGCGGATCGGGCAGCGCCACCCAGGGGCTGTTGCGTTTCGGCGGCATCTTCGGACCGCGGCCGGGACAACTCCCTCCCGGGGTCGGTATTGAGAGAGCCTGGCTGGAGCTGGAGACGACCAACACCGGCGATGGTGCCGCAATCTACAGGATGCTCCAGCCCTGGAGCGAGCTCTCCGCCTGGAGCGACTTCGGCGGCGATGGAATCCAGCCGGGGATCGAGTCCGTTTCCGCGTTGCAGGCTGACGTGGTCGGAGCGGGAGGCACGGTCGAGGTTGACGTCACCGAGAGCCTGGTGGCCTGGTCACTTGATCCCGCCTCCAACAATGGCTGGGCCTTCCTGCCGGTTGGCTCCGATGGATGGCAGTTCGCCTCATCGGACAGCGGCGCATCCGCTCCGAGGCTGCTCGTCGAATATCCGCTCATCGAGCGGCGGGAGCCTGTCTCCATCGGAGACGAGTGGGATTATTTCAAGGGCAACCGAGCGGTGGACGAGGAGTGGAGGGAGGTCGATTTCGTTCCAGGTGATTCCTGGCTTGCCGGCCCGAGCGGCATTGGCTACGGAGACGGAGATGATGAGACCGTTCTGGACGACATGGAAAACCGCTACCTGACCGTCTATTGCCGGAAGAATTTCGAGGTGGCCAATCCCGGCATCGTCGAGACGCTGGAGCTGGGCATCGACTATGATGACGGCTTTGTCGCCTACCTGAACGGCAACGAGGTGGCGCGGTCTGAGAACATGGGCATCCCCGGTAGCCCGGTCGGCAGGAACGAGCGGCCGGATTCGAGCCGTGAGGCCGGGGAGCCCGAGGTGTTCGAGCTGTCTCCGGGGCTGCTGCGCTCCGGCGTCAACGTGCTGGCGATCGAGGTCCACAACAACGGCTCCGGCTCCAGCGATCTCTCGATGATTCCCCGGCTGGAGGCATCCTATATGCTGATCGGAGGCAACGGGACCTGGAGCTACCTGCCGGGAGAAGAGCAGCCTCCCGGGGACTGGAGCTCGCCGGGCTTCGATGATTCCGCCTGGCCCCGCGGCCCCGCGGGAATCGGCTACGGAGATGGAGATGATCTGACCGAGCTGGGCGACATGCGCAACCGCTACGTCAGCGTTTTCTGCAGGAAATCATTCTGGATCGACTGTCCTGCCGAGCTGAGCCTGGCTGTCCTGACAGCGGTCTACGATGACGGCCTCGTTCTCTACCTCAATGGAGAAGAGCTGGGCCGAGCCAATATGCCCAGGGGTTCAGTCTCGCGTAATACCACGGCGTCGAGATCGGTAGAGAGCGCTGTCGCCTCACTCGATATCGATGGCGGGCTTCTTCGGCAGGGGGAAAATATCCTGGCGGTGAGTGTTCACAACTCCAGTCGCGACAGCTCCGACCTCTCCTTCATGCTGACCCTCGCCCCGTCCCTCGTCTCCCGCCCGGCTTGTGAAGAAGAGCCCGTTGGCCGCCCGGTTCTTTTTCGACGCGGAGATGTGACCGCGGAGGGAGAGCTCGATATTACCGATGCGGTCAAGATACTTCTCACCCTCTTCGCGGGCGGGTTTGAGCTGCTCTGTCCGGATGCCGCGGATGTGGATGATGACGGAAGGCTCCTTGTGACTGACGCGGTGCGCCTGCTCGGCTATCTCTTCAGCGGGGACGAGCCGCTCCCTTCGCCCGCGTTCAGCTGCGGTGAAGACCCCACTCCTGACGAGCTGGGGGCCTGTGAGGGCGGCGGCTGTGAGGCCTGAGCTCGGCTCCGCCACCGGATGCTGATTGCCGAGTGGGCGGTGGGGGGGTTAGACTTCGTTTCCTGATGAGCAAGACAACGCCAGGCTGGTGTTTCTCTATCGATGTAGGCGGCACCTTCACCGATTGCGTCGCCCGGACTCCCGGGGGAGAGCTTCGTACCCTGAAGGTTCTGAGCTCGGCGACCTTCAAGGGCAATGTGGAGGCGGCCGAGGCCGGCGGCCTTCGCGATAAGAGCCTGCGCCGCGAACCGCATGATTTCTTCCGGGGCTTCGAGCTGCGGCTCCTGGCCGCCGATGGATCCGAGCTGGAGCGTGCGGGGGTGTCGGGCTCCAGCGGCGCAGACGGGGCCATCTTCACCTCAGAGGAGCTTGTCACCCTGGCCGAGGCCCACTCCTGGGAGCTTCGCTCCCCGGAGGAGGCGCCGCTATTGTGCATGCGGACGCTGATGCGCCTTCGCCTGGATGAGGACCTCGGCGCGGTTGACCTGCGGCTGGGGACCACGCGCGGAACCAACGCCCTGCTCGAGAGAGACGGGGCCCGGACCGCCGTTCTCACCACCCCGGGATTCGCGGACCTGCTGCTGATCGGTAACCAGGACCGTCCGCGAATCTTCGATCTCGAGATCAGGAAGCCCCGGCCGCTTTTTGACGCGGCGCGTGAGATTCCCGGCCGCATCAGCGCCAGCGGGGACGAGCTCGAGCCGCTTGACCTCGACCGGGCGGCGGCAGTGCTGGCTGAGCTCGAGGCCGCGGGTACGGAGGCGGTCTCCATCTGCCTGCTCCACTCGGCGTCCAACCCGGCGCATGAGGAGGCGCTTGCCGAGCTGGCCCTTGGATTCAATTTTTCCGAGGTGGTGCGCTCCAGCGCCTCCTCCTCGTCCCCAAGGATGGTGTCACGCGGAGACACCTCGCTGGTCGATGCCTACCTGGGACCTGTCATCAGGGGCTATGTCGCCTCGATTGCCGAGGCGGCCCCCTCCGCCTCGCTGCGGCTGCTCACCAGCGCCGGGGGTCTCTGCTCTCCCCGCCTCTTCCGCGGCAAGGACGCAGTTCTCAGCGGACCGGCGGGCGGGGTGGTGGGCTCCGCGCATGTGGCGAGGGAGGCCGGCTGCGCCTGCGCGATCACCTTCGATATGGGTGGAACCAGCACCGATGTGAGCCGCTGGGATGGCGGCTTTGAGATGGAATACGAGGCGGTCAAGGCGGGCGTGAGGATAGCCACCCCGCTCCTCGCGATCGAGACGGTTGCCGCCGGCGGCGGCTCAATCTGCGGGTTTGACGGGGAGAAGCTGACCGTCGGACCGCGCAGCGCCGGCTCGGTGCCGGGGCCGGCCTGCTATGGCGCGGGAGGCGAGCTGGCGATCACCGATCTGAATTTCTTTCTCGGGAGGATTCCCGCCGACCGATTTCCCTTTCCTCTCGATGGGGACGCGGTCAGCCGCCGCCTTGGCGCGACGGCCTCGAGCCTTCGTGGGCGGGGGTACGAGAAGAGCCTGGAGGAAATCGCCGCCGGCTATCTTGCTATCGCCAACCAGCGCATGGCTGCGGCCATTCGCAGGATCAGCCTCGCGCGGGGCTACGATGCGCGGGAATACCCGCTGGTAGCGTTTGGAGGGGCCGGCGCGCAGCACGCCTGCGCCGTCGCCGACGAGCTGGGTATCGTGAAGGTGCTCGTTCCCGCTCTGGCCGGGGTCTTGAGCGCCCGGGGAGCTTCGCAGGCCGATGTTACGCGGATCGTCGAGCGGCCGGTTCTCGAGCTGGTCGAAAATATTTCACCTCCTCGTCTTGAAGAGCTCATGCGTGATCTCGAGGAACAGGCGAGGAGCGAACTGGTTCTGGATGGCATGGAGGAGGAACTCCTGGCCGCGCCGCGCCGCGCCCTCGACCTGCGCTACAGCGGCCAGGACTCGACCATCGAGCTGGAGACCACGCTGGACAATTGCAGGGAAGCCTTTGAGAAAGCCCACGAGAGACGCTACGGCTTCACCCATCCCGGCAGAGAGCTGGAGCTGGTGACGGCGAGGGTGACCTGCTCCGCCGGTATCGGGGAGGAGCGGGTCGAGGAAGGACCGGCACCCTCGGCGTCGACCGAGGCTCCCGGGTCTCGCCGGGCTTTCTTCGCAGGGGCCTGGGTGGAGGCCGCCGTGCTGGATGAGGCCTCCCTCGGCCAGGGAGAGTCCGTGGCCGGCCCGGCGATCATCGCCTCGGCCTATCACACCATCGTCGTGGCGCCCGGCTGGACTGCGGCCAGGCATCCATCGGGTCACCTGGTGCTCGAGAGAATGGACAAGCCGCGGACCTTCTCCTCCTGCGACGCCGCAGGAGAGCCCGATCCTGTCCAGCTGGAGATCTTCCATCTGCATTTCGCTTCGATTGCCGAGGAGATGGGGGTCGCCCTCGAGAATTCCGCGGTATCGACGAACGTGAGGGAGCGGCTTGATTTTTCCTGCGCCGTTTTTGACTCAGGCGGCGGCCTCGTAGCCAACGCTCCCCATATACCCGTTCACCTCGGCGCCATGGGAGAGTGTGTCCGCCAGGTCTCCCGGCGGGTTTCCGACCTGGCTCCCGGCGATGTGATCGTTACCAACGATCCATTTCTTGGCGGCTCCCATCTTCCTGATGTCACGGTCGTAACTCCCGTTTTTGATGCTGAGACGGCTGAGCTTCTCTTCTATACAGCCAGCAGGGCGCATCATGCGGAGATCGGCGGCCGCCGCCCGGGCTCGATGGCTCCCGATTCGAAGAACCTCTCAGAGGAGGGGGTGCTGCTGAGAAGCTTCAAGGTCATCGATGCCGGGGCCCCCAGGTTTGACGAGCTCGAGAAGATCCTTCTTTCCGGGCCATGGCCATCTCGATGTCCGCAGGAGAACCTGGCCGATATCGAGGCCCAGGTCGCGGCGAACAGGGCAGGCGCGCGGCGGCTCGAGGAGCTGATCGCCGCCCGCGGCCGGGCAACCGTCCTGGGATATATGGCCCATATACAGGCGGCCGCCCGCCGCCTGATGGAGTCTCACCTCGACCGGCTGTCTCCGGGAGTGAGGACCTTTGAGGATGAGCTCGATGACGGGACGAAGATCGCGCTGCGGCTGGAGGTGGGCGAGAGCCGGGCTCTGCTTGATTTCACAGGCACGGCGGGCGTTCTCGACAACAACTTCAACGCCACCCCGGCAATCGTTTCGAGCGCCGTTCTGTACTGTTTTCGCTGCCTGATCGATAGTGACATACCGCTCAATGCCGGGGTTCTGGAGCCCCTCGAGCTCGTCCTGCCGGAGAGCTTCCTCAACCCCCCGCCGGCGGCCGACCCGTCCGAATGCGCTGCGGTGGCGGCGGGCAACGTCGAGACCTCGCAGAGGCTTGTCGACGTGGTGCTGGGCGCCCTCGGGGTCGTGGCTGCCAGCCAGGGGACGATGAACAACCTGCTGTTCGGCAATGAAAGCTTCGGGTATTACGAGACCATCGCCGGAGGCGCCGGAGCCGGAGAGGGCTTCCCGGGCGCTGCTGGAGTTCATACCCATATGACCAATACCCGGATCACCGATCCGGAGGTCCTTGAGCGTCGCTACCCGGTCCGGCTGCGGCGGTTCAGCCTGCGGCCCGGCTCAGGCGGCGCGGGCCGTTTCCCGGGCGGGGATGGAGTCATCCGCGAGCTTGAGTTCCTCGATGAGGTCGAGGTGTCGATCCTGAGCCAGCGTCGCATACGGGGGCCCTATGGGGCGGCGGGAGGAGCCCCCGGGCAGCCCGGGCGAAATCTTCTGCTGCGCCCGGGGGCGAAGGAATGGGAGGAGCTTCCCGCGGTGACGACCTTCAGCGCGAGGGCGGGTGACAGGCTGAGGATCGAAACACCAGGCGGCGGCGGCTGGGGAGCCCCGGAGGGGGATTAGTCTCTCTCCCGGCGGGCGAACTCGGCGACTCCTTCGCGCCAGGGCGGCAGCTCGATGGCGGACTGGCGCGCCGTGGTGAGCTCGGAGCTGGATGGTCTTCGAGCCGCGGCGGGAAAATCAGCGGTCTTCGCGGGGACCAGGCGGGTAGAGATTCCCAGGCGGCCATAGAGCTCACCCACGAACTCCAGCCGGCTGCAGCCTCCGCTGCCGGCGATGTGATGGGTGCCGAAGGCATCGGTCGCGGCGAGCCGGGCGACCGCGGCGGCAAGGTGGGGGACGTAGGTCGGCGAGCCGCGCTGGTCATCGACGATTCTCGCCTCGGCATTATTCGCGGCCAGCTCGATGGCCCTCTTCGCGAAGCTCTCTCCCCGGTTGTCGTAGAGCCAGGCGGTGCGAACGATGAAGTGCCGGGGATTGTGCCTGCGGATCTCCTCTTCTCCCGCGAGCTTGCTCTCTCCGTAGACCGAGAGAGGGGCCGGGGCGTCGTTCTCATCATAGGCAGCCTCCTTGGCGCCATCGAAGACGTAGTCGGTCGAGAAGCTCAGAAGTGCGGTCTCCCGCCGCAGTGTCTCCCTGGCCAGGTTTCGCGGCCCGAGCGCGTTGGCTTTGCGGGCGGCCTCCGGCCGGGACTCCGCTCCATCGACATCGGTAAAGGCCGCGGCGTTGATGACGAGCTCGGGCTGGTGGTTTTCCAGCGCCGCCCTGACGGCGCTCTCTGAGGTGATGTCGAGCTCGTCCCTGGTGAGCGAGACAACCTGCCATCGTTTCCCCAGGGGTTCGGCCAGGGCCCTTCCCAGCAGTCCCGCTCCCCCGGCGATGAGAATCTTCAAGATTCCGCCTTCCCGTTCGAGGAGCCGAGACGCTCGCTCGCCTCGGCAAGGCTCACTCCGCGGTTGTCTTTTTCAGAGATGACAGGTTTCTCTACCGGCCAGTCGATCGCAAGCTGGGGGTCGTCCCAGGCGATCGTGATTTCATCCGCGGGGTTCCACGACCCGCTGACCTTGTAGACCACCTGGGCCCGGGGTCCCTGGACGCAGAAACCATGGGCGAATCCCGGCGGGATGTAGAGCTGGAGGAAGTTCTCCGCCGAGAGGGCAGCCGCCACCCATTGCCCGAAGCTCGGCGACCCCGGGCGGATATCAACAGCGACGTCGTAAATCTCCCCCTCGATGACGCGAACCAGTTTTGCCTGCGGCCGCTCGAGCTGGGCATGGAGGCCGCGCAGGACTCCGCCGGTGGAGAAGGAGTGATTGTCCTGACCCAGGTCGTCTTTTATTCCGGCCTCTTTCCAGGTCGTCGAGTTATATGATTCGAAGAAGAAGCCGCGCTCATCGCGCTGGACCCGGGGTTCTACCAGCAGAACATCAGGGATGGCCTGGGAGATGAAGCGGGGCCGCTTGCCGCTGTCCAGCCGTTCTTCGCCAGGGTTGTTTTCGCTCCCGTCAGTCATTCCACAGCCTCTTTTGGCGGTCGATTGATTTGCCACTATATATAACTATACTCCGGTGAGAGGGGGCTTCTTCAAACTTATCCGCCGCGGACAGGGAGGGGTCCTCCTGCCCTGAGTTGGAATTAGCTTGACCTTTATCCCCGTCGGGGAAAAAAAGGTCTCTCTGACACTTTTAAGCGAATAGTCCAATGGCCCAATACGAAAGCTCTACACAGGATCGCGCCGTGGCGCTCAGGGAGACGCTGGTTTCCCTCAGCATTCTCGGCGACGAAGATCTCGCCGCCCTGAAGGGCTGCCTGAATCGGGTTGCGCCCGAAGATGTCGCGGTGGTGCTGGGTGATCTGGATACCGAGGAGCGGCTGGCCATCTTCAAGGCCCTGCCCTCGGTCGAGAGCCGCGCCACGGTTCTCGAAGAAACCGATCAACAGACCCGCTCGGACTTGCTGGAAGGTTTGAGTGAAGAGGAGCGCAGCGAGGTCATCGGGGAGATGCCGGTTGACGATCTCGTGGATGCCCTCGATGAGCTTTCCGAAGCGGAGCAGGAGCGGATTATCGCCGACCTCGAGGAGGAGGAGGCCGAGGATGTACGCGAGCTCCGACAGTACGAACCTGACAGCGCCGGCGGGATGATGACCTCGGAGTTCCTGGCCGCCCCCCTGGGAGCCACCAGCGGAGAGGCGCTGGCGACCATCCAGGGCAATCTCAATGCCGAGGTGATCAGCTATGTTTACGTCATCTCGGGAGAGGGTCAGCTCAAGGGAGTGGTCTCGATCAGGAACCTTCTCAAGGCGCGTCCGGAAACCGCCGTCGAGGAATACATGGAGACCGACATCGTCAAGGTCGAGGTCGAAACCGACAGGGAAGAGGTCGCTGCCGTTGTCGATAAGTACAACCTGCCTGTTATTCCCGTGGTGGATTCAAATGACAGCATTCGCGGAATCGTCACCTTTGACGACGTGCTGGACGCTGTCCAGGACGAGCATAGCGAGGACATGCTCCGCATGGCTGGAACGACCGCCATCCATCCTTACTACGAACCGATCTATATGGGCGTGGCCAAGCGTCTTCCCTTTCTCCTGGTGACCCTTACCGGTTGTATCGGAGTGCTGTTGGTACAGGAGCGCTTCAAGGAGTTGATCACCCTGCCAGGCCTCATGTTGATGGTGCTTCCGATCGTTCATCTTATCAGCGGACTCTCCGGAAATGTCGCCGTGGTCACCTCCACGGTCTTCGTTCGGGGCCTCGCCACCGGAGAGATCTACCCGGGTCGAATATCCCGTGCGGTGTGGCAGGAATTGTTCATCGGCCTGTTGATCGGCCTGGTGATTGCCGTCCTCGTCGGCCTGGTGTTGTCGCTTTTCTTCCAGGAGAAGTACGAGCCGGCTATCATCCTTGTGGTGGTCTGCGGTCTCTTTGCCTCGATCGCCTGGGCGGCGACCATCGGAGCCCTTGTCCCGGTCTTCTGTCGGAGGTTTGGCATCGACCCGGCGATCGCCTCCGGGCCCTTCGTAACGATCACGGTGGACATCTCTGCTTCCTTTATCTTCCTCCTCTTTGTCCTGCTGATGCACCCCGGTGCGGCCCCGGCCGTCGGCTGAACCATGGGCGCCAAGAAGCTGGCAGTAGGAGTGGACCTTGGCGGCACGAAGATCGCCACGGGGGTTTTCGATTCCCGCGGCCGCCTGCGGGGCGAGCTCGCGGTAAGACCCAGCCTGGCGGCCGGCCCGGCGGAGGGAACCAGCGAGGCTCTCCTGGACTCCATCGACCAGGCGCTCGCCGGCGCCTCGGTCCGCCCGGATGAGCTCGAGGGGGTCGGTGTTGGCGCGCCGGGGCCCCTGGACCCAGCGGCCGGCAACCTGCTGGAGGTTCCGACTCTTCCGCAATTGCACTATTTCCCATTGCGCGGGACTCTGCTCCAGCGCTACGAAGCCCGGGTCGAGGTGAACAATGATGGCAATTGTTTTGCGCTCGGCGAGGGTCTCTTTGGAGCGGCCCGGGGGGCCGGCATCGTTCTCGGTGTGACTCTCGGGACAGGCTGCGGAGTCGGTGTCGTGGTGGATGGGAGGATCCACGAGGGCGCCACCTGCAACGCGGGAGAGGTCTACAAGGCCCTGTGCGGGGAGAAGACTTTTGATGAGACGCTCTCCGGCCCCGGACTCGAGAGACTCTACCTGGAGCGCTGTGAAGCGGAGAAGACCGGCCTCGAGATCACCGCCCTGGCAAGGGCTGGCGATGCGGATGCGATGGATGTCTTCGATTTTTTCGCCCGTGAGCTTGCCCGTGGCCTTGGCCTCCTCGCGGCCGTTGTCGATCCGCACGTTATTGTTCTTGGAGGCTCTGTAGCCACCGCCTTCGATTGTTTCGGAGCGCTCCTGGTGGAGCGAATCAGCGAATACATCGCCCCGTCCGCCGCTGGGCAGTTGAAGATTCTTCCCAGCGCGGGCGGACCCGCCTCGGCAGCCCTGGGAGCTGCGGCCCTTGTCTTTTCTCGAGGCAGGGCAGAACGATGATGAAATTTTCATCCGCCTGTAGTTAAATCCTTTCAAGCGTTAAAGAATATTGAAGTGAAGACCTGGGCACGGTAGAGGAGAATAGATGCTCAGCAGAAACAATTGGTTACCATTCGCGGCGGTGCTTGTCGTGGCGGCCCTTTTTTACGCTGTAGTCGAGGCCCGGCTCTCCACATTGGTGGTGCTCGATACAAAGATGACGGCGCTTGAGCTGCGCTTCGGAACGATTGAGCGCTCCTCCTCCCGCGGGGAAGCCCGCCTGGAGCTGGAGGCCCAGAAGCTGGCGAATAAGCTGGAGTTGACCGAAGGTCGTCTCACCCTGCTTGGAACGAGGATCTCCGATCTGGATAAGAACATCGGACGTTTCAACGCGAAGCTCGGCAGCGAGGAGCAGACCAGCAAGCCCGGCTCGATCGCGGATCGCCTTGATTCGCTCGAGGGAGGGTTCGGAACGGTCTCCCAGGTCGTGACGACATTGAGGCAGGATAGCGTCGGCCGTGCAGAGGCATCCGATACGGCGCAGGTGAGGATTCTCGAGCAGCTTGCCGAGCTTCGAAAAATCCAGGAGGCGGAGATGATCGCCACCCGGCAAGTTACCGATCTCAAGGGTGAGCTGGCCCAGGTCCGTGAGCAGTCCGAAAAGACCTCCGCCGATCTTCGCCTGGCTGTCGATGAGGTTCGCAAAGAGATCTCAGGCGCCCTGGCGGGCATCAAGAAGGCTCCGGCTGATGATTCGCCCGATGGAGCGGAGGATGGTCTCGCAGCCCTGACGCGGGGCTCCAAAGAGCCGTCGCCCATTTTCGAGGTTCGCGCCTCTGATGTGAAGACTGGAATGGTGGTCCTGAGCCGCGGCGCCAAGGCCGGGATCAAGCCGGGGACCCTCTTCTCGGTCGCGCGCGATGGTGAACACATCGCCTTCGTGAAGGTTGTCAGGGTCTGGGATGACTACAGCGGAGCCGAGGTCATCGAGGTGCTCGCGGGTAACTCTGTGCAGCCGCGGGACCTGGTTGCCGCGGTTCCCGCGAAGGAATCTGCCGGGATGATCGGAAAACTAAAGCTCGAGCCTGAGAAGAAGGTTCCGCCGCCGCCGCCTGCCCCCCCCCCGGGCGACTGAGAAACTTCTTCGGTTTTGTTCGTCTGGCCATTGAGTTTTGGCTTCTCAGGACACATAAAAGAGGTTACCGGGCGGCGGTCAGACCCGGCATTTTCTCTCTCTGGTAAGGTCTCACGGCTATCATGCAGAACACGATCAGGAATTCCGCCGGCGTACCTGCTGAGAAGGCCCAGAAGAATGAAATCGTCATCCTTCAGCCGAAGCCCACAAATTCCTTTGGCCGCTGGAAGCCGACGATCTACTGGTATACCCCGATCCTGATGGTGTTTGCCGCGGTCGTTCTCGTGGGCGGCCTGACCGCGTTGATCAGGAAGCTTGCCAGGAGCTTCGAGAAGGAGAATTGGAGCGACGAGGTCCGGGAGCAGTCCTACTCGACCCGGCCGTTCAGCTCCGGTGAAGACTCGGCAGGAGCAGGTCCGAGTTGAGGCGCGCGACGTTCTTCCTCCTGCTGTTGGGCGTCTGTTCGCGGACGGCGGTTTCCGGGCCGTTGCCCGCTCCTCCAGAGAGGATCGTTGCGTCCGGGATCACCGGCGCGCTGGTTATCTGCGGCGGCGGCAAGCTGCCCGAGGAGGCTGCCCGGCGTTTCATGAAGCTTGCCGGCGGTGAGTCCGCGCACCTGGTTGTCATTCCCACTGCCAGCGCTGAGGCCGACGAAGGGAAAGGGGAGAGCTTTCTCTCTTCCTGGCGGGAGCGAAAGCCGGCCTCTGTCGTTCTCCTGCACACGCGCTCGAAGGAGCAGGCCGGGACGGAGGCTTTCGTAAAGCCTCTTCTCGAGGCGACAGGAGTCTGGATCAGTGGCGGAAACCAGTCAAGGATCGCCGCGGCCTATCTCGGCACAGCGGTGGAGAAGGCTCTCTACGAGCTGCTCGCCCGGGGCGGCGTGATCGGCGGGACGAGCGCCGGCGCGGCCATCATGTCCCGGGTGATGATTGCCAGCGGCAAGGAGAAGGCGAACATGGGCAGGGGGTTCGATCTGCTGCCGGACGCCGTGATCGACCAGCATTTCATCGCGCGCAGGCGCCGCCAGAGACTGGTCGCGGTTCTTGCGGCTCAGCCGGGCCTGGTCGGATACGGGATCGATGAGGGGACAGCGCTCATAGTCAGGGGCAGAAAACTGGAGGTCGTGGGGACATCGACGGTCAGCGTACTCCTTGCGCCGGAGGGTCAGGGAGGTCCCGGTCTCCGGCCGCTGAAGGAGCAGCTGTTGCGCCAGGGATCAGTGGCTGATCTCACCGCCCTGCGCCGCAGTGCGGCGGCCCGGGCGGGTGGAAGATACCCTCCGCCCGGCGAGGTGACGCCCCGGGTTCCCAGGGGAGCTCTTGTTCTTGGCGGGGGCGGGGGTATGCCGCCGGTGATCGTGCGCCGCTTCATCGAGCTCGCGGGAGGGCCAGGAGCCCTCATCGCGATTATTCCTGCCGCCATGGCGGATCCCGTCCCCCGCAATCCCGGCGAGGAGAGAATGCTCAGCCGCGAGGGCGCCCGGAACCTGGTCGTGCTGCATGGCCGCACCCTTGAGGATCTCGAGGCGGGGCGATTCGAGACCGTCCTCAGCAAGGCCCGGGGAGTCTGGTTCTGCGGCGGCCGCCAGTGGAGGCTCGTGGATGCCTATGCCGACACGAAGGTGGAGCGGCTCTTCCATGGCGTCCTGGAGCGAGGCGGGGTCATTGGCGGGAGCTCAGCCGGAGCGTCGATCCAGTCATCCTATATGGTTCGAGGTAATCCGCTGGGAAATCTCGATGCCATGGCGGAGGGCTACGAGAAAGGCTTCGGCTTTCTTCCCGGCGCGGCGGTTGACCAGCATTTCAGCCAGCGCGACCGCCTGCCCGACATGGAAGGCCTTATCGCCCGTTTCCCGCAGCTGCTGGGGATCGGTCTCGATGAGGCTACCGCCATCATCGTCACCGGGTCGGTCGCGGAGGTTCTCGGAAAACATAAGGCGCACTTCTACTTCCGCGACAGGCGAACCAGGCTCGCAGCGGGAGCTTATTATCACCTCGGGCGGCGGCTGGAGCTCCCGGTTCACTGAATCAGGGCTTCGAGGGCGGCTTCCCGGGAGAGGTGAAGAGCAGGCCCCTGACCTTCGTTTTACGCCGGTAGACCTTGTCGCTCGATGTCGCGTAGAGCGCCTGCCTGCCGTTTCCGGCGAAGACGAGATTGGAGAGAAAGGCCTTCTGCGGTCTTCCGATGACCCCGCTGCTGCGACCCTGGGTATCGAAGACCTGCACGCCGGCATGGGTGGCCACATAGAGCCGTCCGTCACGGTCAACGGTCATGCCGTCGGCTCCGCTCTTCGGGGCATGGCTTCTGGTGAGCCGCAGAGTGTAGTAGGGCTGCTTGTGGGACAGGCTGCCGTCATTTTCGATCCGGAAGGTCCAGAGGCTCGCCGTGTTGGTGTCGGCGACCACCAGGGTGCCCTGGTCCGGCCAGAGGATGATGCCGTTGGGGCGTTCGATCCCCTCGTCGACCACCCTCTTCTTGCGTTCTGGATCGACGTACCAGATTCGCTTCGCGCGCGGGTCGGTGAAGTAGATGCCGCCCTTGCCGGTGACGACCAGGTCGTTGGAGCGGACATTGGAGGCGATCACCTCGGTCTCCCCGGCAGCATCGTAGGCTACGATCCTGCGTTTTGCGCCCTGGGTACAGTAGAGCCGTCCGCCGGGGCCGAACATCATTCCGCCGGGGTGCCCGGCATCTTTTGCGAACACCTCGGGTTTGCCATCTTCGCCGAGACGGTAAATGGTATCGCCCGGCGGGTCGGTAAAGTACAGCCGCCCGGAAGGGTCGCAGGCGGGCCCCTCGGTAAACTGGTAGCCTTCTCCCACCAGCTCCCATCCCTCGCCTTCGATGAGCACCTGCTCCAGCGGCATATCCTGGGCCGGGAGGCCCCCGGAGATGATCCACGACAGGGCCTGGATGGCCAGGAGGTTCCTCGGCAGGGTCTTGTTCATTGTTTCTTTCCGTCTTTCTCGGCGTCCTCTTTTCCGGCTTCCAGCTTCCAGTCCCGCCAGAGCCAGCGCAGGGTGTCAGGCAGGATGGCGCCGCCGTGCCTGCCGTTGTGGCCTCCCTCGCCGAAGACGAAGCCGAAGTCGTATTTGCTGAACTTCAACGCGGCGGCCATCTGGTTGTTGGCCAGGGGCCAGTTGCCGTGGAGGTTGTCGAGGTCGTTGGCCCCATCCTGCAGGAACACCCGGATGTTCTTGCGCTCGGTCTTACGGATGATGCTGGGGTAGACATG
>CAUZHA010000016.1:0-57910 GCA_963579555.1 Planctomycetes bacterium UBA1146
TTCCATGATTGGGTGAATGAAGGGGCGACCTTCTCTTAATTTCTCACAAGGGTCCGAATTATCTATGAAACGGTCCCCGAATGAAGAAGAAAAGTGCATCTTTAGTGACTCTACTCTCTGGCAAAGCGGTATAAATTTAGCCATTTTATCCATTTAGTCAAAACATAGCCACTAAGCTAAAATACTTAGAAATAAGTAGTTATAAGAATGAAGCTCAGCTGGAACACATAGTGGATAAATATTAGCCGTTATAGAAGTGTAGCTCCACTTCAGGTTCCTGGCCGGAAAAGCCACAAGGTATTTAAAATAAGTAGCTTACGTAAATAATAACGTTCCTGCCATTATTGGAATGAGGCTTGCTTTAAGTAACCTTGCGTTCGAAGGAATGCATTGGGCCTGGCCCGTGGAACATTTTAAAAATACGGACTTTGCACCGTCAGGTGTGAGATAGGAAGGAGCCTGAGAGTTTAGGGAGGAAGCCTCCTTTTGAGCCAATGGATAATTCCAGCTGGCTCTGTAGGGTCGAGGGAGGCAGGTTCAATACCCCATTTCTCCTTAAAACTTGCTTCATTTCTTACGGAAGGGCGTCAGCTTGCTGGCGCTCTTTTTTTTGTCCGGCCCAGGTCCTCCATACAAACATTTACCGAAAATAGGCTTGTTCATACCGGGGCGGCTGCGTAGTATCGCCTGCCTTGCGGGATCTGAAGACAGAGCCTGAGGCACCCTTTTTCAAGGGGGCGCGCGCTGAGATCCGATTCGATTTCCAAAGAGGCAATCGAAAGAAGGCCTTGGGCGGACAGGAATATTTCCGCCCTCTTCAGGTAAGCCTTTCTTCTGCTCAAGAGTGGGCGAGAAAGCACAAGCGGCATTTTTTTCTCCTCGTTTTACCTCTCCGTACCCTCATTGCGGCGAGGTATTTTTTTTAACAGGCCGGCCCGGTCAATCCCGCCAAAGGGTAACCAGCCTTTTTGCCCGGCGATGTTCAGCCGCGGGAACGGGAGCCAGGGGAGGCGCGGGTTCCAGCTCCTGCGGGGAGAGAACCCTGACTCTCTGTGTCGCCACGCGGGCGACAAGGGCCAGGGCCGCATAGGAGCTGACCAGGCTTGAACCTCCGTAGCTTACGAAGGGGAGGGGCAGGCCGGTGATGGGAGTCAGGCCCAGGGTCATGCCGATGTTCTGATAGCTCTGGACGGCAAAGGAGGCTCCAATTCCAACTGCGAGGAGTTTTCCATAGGGGTCTTCCGTGCCCATGGCGACGCTGAAGCAGAGAAGCACAAGGCCCGTGAGGAGAAGAATGAGAAGCGCAGCGCCGAGGAACCCCCATTCTTCACCTACAACGCTGAAGATAAAGTCAGTATGTCTTGCCGGCAGGTTGCCGAGAACATTCTGGTTGCCCCGGCCATAACCCCGGCCGGTGAGGCCTCCGCTGCCGATGGCCACCTTGGATTGATCCAGCTGGTAGGCCTCGCGAAGACGGACGGAGGGCTCGTCCTGATGAAGCCAGCCGGTGATCCGACTGAGCTGATAGGGCTTCAACAGCGGGATCTTGTCTCCGAAGATCCCAACCGCAGGTATCGACAGGGCCGCAAGGGCCAGCACGGCAATTACATATTTCCAGGGAGCGCCGGCAACAAAGACCATGGCGAGCAGGATGCAGGGGAGCACCAGCGCGGTGCCCAGGTCTGGCTGGAGAATGACCAGTCCCATGGGAACCACGGTAAGCAGGCAGGGCATCAGGAGCCCTTTGAGTCCGCCCTGGTCCTGGCGATATCTAAGATACCGGGCAAGGCAAAGGATCAGTCCGAGCTTCATCAGCTCGCTGGGCTGCACATCAAATAACGCCAGGCGGAACCACCTGGAGGCTGAGGGGTCTCCGCGGAGAAATTTCAGCCCGAGGAGAACGCAAAGGCCGAAAAGAACCAGGCCGTAGAGAGTATAGGATTTCCGTTCAAAGAACCGGTAGTTGATTCGGCTTACGACGATGAATCCGCCAAATGCGATACACGCCTTAATGATCTGGCTCCAGGCAACCTTTCCGGGGAAGGCTTCTCCGTCAAGTCGCATTGTGCTGTGGACGAAGAGGATTCCGATGCCGCAAAGGCCGAGGCTGATGGCCGCCAGGTGCCAGCGAATCATGCGGTTGCTGAACAGCCCCGCCTTCATCTGTCATCTCCGGTTTTTCTGCTGGAGCTGAAGGAGCCCTCCTGGCCAGCAAGGAATCGAGGATCTGTTCCGGCGAGATATTCCATGAGCTCCCTGACGATGGGAGAGCAGGCATCTCCTCCGCCGAGCCGGCTTTTCTCGCAAACCACCACGAAGGCGATCGAGGGGTTGGGCAGGGGGCCGTAACCGACCAGCCAGGAATGGTAGCGCGGGTTATTGGACTTGTATTGAGCCGTCCCGGTTTTGGCCGCGAAATTAAAATCTTCAAGCCCAAACTTTCCATGCACTGTCCCGTGAGGGCTGCTGACGACTCGTTTCATGCACTCCTGGATAATTGCCCCAGTGCGGCTGTTGCGGGTGTGGATTTTATCCGGTGCTTTCTTTTTGACCAGCCAGGGCCGGGGCGCCGCCTTGAGGCCCGTGGCAACGGCTCCTACCATTCGCAGGGCCTGAAGGGGGGTCATCTGAACCTGGACCTGGCCGATCCCATACATGCAGAGAGCCTTCTCTCCTTTTACGTCTTCTGGCTTTTTAAGGAAACCGCGGTCGTAAGCTCCGCCCATCGCCGGAAGGTCGATCCCGGTCAGGTCTCCGCAGCCAAGCCTCCGGGCCCATTGATTGAAGCCCCCGGCATCGAGATGCCTGGCGGCAAGGTAGTAGAAGTAGTTGTTGCAGGAGGCTTCGAATGCTTCGTAGAGATCGAGGTGGCCGTGGCCGTAACGACTGGCGCAGCGCAGTGAGAATGGTTTCTGTTCTCCAACCAGGCATTCGTATTTACGCAGAGGGTCGACCGCCCCCTCCCAGTCGGCACCATTTTCCAGCGCGGCTATAGTCGTGACAATTTTGAAGATGGAACCAGGATAGAGGGCCTTGCTGCGGGGGCGGTCAAGGAGCCAGTCAGGTGTCTGGCTGCCAAGGCTGGCATTCATTTCCTTGTGATAGTTCGCATCGCGAATTCGGTTGGGGTCGTACCCGGGGTAGGCGGTTGAGGCGAGGATGGCTCCACTGGGAATTTCCATGATCGCGGCGCTGGCAGCCGCGTGTCCATGGTGGGCGCATTCAGCCCAGAGCTGCCTGTAAAGAAGCTCCTGGAGCTTGCTGTCAATGGTGGTGTGGATGTCCTTTCCCCGGGTGGAAGAGAGAGAGGCCAGGAGCTTCCCTCCGCGCCCGTTTTTCCCGACCTGCTGGAGCCTCATTCCGTATTCGCCACGCAAGGCGAGGTCGTATTGCTCTTCAAGGCCTCCTTCTCCCACGACATCGTTGGGGCGAAGCGCCCCCTGGCGAAGGACTGCGAAAGCTTCGGCGCTCGACACCTTCGGATAGCGGTCAAGGCGCCGGCCGGATTTTTCGAGAATCTTAAGATCCCGATTATTGAGCTGTCGCAGATGACCTGTCAGGGCCCCGAAGACTTCTCCATGGGGGTAGATGCGTCTGGATGAATCGACAATCCGGATGCCGGGAAAAAGATCAGGGTTGTATTCAATCCTGGATACCGAATCGAGGCTGATGTCGGGGGCCAGGAGATGGCCTCGCCTGTAAAAGATACGCCGCGAATTTTTTTCCTTCTTCCTGGTGAAGAGCGCATCAGCCCCGGACCGGATGTCGGATTGAATATCCCTGGCAACCATGGCCTCGATCTTCTGAAGGGACAGCTGCAGCCGCTCCATGAGATCCTCCGTATCGTAGCGGCCGATACTTTGCGATAGCCGGCGGAGGGTCAACTCCATTCGGAAGACCTCGACGGGGCGGAACCAGAGACCGAAATGGGCCTGCTGGGCCTCCAGGGGCTTGTCCTTCATGACCCGGAGCTCGAAATGGTCTCGAAAATATCTTCGAGGTCCCAGCCGGAGCCGAATCCGTTCCGCGGCAGCAGGCGGTATCCAGATGGCCAGCGGCACCCATTCCGGCTTAAACGGAATTCCCTGGCGGAGGAGCGATACTAATTTCTCGATGTCGACGGTCTCGGCAAGCCCGGCTTCCATCTCGGTGACGGAGGGAAAATCTCCAAGCCGGGCGAGCTCTTCGCAGACGACCTCGATGACGATGTGCCTGGGGTTCAGGTCGGAATAGACAAAATGAATATCAAAGCCGGAGCGGCTTTCAGCGAGGACGCCTCCCCGGCGATCGCGAATGGTTCCGCGGAGAGGCTGCAGGGTTCTCAGCTTGGCACTTTCGGCTCTGACCTTGTATTCCTGGTGGGCGGCCGGGTGTAGCTGGAAGGACCAGAGCCGCCAGCAAATGGCAAGGGCTGGAAGAATGACTGCAAGCATCAGAAGTTTCAGTCGAGTCTTCGCCAAGATGCCCTCCCTCTGATGATGCCGTAATCAGTCCGGGCCGGGGCGGCCCATTTGATGGCTGGCCTCAATACCCTGAAGAAGGGGTAGGCGAACAAGGCTGTATAGGCAAAGGTCGCAGCTATGACCAGGGCAGAGTCCAGCTTCGGCCCTTCGAGGAGCCATCTCGCGAGATGGGGGACAACCGAGGCAGACAGGATTCCTGCGCCGGCAAGAAGCGCCTTGCCTTTCGCGGTTGCTCCTATTCCCATCCGGCGGCCGCGCGCCATGAGGTGGGCCGAGAGGAGGAGCCCCGCCATGTGGGGGCCGGCCGCGCCCGGCGACAGGGCGTCGAGGAGCGTCCCTGCGAAAAAGGCAGAAGCGTAGACGGCTGGAGGTGGCAGGACGATGCCAATGGTGGCGATCGAAAGGATGATGAAATCAGGGCGGATTCCATAGATGGCGTAAACCGGGCCGGAGACTACCTGGAAGGATGCGATGATAGAGACAAGTCCGAATCCGGCGAGCACGCTCATCTGTCTTCCTCTCCAAGGACCGCCAGGTCTTTTCTTGCCAGGTCTTCAAGCAGCGTGACCTGCCTGAGGGAGTCAAGGCGGATACCGGAGCGGACAATGGCTCGAGATTCTTTCTGCCCGGGCATGAGGTGAATTCGGCCTGCAAGGCAGCCGGGGGGGTAGCGTCCGTCGCCGCCTTCGGTGAGGACGGGATCGCCGGCTCTGAATGTTGGAGGCTTGCCAAGGTGGTGGACCTCGAGCAGCGGCTGCCCATCGCCGTCTGTCCGCCCGGTGCCCCAGAGCATCCCCGTGTCTTCCCCGCAGCGAAACCTGACCCTGAAGAGCGGGTCGAGGATGCTCTGAATCCTCCCGATTCCAGATCCGGTGGATTCGTCAACGAGCCGGCCAACAAGATGATCCCCGGAAAGAACGGCCGAATTTTTCTGGAGGACAGGCATTCCATACAATGAAACACAGAGCGTCCTCTCTCCGGCGGAAGGAGTCGAGAGCGGCAGGACGTCAGCTACGGCTATACGGTAACGGGCCGCATTTCGGTTTCCCGGGCCGCCAGCCGGGTCGTAGAGGAGCCCTCCTGCGGAGGTGACGAGCTGGAGGTCCCGGTTGACTTCCTGCAGCCTGTTCTGCAGTAAGGCTATGAGCTCAAGCCGCTCTTCAGCCTCGGCTCTTCCAGGGAGAGCCTCCTGGTCGGTCCCTGGAAGCCAGCCGCAATGGATGGCCAGTCTGACCGCAGGGGGAGACACCAGGAATAGAGTCAGGAGGAGCAAGCACAGGGCTGAGCCGCCATCCGCAAGTCGTTTCACTTCTCTTTATCTTCTTTTTTCATGTGTTCTGAAAAATGGACATGAAGCGGAGCTCTCGAAAGAGCTCAGATCCTGTCTTCCGGGCACTCCAGGAGCGGGCGTAATTCATCGAAATGGTCAAGAGCGGCTGCGAGACCGCGGGCGACGGACAGCCTGGGGTCGCTGGGGACAAAAACCTTGGTGTTGGTCCAGCCGTAGAGTCGTTCAGGCAGCCCGGGGAGATTGGCGATTCCACCGCAAAGAGTGATGCCGGTTTTTTGCAGGTCCTGGATGAGCTCGGCCTCGAGCGTTGGAATCATATCGGCTATGGCATCCACGATCTGGGTCAGCTGGGGATCGATGGCCACTCGAACCTCGTCCTGTGTGATGGAGATTTCTCGAGGGACGTTCGCCATCAGGTCCAGCCCGGAAAATGCGCATGGAGGCAAGGTTGGCGCGCACGGGTGCGCGCTGCCCAGGCGAATCTTTATCTCTTCAGCCGTTCGGGGAGAAATCCAGATATTGTATTTTTTGCGGATGTAGCTGACGATGGCTTCATCCATGGCATCTCCGGCAGCAGGGATGCTCCTGGAGGCAATGATATCTCCAAGGGCGAGGACGGAGATGTCCGTAGTGCCCGCCCCGATATCTACAATCATATGCCCGCGGGCCGTGTGAATCGGCTGCCAGGACCCCAGCCCGGCCGCGCGTGGCTGGTCGATGAGATAGAGCTTGCCGGCTCCGGCTCGGTCTGCGACCTGCTGGAGGGCGTTCTTGGAAACATCCGAGACATCAGTGGGCAGGCTGATGAGAAGCCGTGGGGAGCTCCAGCGCCTGCCTCCGCTGGCCGACCGGATGAAATGCCTCAGGAGAATCCTGGTCATTTCGAAATCGAAGATGGCGCCGTTCCTGATGGGCTTGATCACTTCGACGCTCTGAGGGGCCCTCCCCTGCATATCCCGGGCCGCCTGCCCGATGGCCCGGCCATGGTCGAATACCTCATTGGTGCCCTTCTTTACAGCGATGTAGGTAGGCTCCTCACTGACAATCCCCCGGCCGCGCATACACAGCCGGGTGGACGATGTGCCCAGGTCGATGGCTGTATCGGTGGAAAACAAACCGAATAGTCGCGAGACTACCATTGGCTTACCTCAACCTCAGTCCAAGGCCGGGAACAGCTCCGGCTTCGGCTACACTTCTTTTCTATCCGCTGGGGAAAGCCGGCAACCTGATCCGCGGAATTCTCTTCACTTTCCGCAATCCAGACAGGTGTGGCTTTCTTCCCGTCCACGGCGAATGAGGATGAAAAAACCCACTTTCGCCAACAGACTCATTCTGTGTGCAAAAGCGGGTTAGTTCAAGCCCCGATAGGACTTATTACGGCAATTCCAGGAAAGGAATTACCTTTATTTTGATCAGAAGTCGTCGAGTTCGGAATCTCCGGAAGCATCGCCTTCATCGGCGGGGGCATCGGGAGCGTCTTCAGCGTCACCCTCTTCGGGGGAATCCTCGTCTTCGGAATCGTCATCTTCCTCGACGGGATCCTCTCCCTTGGCGGCGGCCTTGGCCTCTTCGACCATCTTGTCGCCCTTCTGGATGACCGCTTTGGCCTTTTCGAGATCGCCAAGCTCGGACTTATCGAGGATTCCATCAATCTTGTCGGTGAGAGCCTCAAGGTCGTCGGCGACGTGGAGAACCCTGTTCTGGTTCTTCTCTTCAAGGCTCCACTCGGCGCGCACCTGGGTGAGCTCTGCGATCTGGAGCGAGATGGCTCCAAGTATAGCTACGCAGGCGATCACCAGGCAGCTGGAGGCTACCGGGCTTCCTTCTTTGCGTTCGATGATTTCTTCGCTGTTTTTCGCCATGTTAAACCTGCCCTTCCTCAGTTGATACGGGTTGTGGCGCGGTCGCCCTGACGAATGTCGGATCCCTCGGCAGTGAAGAGGACTCGGGCCCCCGCAAGGTTTTCATAGACCTTGCTGACCCGGACCTTGCCGACGAATTTGTCTTCGCGATAGATCGTGAACTCGACGCCTTCCTTGACCTCATCCTGGCGTCCAACGCTGAGGACGACGAGCTTGAGGCTGCCGTCCACTTCCTCAACCAGGGCATCGATCGGAGGAGAGACAAGGCCGCTCAGGATGGCTTCGATGCCGTCCTTGCCAAGCTTTTTCTCCACGGCACCGTAGGCGAGCTCGAGGGAGTTGAATTTTTCGCTGAGAGAGCTGAACTCGACCCTGGCTTCGTGAAGCTCCTGGGTGGTCGCATCCAGGTCTCTCTTCATTCGGAACTTTTCCGCATTCGCTACCTTCTCGGAGCCGATAGCGCTATCGCGTTTATCATGCGCTTCGCTCAGCTGGGTAGTGAGAGTCTCGTTCTGGCTCACCAGGCTGGCGTTGACATTGTCAGTCGCCGTCTTGGCGAGGATCGACTCGTTCCGCTCAGTTGATATATTGACGATCTGGGCATCCTTACCCTTGAGTTCGATGAGGAGACCCTTGATCTGGCCAGCCTTGGCCAGCTCGTCCCTGCTGACCAGGCTGAGAGCATCCTGCAGGTCATTGACCTCACCTTTGAGGCCCGCGTTGCGCTTATCGAGCTCGTCAACCTTCACTTCGATGGCGCTCTTGTACTTATCGTAGTTCGCCGCCCAGTCTTCACGGGTGAGATAGAGGGTCGCTGATGTGCCGAAGAAAAGAATCGACAGCAGGAAAACAAAAACGACGAAAACCTTCGCCAGAGCACTCATTTATTCATTCCTCCAAATCAGGACCAAATTCATTGTTTCCGGCGGCTGTGGTTCTACTGACCACGATTCAAGCGGATTTCGCAAATTGCGAAACCAAAGAAAGCACCGACCAGGTCAAGGTCCCGTTTATTCCCAACACCCATCAATCGGCACTGTAGGTGATTGACAAGAGTCTGATTTTAAAACTTCATTTCCTCGCAGCTTACTTCTCGACTTATTGTTTTCGGAACATTGGGGGATTGCAAGCTAATCCCTGAAGCGGCCAAGGTCCTTCAAACTGCAAGAGGAAGCTGATTTCCTCGTTCAATTACGAGACGCTCATACGATTATATGACACAGAACGAAACTGTCAATCCACACAAGCTGATGGAAAATGGGGAAAGAGGCGTACCGAAAATTACACAAAACCTTATGGTTAAAAGACCTGCTACTGCTGCCTGGAGAAAAATACAGGCTTTCCCTCCGGCCCTGGAGGTCTCAAGACCCAGCCCTCAGATCCTGCCGCAACAGGGCTGAAAAGCGTTTCGGGGTTCCATGTCTTAACTGTTGTCTGTATAAGGCCTTCGGTTGAATGGTCACTTAGCTTTCCAACCTGCAGGCACCAGTTCTCTGGCTGATGATCCAGGTGTGGCGGGGGGGTCAGGATTTCATCCGGGTAGGTCATGGAAGCCCAGTTCCAATAACCTTTCGATGCCCCGCTTCTTGCAAGCAGGAGGGGGCGGCAGAACAGATCGAATCCAGCTGAGCAGCTGAGTGGGCGGCCGCTCAGTCCCAGGACATCCATATTGTTCAACTTCCCAAAGACCAGTGAATCACACCCATGCAGAGATAATTTTTCGAAGAGCACATGGCCATTCAATTCCTGTATAGCTTCGGCGGTACGGTCGGTTATACCGGACCCGGTTCCTCCACTCAGAATGAGGACGTCCAGCTGGCGAGTATGGCAGCGAACGAGATGCTTCTGGAGGCCCGCGGGCCCATCTTCAGATATCCCGAGAGGGATGACCTCCAGCCCCAGGTCTTCAATGGCGTCCCTGAGCCAGTAGCCGTTGAGATCGTGAACCTGTCCGGCCTCCAGGCCGGTTTTAAGATCGGTGAGCTCGTCGCCAAGAAGCAACATGCCGACACGCGGGGGGGAGTGAACACAGACCTGCTCGACTCCCGCGGCGAGCAAGTACGCCTGGTGGCGTGTTGAAAGGAGAGTTCCGGCTTCAAAGACCGCGGGTTTTCCATCATCGAGACCGAGGATTCCTTCGCCTGCCTGCGGAAGACGTTCGATACGCAATTTCCCAGTCCCCAGCAAGGTGCCGTCCTCGACAGGAAGAATTCCCCAGGTCTTGTTCGGAAGGAAGGCCCCGGTCTCGACCCGAATGGCGCAGCCGGATGGGATCTGCCGGCCTCCATCGGCTATCAGATCGGCCAGCCCTTCTCGGATGGATAGCCGGTCGCCGGCTCCGCAGCCGCCCGGGAGCGCGTAGCCGTTACAGGATGAGCGGAGAATGCCGGGAGGGTCGGCCGGCTGACCTGCAGACCGGGGGGCTCCCTGGAGTGGCTCTGCAAGGTATCGGCCGGCAGCCGATTCGAGATCGATCCTCTCGACCGTTCCTTGTTTTATCTTCCCGGTGACGGCCGCCAACGCTTCCAGCGGGTTTACGGCTATAGGTGCGGGCATAAATTCCTTTTGAACTTAACGGGTTCTGTTTCTGACGGTTTTTTTTAACCGAACAAGGATAACTTTGTCTTCTTCCACTTTATTTAGTTAGCTTGGCGTAGATGCTGAAACTCGGAGCGGAGCTGCAAAGTGTTCACTGGAATAGTAGAGCGAACGGGAGTTGTTGAGGCCGCAGCGGACACCGGCGGGGGGCTTGCCCTTCGGGTCGGGGTGCTGGTTGATTCTCCCCACGCACCCTGGCGGGATGTCGAACTGGGCGAGAGCATCGGAGTGAACGGAGCCTGCCTGACGGTTGTTGATTTTGACAATGGCGCGGGCTCAGCCGCAGTCAGCTTCGAGGTGGTTCCCGAGTCGCTTGAAAAGACAGCCCTTGGCGCCCTTCGGCCCGGGGATGCCGTGAACATCGAGAGGTCCCTGAGAGCTGGGGACTCTTTTGGCGGGCATTATGTAACCGGCCACGTCGACGGGACGGGAGAGGTCGTTGAGATGGAGCGCCAGGGAGACCAGGTGCTCTTCAGGATCTCAACTCTTTCCGGGTTGATTGACCAGATGCTCGATAAAGGCTCCATAGCCGTTGACGGTGTCAGCCTGACGATTGTCCAGGTCGACAGGGCGGAGTGCTGGTTCAGCTTCGCCGCCATTCCCCATACGCTCGCGTGGACAACATTAGGCGCGCTGTCCGCAGGTCATGCGGTAAATATCGAAACCGATGCCTTCGGCAAGTGGGCGCTCCATGGGTTTCGGCTCGGAAATGACCAGCCTGGAGGGCAAGGGAGACCATGAGCGACCTGAATCTCGGCGGCGTATTGGCCGTTGTTACTCCAGAGAATTGCCGGGCGCCCATCCCTGCCGCCGCCGGCGGAGTCGAGCTGCGCGCGGATCTTTTTGATTCGCGGGAGGAGTCTCTTGAATTGACCGCTTCCATCTCGAAGACGAGGCCTGTCCTGGTTACCCCGAGGCATTCGTCGCAGGGCGGCGGCTGGAAAGGGACAGAGCGGGAGCGGGCCGCCTATTGCCTTGAGGCTTTCGACCGGGGGGCCTCCCTGGTCGATGTTGAGCACGGATCGGAGGCGGCCGGCCAGCTGCTCGGGTCCGGCAAGCCGGTGCTGCTCTCATGGCATGACTTTGATGGAATGATCGCCCCCGAGGCGCTTGACCGGCTGACACTTGATATGGATGCGTGCGGACCGGCGGCCATCAAGGTGGTCCCGACGGCCGGAAGGCTTGGCGATGCTGTCCGGATGCTGGAATGGGTCGCGCAAAGACCGGCGGGGGGGGCGAGCCGCATTGGTTTCGCGATGGGGGCCGCCGGTGGACCCAGCAGGATTCTTTCGTTGTCAAGAGGGGCCCCCTGGACCTATGGATCTCATGGCCTCGGCGTCGCCCCCGGCCAGCTTCCTGTGCAGCAGCTGGTGGATCTTTACAGGGTAGATCAACTTGATCTCGAGACCAGGGTGTATGGGGTCGCGGGCAATCCGGTGAAGCATTCTCTGTCACCGCAGATGCACAACCCCGCCTTGCGCGCCGCAGGCTTGAACGCGGTCTATGTCCCGATCTATCTCTCTGAGTTTTCCGAGCTGGAGGAGTGCTGGGAGTCTCTCGGCCTGGATGGCCTGAGTGTCACGATACCCTTCAAACTCGATGCCCTGGCTCTTGCGAGCGTAGCTGACGAGCGCGCCCGTAATTCCGGAGCCGCCAATACTCTTGTTCGTGTCGCCAGTGAGAACGGGTGGGCCCTGCATGGGTACAATACGGATTTCAACGGCGTGCTGGACCCTCTCGAGCGACGCCTCGGCAGCCTGGCGGACCTGGACGCGGCAATACTCGGAAACGGCGGCGCTGCAAGGGGAGCAGCCCGGGCGCTTCTCGAGGTTGGAGCCCGCCCCACCCTCTATTACCGGAGCAAGGAACGCGGGGGAGCTGTCGCTGAAGAGCTTGGCGTCAGCTCCGGACTGCTTGGTGAACTGAGCGCCGGGAACCTTCACCGGGTAATTATCAATGCGACTCCGCTGGGCCTCGAGGCCGATGATCCATCACCTGTTTCCGCAGCGGTCTTCGATTCGGACACCATCGCTTTCGACATGGTGTACGACCCCCCCGAGACCCGGTTCATCCGGGATGCTCGTTCAAGGGGAGCCGAAGTCATTCGCGGAGATGAAATGCTGGTAGCCCAGGGGCTGGTTCAATTCGAGCTCTTCACGGGCGAGAAAGCATCCCGGCAGGCATTTGACTCCAGCCTCCAGGCCGCTCGTTCAACCAGGGCCCTATAGAAGCCCTCAAGGCGCCTCCGGGGACCCTTGCAGGCGTTTCAAACCGCCCCGCCATTAACTCATCATAACAACCATTATCGGCCCGGCGGGGAGGGTGGGGGTGCGGGCGAGAATACGGACAGTTCAGCGCAGGGGGCTTCCAGGGGGCCCGGGGGGAGCCCGGCGGGCAAGCCCGAGGGCAATGTCCAGATCAGTTTCCGGAGAGCTTCTCGGCGGTCCTGAGGAGGTCAATTTTCCAGACGGCTTCTTCGGCTCCAGGCTTCCGCTCATCAGTCAGATAGACGACAACCAGATAGGCGGCAAGTCTCCCATCGGAGTCTTTGCCATAATAATTGAGCTGCACCCTGGAGATGTTTTTTGATTGCCCGGGGACCTGCGGCAACAAGGCCCGATCCGTGATGGCGCCGGTGATGATTTCGACCACGGGAATCCCCGTTCGAGGATCTTTGACAAGTGGAAGACCGTATTTGAACTTAAAAGAGTTGATCTTTTCCCGGCTGCTGGCGGACAGTCTTGAGTAGGCCGAATCCCAGCTCGATGTTTCGACAGCGAATATAAAACCAACCAGGGCGGAGACCGGGGAATCATCAGGAAAGTATTTCTGCAGGATATCCCGGTCTCTTTTAGGGGTGCCGCTGCAGCCGCAAAGCATTACAGCGGCAAGCGACAGGAAGAGGGCTGCCCGCAATCCCATCAGCCCGCCACAGGCCGCACTGCCCCGCCCTCGGTTCGGTTGATTATCGGCCATGGGGGCCTCCTGTCAGTTGCTACTTTGCGGGAAGGAGATCCTGTATCGTTGAGAGCGGCTTTTCGGAGGCTACGTCTCCGCCGATCCGCGGGGACCAGAGCTGGATATCACCAGTTCGCTTATTGCAGATCCAGATGACCTCGGTGAGGTTTCTGTCACTCAGCATGTAAATCGTATCAGCTGGAGGGAATGTTTTTTGATCCAGGGTGACAACCTTGGTTCTTTCGATGGTTCGATCTTCATCTTCGCGGAAATGGTAGCCGGCGAAACGCCCCGCGGATTTATTGATGGCCCAGATCTGTTTGCGATTTGCCAGAAACGCAAACTCTCCATCTCCAAGTGCTCCAGCGGACTGGGCGGCAACAGTTGGAAGCAGCTGTCCGAGTACAGAATTGGTTCCAGGGAGCGCCTCCGGGCTGCGAAGCAGCAAGCCGCCGCCGGCCAGCCCAAAACCGAACGCAAAAACAACACCCAGGAGCATGAGGGTCTGCCTGGCAGTGCCGCGAGAGTTTCCACTCTTGTTCATTGATACACCTCTGTTAGGTTGATAAACAGCTTCAGTCATCGGGTTCTTCGTCATCTTGGCCTCCCTCGGCCGGGTCATCTTCAAGGGTAAGGTCCAGGTCCCCCCACTCAAGATCTTCTTTGAGCTCTTCGCCTTCAGGGAAAAGATCGATTGGCAGTTTATCGGGGATGACCATGGATGCTTTGTCGAGCCCGGCGGGGAGCTCTCCCTCTGAGCTGGGCGCCCCCATCATCCCGGCAAGGCTGTTTTCCACATCTTCCGCCATCTGAGAGACGTCCTGGACCTTGGAGAAGACCTCATCGCTGACGAGGATGTCCACCTTGCTTTTCAGGGCAAGCACAAGGCAGTCGCTGGGTCTGGCATCGATTCGCACCTCGTTTCTTTTGCCATTCCAATCATCTCCATCCTTCCCCTCCCCCACCTCCTGTTGCAGTACAAGGGTGGAGCAGAAGGTGTTGTCGATAATTGCCGAGATGACGACATTTTTCACCTTAATGTCGAAGCCCAGGAAGACGTTCTGGACCAGCTCGTGGGTCAGAGGCCGGGCGGTAACTTCGTTGTTGATCTCCCGGATAAGGGCCGCGGCCTCGTAAAAGCCAATGAAGATGACAAAAGTTTTTTCGTCATTGCCAAGGAGGACTGCCGCCCCGTTGGGCGTTGGGCCAATAACCCTCTGAATCTTCACCGTATGGAAACTCACGATTTACCTGCTTGAATGTGGGGCCGCCTGGACAGTCCGGACAAATTGAGATACCCGGAAAGACTGGGGAAGATTATAGAAGGGTGGCCGACAGGGTCAAAAGATAACCGTCCCGGGGGTAAAAGCCGAGGCCCGCTCTCCTGCAGGCCTACCAGGAGAGTCTGCAGAGTGTATCCATGAACTCGCCCCACTCGGGGGCCAGGAAGGTCTGGATATCGCTGGATAATTCGTCTGCGGGAGAGGTATTTTCACGTAGAAGACGGAAGGTTTCCGCGAGGCTGTCCCATTCCGGGTCCATCAGGCAGGCAAGATCTCTTGAGAGCTCCTCGCCCGCATCGGATCCTCCTCGAAGGTGATCGAAGGTCTGCTCCATATCCGACCAGAGAGGCTTCCGATCGGACTCGCAGGATGAGCAACCATTAGAAAGGCCCAGACTGCCGAAAAGAGCGCAAAGGGCGAAGATGGAAAGCGCATTGCTTCGGGATACGCACATGATGGATTTCATCTTGCTTCGCATTGTTTTTTTTCTCGAGGGGATGAGGGAGAGCAGAAGGAATGTGAGGTTGCAGGCACCTTCAAAGGCGATCGAGGCCAGCAATCTGAAAAATATGAGTAGAAACATCGGTCCAACCCGGGCAACTCTGAAATGGATCACCAGTATCCAAGGATACGCCCTGATGGCCGAGCCTTCAACCCGGGAACAGAAAGGTCAGCTTTCTGTTTGCTCAGCCGGAGCCTGGCCGGCGGCCTTTTCCTTGCGGATTCCCCCCGGCGCCTCTTCGGCAGGCTGCCCGCTTTCGGGCAATACCCTGCGATTTTTAAGATAAATGACAAGTCCGGGAATGGCCCAGAGGCAATAGGTCAATCTTTGCAACAGCGAAACAAGCGCGCCCTTCACCGGGAAACCGACGAGCTTGAACAGCCAGTCGTAGGCGACTTCAGCCGTGCCGATGGCGCCGGGCGTTACGGGGACAGCCATGACGATCTGGGCGAGCGGGACAACCAGGAACAGGGCGGGGAGAGATGCCCATTCCTGCGGAAGGAGGGACCGAAGGAGGAAGAGGTTGGTCATGACGACCAGGCTATGGAGCAGGATCGAGATGAGCAGGGCCTTGACGACCACTCCAGGGTGGGAACGATACAGGTAGAGGATCTGGGTGAACTTTTTAATGAGTCCATCCTTCTTGTCGGCAGGGCCTTTTCCTGCCCAGAGATAAAAAACCCCGGCAACGGCAAGGGCGCCCCCGACGGCGATCCAGACGAAGACTGCGAGCTTCCAGAGATTGGGGTCTTTTTGCAGGAGAGAAAAATTGAAGAAGGTGGCGGCGCAGGCGATCGACATGAGTACGAAGAGGCCGATCGCTCGATCGATGAAGACGGTCAAGGCGGCGGCAGCTCGTCGTTCGCTGGATTCCCTGGCAACATAATAGGCCTTGATGACATCGCCCCCGGTAGAGCCAAACAGGACCTGGTTGAAAAAGATTCCCATCAGGACAAGCGAGTAGATCTCGCGGAAGCTGTAAATGACTCCCTGGACCCTCAACAGCAGATGCCAGCGGAGAGCCGCCAGCAGCAGGACGATGGCGTAAGGGACCTGCGCGAGCAGCAGCCATGGCCAGCCTCTGCCCAGGCCCGAAAGCTCGGACAATGGAAGCCCCCCCCTGCCGATGAGCCAGTAAATAAGGATGGCCGCCACGACAAGCTTGGCGCAGGGCAGCATCCAGCGTTTCAAGGCCTACTCCTTTTCTCCGGCTGGGCCCGGCTTGGTTTCCGGGGGCCTCGCCTTGGAGTAATCGAGCCATCCCTGAACATCATCGAACGGGATGTTCTTGCCGGTAATTTGACAGAGGGCGGAGTGGGCTTTCATCCGATTGTTGGCGTGGCGGGGAGTCAGGTCAAAATAAACCATGAGAAGAACATCGAGTGATGCCTTATCACCGATGGCGGCGAGAGCCTTGACAGCGTCAAGAAGGATGATGCTCTCCTTTTCATTTTTGAGCATGAAGATGAGGCCTGGCACGGCGCCCGGGTCCGGGTGGGCGGATAGCGCCTTGGCGGCCTCCCATCGAACGCCCCAATATTCCGATTTCAAGGCCTTGGTAAAGGCGTCCTTGCTTTCACTGGATTCCAGGTTTGCCAGGACGGCGATGGCCCTCATCCGGTTTACCACGACCGGGTCGGTCCCGGCCACATCGCGCAGCAGCTCAATGGCTGCAAGGTCACCTTCGCTGAACTCTTCTCCTGCGGCCTCACGCGATGAAAGGTATTGGCCCAGGTCGAGGATCGAGTAGGTCTCGCCCTTGCGAACTTCGAGCAGGAGGTCTTGCGACGAGGTGCCGCAGCCGACAAGGAACAGGGAAATAAGCAGGCCGGGTAACGGCAGGTTTCTTGATGGCATTTTAAGTTTATCCATATCAGGGAGCCATACGATATCCCACCTCTTCCGCCATGTCCATGAGCCCGCGAAAAGGTATGTCGAGGCATCGATGGGATTAAAGTCAGGAGCTCCAAATGGCGATAATACAGAGATGGCGTTTGTTTATAGAATTTATCAACGGATGAGGCCCAGGGGCGGTTCATTTTCCGGCATCCTGGTTCTATTCCTGGCCCTGGTCGTTTCCCAGGCTTCAGCGGAGCCGGAGGATGCTGAAGAGGTCCGGGCCATCTGGGTAACTCGATGGGATTACCGCAGTGTTGGCGATATCCGGACCATTATTCAAAACTGTAAATCCCTCGGGCTCAACCGGATCTATTTTCAGGTCCGGGGCAGATCCGATGCTTTCTACCGCTCCAGCCATGAGCCCTGGGCCGAGGAGCTCGGAGGGCGGGACCCTGGATTCGACCCCCTTGCCATAGCTGTTTCCGAGGCTGGAAAAAACGCTATGCAGCTGCATGCCTGGGCAAATGTACTGGCCGGCTGGAAGGGCAAGGTTCCCCCCAGGGACAAAAACCATCTGTACCATGCGCATCCAGATTGGTTTCTGACCGATCGGGACGGGAAGACCTGGAGGAGCTCATCGCATTACTCCATGCTGAATCCTTGCAACCCTGAGGTTCGCAAACACCTGGCGACTGTTCTCGGCGATCTCGTGACTCGCTACAAAGTCGACGGCCTCCATCTTGACTACATACGGTTCGTCTTTCCAGACCCGGACAAGAAGGGACAGGTACCCTATGACAACAAGACGCTCCGGGCCTTCAGGAATGAAACGAAAGGGTTTCCGAGCCGCTATCCGGCTCTCTGGGATGAATTCAGGCGCAAGGCGGTTGACGCAGTGGTTCGCGATATCAGCAGAGCCGCCCGCGCGGCACGCCCGCGGTGCGTAGTTTCCGCCGCGGTCATCCGCGATCTTGGCAGGGGGCGCAAGGTGTTTTTCCAGGACTCCCCCACCTGGATTCGCTCCGGCTGGATAGATGATGTCCTCCCAATGAATTACGAGACCAGCCATGCCCGGTTCGAAGAGCTGGCTCGCAAGGATATGGCCCGGGCAGGAAAAGGCCATCTCATACTCGGCCTCGGAGTCCACCTGATGGACGGCGGCGCGGACCTCAGAAGGCAGGTAGGTATAGCGCGGGCGCTGAAGTCTCCCGGCTACTCCCTGTTCGCCTACTCTAGCTTTTTCGCCACCACCTCGCATGCCTCAACGAAAGGTCAATTGGCCGAGCGCAACCGAGAGGCCCTGCGGTGTGAGTTGATCCAGCTCAATCGACGTCGGCGCTAGAGGCTCTCGGGGAGTCCGCATGCTCTCCAGAATTGAAATGGGCGAGGTACTCATTTTCCATCCTGGCCTGGTAGAGCTTCTGGATCGTGTGGGTCATCGGGCCCCGACGCCCTTTGTCTGTCTCCCTGGCAACGCCAACGCCGCGGCCATTTACCATGCAGACAGGAACAACTCCCTTGACCGAGCTGGTAATAAAGGCCTCGTCTGCGTTGAAGAGAGCCTCTGGGGGAATGTCGGTTTCGGAGATGGGAATGCCGGCCGCTTCGGCTTCCTCAAATAGAACGGCCCGGGTGATACCATCCAGGATCCCCCAGGGGCGGGGAGTCCAGATGAGGCCATCTTTGACGAGAAAGATGTTCGAGGTGGTGCATTCCGCAATATAGCCGTCCGAGGTGCAGAGGACTGCCTCATGGGCGCGGGCATCGCGCGCCTCCTTGTAGGCAAGGATGTTGTTGAGGAAGTTGCCGCTCTTGATGCTTGGGTCCAGGGCGCGTGGGCTGTTCCGCCTGACCTTGGATACGACCACATGGACGCCCCCCCCGCCGCGATCAGGCATCGCCTCCTCGGGTATGGAGTCCGAGGTGAGTTCCATGGCATAGATCAGGTAGCGGGGCTGGGTGCAGGTTCCAAGGTCCAGGCCGATGGGGCCAACCCCTCGCGACACGACAATCCGCAGGATCAGGTCGCCCTCTACGGGCACTGCGTCGATGGTCTTCTGGACCTGACTTTCAAGGTCTGTCCGGGAACAGGGCATCTCCAGGTAGATTCGCCCCAGGGAACGCTGCAGTCGATCAATGTGGCGTGCAAGCAGGAAGGGAACCTTCCTGTAGGTCCGGATTGTTTCATAAACGGAATCGCCGTAAAGAAACCCGTGATCCATGACGTTGACCGAAGCTGATTCAGCCGGCTGAATCTCGCCTTGGATATTGACAAATATTTGTCGATCAAACACTGATCCGAAAGTTTTCCCGGTCATGCACTCTCCTCTGCAGCAAATCAAACCATCCGCGATGACACTTCTTGCGTGCCTGCGGACAGCAGGCCGGGCCTCTTCACAACCCGCTCTATTTTAATTCTTCACTTCGATGGCGCTCTACCGTTGGCCAGCAGAGCCGCTGAAACACGCCTGGCGCGGCGACCCCCGGAGAACACAGACTGAATACTATTTAGACTGAATCTTAATACAAACGACATCTTTCCGCTTTTTCCGGAAAACCTTTCCCGCGAGAAAGCAAATCCCGCAAATCAGCCTTTATTCGTACGTTTTACGGTCGCGCCGACAAGACCCTCGAGCTCCTCATCGCTAAGAAATTGAATGCTATCGAGGTTTTCCGTCCAGAGAGGACGGGCGGTTGTATCCCCCGGGGACAGGAAGGCTTCCTTCTGTCGGTGGAGATGGAAATGTTCTCTTCTTGTGGAGAGATAGATTCCATTTAGTTTGATGTAGTCGTTGAACTCGACCCTGTAGGGGCCGCGGGGAAGGGCCGGATGACGACAGAGGTAATGAGCCGATCGAAGCCCTCTCGTTGCGCTCTCCCCGCTCTCGATGCGAATGAGGAAGGGGCCGATTCCCGGATCCGGGCCCTGGCGGGCGGCCTCAAATTCGACACCTGACAATCTTCCGCCTGCATGAAGCGCCCTGCGCAAGGTCCATTCGTGGCCTTCGATTGCGAAGGGCAGATGAAAGAGAAGTGGAAGGGTGCCCAGTGCGAGATCTTCGATACTGGCTGCGGTTTCGCTTCGATTCGGCTGCGGTGGCTGAATCTGATACGGAGACCAGGGCCCGCCCGTCTCCCGCTGATACCAGGTTTTTCCGGGAGAGCGGAAATCAATCAGAAGGGGCCGGAGACTGAAGGCCTTACCTTGGATGGTTCCACTGTACTGAAGCCTGGCCCCGGAGAAGCGCCTCCAGGTATCGAGGCCTCCGTGCTCCCTCCAGAGCTTTTCAAGCGCGGGGCCAAGAGAGGTCCGCAGCAGCGGAGACCTCCCCTCGGTGGCGCTGCAACCCTGGAGCGCAGGGATAAGAAGGAGGGAAAGCAGCAAAGCCGCCGGGCGCCGGGCGCCCGGGACGTTGTTGAATTTTTCGAATAAAAATCGGATACGCATGATCAGGACCTGAGGCATTTGCCTGTTTTGCTGTCGGGGCATTTATGGAGACCGCCGGGAGTTCCCTCGTAGATGACCTCTCCTCCCTGGGGCCCGGGCCCGGGCCCCATATCGATAACCCAATCGGAAGCTTTGATGAGGTCCATGTTGTGTTCGATGAGGATCACTGTCCCCCCGCCATCAACCAGGCGGTTCAGGATTTTAAGGAGAATCTTGACCTCGGAAAAATGGAGCCCTGTGGTCGGCTCATCTAGAATGTAGAGGGCGCCCTCCGTGTTGTCTCCGGCCAGCTCGGCAGCGAGCTTGACTCGCTGGGCCTCCCCTGTCGATAGTGAAGGTGAGCTTTGGCCAAGCTTGAGATATCCAAGGCCGACATCGTTCATGGAGGTGAGGAAACGGAAGATGGGCGGCTGGTTGGCAAAGAATTCGCAGGCCTCCTGGATCTCGAGTTCCAGGATCTCCGCGATATTCTTTCCCTTGAAGCGGACCTCCAGGGTCGCCCGGTTGAAGCGCCGGCCCCGGCATTCTTCACAGGTGACCCAGATGTCAGAGAGGAACTGCATTTCAACCTGGCAGGCCCCCTGGCCTTCGCATGAGGAACATTGTCCTTCTGAAGAGTTAAAGCTGAAGCGGCCCGCCTTGTACCCACGGGTCATGGCCAGCGGCATCCTGGCGTAGAGTCTCCTGACATGGTCCCAGGCCCCGGCATAGGTCGCCGGAGTCGATCTGCGCGATCTCCCGACGGGTTTCTGTCCGACGGTGACAAGTCGTCGGATATCATCCAGCCCCTCGATTGCAGCCAGATGCTCAAATTCAGATTCGCGGCGCAGGTGGGCCCGAACGGCTTCCGCGAGGACCTTCGTGACGAGGGTGGATTTGCCTGATCCGGAGACTCCTGTGATGGCCGTCAGGACCCGGTGAGGAAATTTAACATCCAGGCCCTTGAGATTATGGAGAGTAGCCCCCCGGAGCCATATTCCCCCCGCACACGGTGAGCGCCGCTCCGCTCCATCGAATACCTGGATGTCTCCGCGAAGGTAGCTCCCTGTGAGTGAAGATTTGTCTGATGCCACCTCTGACGGTGTTCCGCTGGAAACAATCTCTCCGCCCCGTTCTCCAGGGCCGGGTCCAAGGTCGATCAGATGGTCGGCCGACTCGATCAGGTGGCGATCATGCTCTACGACAACAACTGTATTGCCGGCATCTTTGAGCTCCTGCAGGCTGCTGAGAAGACTTCGCGTATCCCATTCGTGAAGACCGATGGTTGGTTCATCAAGAACGTAGATCGCTCCTGTGAGTCGATTTCCAAGCTGAGATGCCAGGCGGATTCTCTGCGCTTCACCGCCGGAAAGTGTGTTGCTGCTTCGGTTCAACTCAAGGTAGCCGAGCCCAACGCCAGCAAGGAACCGGAGCCTGTTTGAAAGCTCCCTCAATACGTCGCTGGCTATTTCCTGTTTTCGGCCTGAAAAAACGAGGTCTCTGAAGAAGCTCTCTGCATCGGCAATGGACAGAGAGAGGAGGCCATGGATCCCCTTGTTGGCGACTCGCACAGCAAGGGATTCGGGGCGGAGTCTCCGCCCTCCGCAGGCGGAGCACTGCCTGGATTCGAAGAGGCTGTCGAGACCCTGGCCTTTCAGGTTCGGATCCTTGCCCCGGATCCACCCCTCCAGCATGGATGCCAGTCCGGACCAGGTGATTTCATGCCGCCCCATTTTCAACGCCAGGGGGATTCGTTCGTCTCCGAGTCCATGCAGCAGCGAGTGGAGAATGTCAGGGTGGAGGTCGCCAGTCGCGTAGCCGGGCTGGAGGCCGAGGTGCCTCTCCACAGCGTCAAGCCCGACGAGCGCTGATGGCCTGAAGGTCTCGAGGTAGGCTTTTAGCGGCGGGGTGACCGCGAGGTTCAAAGGCTTCGAGGGCTCTGCGATCAGGTCGTCATAGAGCACCTTGGGTTCTTTGCCTGCCCCTTTGCAGGATGGGCAGGCCCCTTCGTAGCTGTTGTGGGAGAACATACGAGGTGAGAGACTGCCCGAAAAGGTGAAGTGCCCCTCTCCGCAGGAGGGTTCCCTGGAATGCCGAACAATCCGGCCCCCCTCAAGTCGCGTAGCGACCACACCCTCGGCCATGGCGTAGCAGGTCTCAACGGAAGCCGCAATTCGTGACTGGACCGACTCGGAGACGACCATTCGATCCACCACCAGGAAGAGCCTGGGAGGCTCTCCGCCAACGGAGGAGCGAAAAATGTTCAGAATTCTTCGAAGAGCGGCATCTTCGCCCTCGTCCAGGCGAAGCTCCGCATCTCCTGCGAGTATTCGCGTACGGCCATCCTTCAGAAGCCGTGAAATGAGCCTCCTGAGCGCGTCCTCGGCGGTGTCATCGACAACGAGAGGGGCAAGGATGTAGAGGCGCCTTTCGTGGTTTTGAGTGACGAGGTCTTCAGCCAGCTTGCTTGGGGTAATCCAGGTGAGCTCCTGCCCGCATTCAGGGCAATGGGGCTGACCTATGTGGGCAAAAAGAAGCCGCAAATGATCGTGAACTTCAGTCATGGTGGCTACTGTGGACCGGGAGCTTCCACTGCCGGACTTCTGGTCAATAGCGATCGCTGGAGCCATCCCGGTAATTCGTTCAACAGGTGGACTGTTGCGGCTGCCAAGGAAATGCCGGGCGTAGGTAGAGAGGGAGTCGAGGTAGCGCCGCTGGCCTTCGGCAAAGAGTGTCCCGAAGGCCAGGGATGATTTCCCGGAGCCGGAGACTCCGGTCAGCACAGTCAGTTTTTCATGGGGTATTGAAACATCGACACTTTTGAGGTTGTTGAGGGTAGCGCCCTGGATCTTGATTTCCCGGGGGCCGGGGTCAGGCGCCTTGCCGGAGGTCGCGCATTGTCCGCTCGAGAGGCCGGAGAGGTCGCGGTCGCGTCGAGCCTTCAAGGCGATGCCCGTATAGGAGCGCGCGTTTTGACAGAGCTCCTCCGGCGTGCCGGTCGCAACCACCTTGCCCCCCGCGGAGCCGCCCTCTGGGCCGAGATCGATTACGTGGTCCGCGGCCTGGATGACATCGAGATTATGCTCAATGACAACGACTGAATTTCCGTTGCTGACTAATTCGTCAAGGACATCTACCAGGACGCGCACATCATCGAAATGGAGGCCGGTGGTCGGCTCATCCAGCAGGTAGAGGGTGCGGCCCGTTGATTTCTTCTGGAGTTCGTTCGCAAGTTTCAGCCTTTGACCCTCCCCTCCAGAGAGAGTCGTGGCGGACTGACCCAGCTTCAGGTAACTGAGGCCCAGGCGGTCGAGTGTTTTCAGGGTTCTGTCGATTCGCGGGACAGTCGAAAATATGCCGAGCGCTTCGCCGACGGTAAGATCCAAAACCCCGGAAATACTTTTTCCTCTAAAGCGGATTTCAAGTGTTTCTCGATTGTATCTCTGGCCTCCGCAGGCCTCGCAGACAACCTCGACAGGGGCGAGGAATTGCATGTCAACGCTTTTGATTCCGGCCCCTCCGCACTCGATGCACCGGCCGCCATCGACGTTGAAGCTGAAACGGGATGATTTGTAGCCCCTTGATCGCGCCTCGGGAAGGCGGGCAAAGAGCTCGCGTATTAACGAGAAGAGCTTGGTGTAGGTGGCGGGATTTGAGCGGGTGCTTTTTCCAATAGGGGTCTGGTCCACAGAGAGAATCTTGTCAATGAACTCATGCCCCTGAATGTCTGCATGAGCCCCGACGGCTTTTTTTCCGGAGCCTGATTTGCGCAGCAACGCGGGATGGAGCACCTGGTTGATCAGGGAGCTCTTTCCGGAACCGGAGACGCCTGACACGGCAACCAGTCTTTCAAGCGGGATCTCGACGTTCACATCATCCAGGTTGTTGTGGGTGACACCTTCAAGCTTCAGAGACCTTTCCCAGCCCGGCCCGCGTCCTTGCCGCCGAAGCACCTGTTTTTTGCCGGAGAGATAGGCGCCCGTTATGGAGGCCTCCACCGCCATGATCTCCTTCGCTGTTCCCTCGGCGACAACCCTTCCTCCCTCGATGCCGGCTCCGGGTCCCATGTCGACAACATGATCGGCGAGCTCAATGGTCTCCTGGTCGTGTTCAACCACGATCACCGTATTGCCCCTGTCCCTGAGCTGCTCAAGGGCTCCGAGAAGCTTTCTGTTGTCCCTTGAATGGAGTCCGATGGAGGGCTCGTCGAGAACGAAGATGACCCCCTGGAGGGCGCTTCCAAGCTGCCCCGCGAGCCGAACTCTCTGGACCTCTCCGCCGGCAAGGCTCGGGGCCGAGCGACCGAGGCTGAGATAGCCAAGGCCGACCTCGTTGAGGAAGCTCAGGCGGCGGGATATCTCGGAAGCCAGGGGCGCCGCAATCTGGGCTGCGGGGCCATCTAATTGGAGTGTGTTGAAGAAAACGAGGAGCTCATCGATCGGCAGCTGGCAGAGGGACCCGATGGTGGCGCCTGAAAATTTTACGGCACGGGGAAGGGCTCCAAGGCGCTCCCCGTGGCACTCCCTGCAGGTTGATTCAGCGGTCAGCTCGGCGAAGGCGTCCTCATCAGAATCTCGGATTTCCTCGAGTTGATCAAGGAGCCCGGGCAGCTTGTCCTGCCCGTATAAGAGGATCTTGCGGTCATTGCTTTCAAGGTCTCCCCAGGCCGCGTCCGCGGGTCTCCCGATCTTCTTGAGGATCCCGGTGACGATGGCAGGGTTGAATTCCAGATGGGCAGGCTTGCCGTCTTCGCTGAAGAGAGAGAGCCCCCCCCTCAGAAGGGGGCTGGTCCGGTTGGTGACGAGGAGAGACGGATCAACCTGGAGGGCCTTGCCGAGGCCTTTGCACCTGGGGCATCTGCCGAAAGGCAGATTGTAGGAAAAAATCCGGGTGTCAAGCGAGGGGAGGTCGACCTGGCAGTCGGGGCAGGAGAAGCGGCCGGAAAAGAGCCTCTCTGTGTCCGCGGGATGAGGGGCACCAGGATCTCCGCAAAAGCGAAATGTGTCTTCGGCAAGATGAAAGCAGTTTTCGATGGCTTCGACAATTCTGGGGCGCCGGCCGACCTCAACGGTCAGACGGTCACAAATAACATCGACAGAATGGACGGTGTTAGGGTCAAGGGCAGGAGGATCTTCCTGCAGGGCGGTGAGCTCGCCGTCGACGATGACCCTCCTGTAGCCGTCTCTTTTGAGCTTGTCAAATACGGCCCCGAAGGCTCCGCGGCGGTCGCGAATGATGGGGGCGCAAAAAAGCCCCCGGACGCCTTCGCAGGAAGCGAGCAACTGCGCGGCGACCTGCTCGGCGCTCTGGGAGTCAATGACCCGGGAACAGCCCGGGCAATGGGGCGTTCCGAGACGGGCATAAAGAAGCCGAAGATGGTCGTAGATCTCCGTCATTGTTCCAACGGTAGATCTTGGATTCCGCTGGATGGTGCGCTGCTCAATAGAGACCGAGGGCGAGAGCCCTTCTATGCTGTCAATCGCAGGCTTGTCGATCCCTCCAAGGAATCGACGAGCATAAGCGGAGAGGGATTCGAGGAACCTCCTGTGTCCTTCTTTGTAGATCGTATTGAAGGCGAGGCTGGACTTTCCGGAGCCGCTGACGCCAGTAATGACCGTGAGGGAGTTCCGAGGCAGGTCAATGGAAAGACCCTGCAGGTTGTTCTCTGAGGCCCCGCGGACCTGGATAAATTTCAAAGGGTACCGACCGCCTTCCGCATGGCCTCGCGCTGTATCGCATGGCAGACAAGCTGGTCAAATAAATCGGGCAGGGAAATACCGGCCGCCAGGGCGGACTGCGGAATCAGGGAGGTTTCGGTCATGCCGGGCAGGGTGTTGATCTCGAGAACGACCAGCTCTCCTCCTCCAGCAAGAAAGATGTCGGTCCTTGAGAGGGGGTCGCAATGAAATGTCGTGTGAACAAGGGCCGCAAGATCCTGTACCGCCCTGGTCATGTCCGCATCCAGCTGCGCAGGGCAGATCTCTTCGGTAGCCCCCGGGGTGTACTTTGCCTGGTAGTCAAAAAACTCACTGGATTTGGGGAGAATCTCGATCGGAGGCAGCGCCGTGACGTTTCCCGGGCGAAGCTCGAGCACCCCGCAGGTAAGCTCGCGGCCCTCGATCTGTTCTTCGACAATAAACCCGGACCCAGACAGGCCCGGGGAGGGGCACCAGTGCATCCCGTCAGCAGTCGCGGCTGAAAGGAATTCTTCAGCCGATTGAAGTAGCTGAATCCCAACGCTGGATCCGAGGCAATTGGGTTTGACGACCCAGGGGAAGGGTATTTTTTCGGACATTTCCCGAACCAGTGAGCGCCAGCATTCTTCACTCCGGGGTTCGGAGAACATCGGAATTTCAAATCCGCGTGGAGTTCTGACTCCAGCCTGGGCGAGGACAGCCTTGGTGAGAGCCTTGTCCATTGTGAGGGCTGCAGGAGTTACGTCCGGTCCGGTGAAGGGTATGCCGGCGACACGTAGAAATCCCTGGATGGTGCCGTCTTCCCCGCCGGGGCCATGGAGTGCATTGAAGACGCAATCGACACCCTGTGATACGAGGCGGCCTGTTGCATCGCGCGCTGGTGTGGAATTTCCACGGAACCATTCTTCCCTGCCGGGGCTGGGGGGAAGATCTGTAAGCCGGGGGCCGATCTCCCAGGAACCATTTGCGTGAATACAGACGGGAGTTACCACATGGCCTGCAGAAAGAAGCTTGCTGGCCACGCAAGCACCAGTAGAGAGCGAGACATCGCGTTCACCGCAAATGCCGCCCATTACAACAGCAATCATCAGTGGTTTCTCGCCGGCCATTTCTCCACCTTCTCTTCAGTCCCGGTCCGGCCGGGAAAATATCGAGTTAAACTTTTCGGTCTACTACGAACTGGATCACTTCTCTGAAAGATTCTTTTCCAGCATCAGGCAGGGGTAAGCCATCTAGGATCTCCAGGGATTCTCCGGCGAGCCTGTTGGCCTCTCCCTGGGCAAAATCCAGAACCTGTTCGCGCCGGTAAAAATCAATAACCCAGGCGATGTCATCTTCGGTCGTCGAGTCTCGGTCTGCACGGACGATCTCGACCAGGCGGCCGCGCTCCTCTTCCGTTCCCTTCTTGCCCTCGAGGGAGTGGGCATAGCAAATGCTGGGCTTCCCTTCCCGTATGTCACAGCCAATCTCTCCTCCCCTCCCCTTTCCTTCGGTAAGATCGATGAGATCATCCCGGATCTGGAAGGCAGGCCCAAGCCGTCTTCCGAGCTTCCAGAGAGGCTCCAGTGAGGTCTCCTCGGCGCCGGCAACCATGGCCCCTCCAACCCATGGGAGGGCCAGGTAGTAGGCTGTTTTGAGGGTGACGATGCGGTAGTAGGTCTCCAGGTTGACGTCCGCCCGCCCACGGAGATTGATGTCCAGCGCCTGTCCTTCGACAGTCTTTTGGAGGACATGGCTGAAGGCGCGGCATAATTTAAGGCTTGTGTCTACCGGCAGCTGAGATTCTGTGATCAATCCGTAGGCGCGAGCGATCATGAAGTCTGCAACATTCAGAGCATTGGGAAGACCTATTTCAGCCCAGAGAGTCTTCTGGTCCCGTCTCATGACGTCGTCATCTTCGATGTCATCGTGGATCAGGAGAAAATTATGGAGGATCTCCGTGGCCATGGCGAAAGGGAGAGCCTTGTCGGGCTCGCCACCAAACAGCTCACAGGAGAGCAGGCATAAAGCCGGCCTGAGCCTTTTCCCTCCAGTGGAAAACTGGTAATTGAGGCCATCTGTAATGAAGTCGTGGGTTTCCCTGGTGTTCTCTCGTTCAAAGAATTCTTCGAGTGAGAGGACGTGAGTTTTTATGGATTCGGGGAGTTCTATCATGAGAGACATTTTAGAAGGGTCGCCAAGCCTGTCAACTTGGCCAATAACAAGAAGTTAAAACTCTATAATGTTTTGACACTATATCTGGTGAGTTTAAAATCGAGTAACTGTCTGTATAGACGAATTTCATGATAATTCAGGCTCGAGAAGGCTGTTGTCACCCGGTTTTTACCGTGTGACCTGTGTGGATTCGATCTGCAGGCAGTTATTCCCTTCCTGATTGTTTTCGGTTTTGCCAGCATTCGTAAGGTCCTTTACTGCAGATGCAGAGAACCTGGTGAGAACGGGTTCGTATCGGACCGGCTGATGATCCAGGAGTCATCGTATCTTGTTACGGGTATTCGATAGCAAAGCAAGAAGTAGAAACCCTGCGGGTTATCCTGCTGGGATGTTTGCATGCAGGCCAGGCCTGCTTCTGCCGGCTATCTTCGCGGCGCTTGCTCTCGTTCATGGGGCAGCCTTTGCCATCGACGAAGAGGACGCGCCGGGGCGTATCAGCTCCAGGGTCGCCACCTTGCAGATTGATTCCGTGGACTTCGTATACAAGGCCGATGTCCAGGAACTCACCGGGGTCTCTGTGCCGCTGCGAATTGGGGGCAACAGCCACGCCAATTACGTTCAGATCTCTGTGGATTACGACCGGGAGAGATTGGCGTTTCGGGACCTGAAGATTGAAAACACCGACTGGGTTTTCTGGCCCGGGATTCCCGTTACGGTCGACCCGGATGGAAGGATCCTTGCCACCCTTCTTGACACTCGCGGAAGAGCCCGCCCCCCACCGCAGGAGCCTGGCACTCACTTCGTTTCCCTGACATTTGACCTTCTCCCGGGAAATTTCCCTGTCGCCCACTACCGCCTGGAGACGCCCCTGGCGTTTACGCCTTATGACCCCGGCTCGCTGACCCAGGACCCCAGGGAAGAAACCCTGGCCGGGACGCTGGACGTGGCGGATGATGATGGCGTGGTTGAAATGGTAAGCGGCCATCTTCAGGATGGCGGCGTGACCGTTTACTACGCCGATGGAATTGAGATTGGCGGCGGCGGGATAACTCAAAGAGAGCAATCGTTCGTCCTCCCGCTTTACATTACCAGCCTTGGCGACATCGACACCATCAACGTAGGTGTAGATTATGACGAGCTGATTCTGAACCTTCTTCGGGTCAGACCAACGGCTCCTGCCACAGAAGGGCGCGGGCCCCTTGAGAGCGTTGATATATCCTATCGGTCTGACCCATCCGGGGCGGACTTCAGGCTTGACGTTTCTGCTTTCCGGGCCCCAGGGACGAACCTGCTCCTGGGCGCGCATGTTGCCGACCTCGAATTCCATTATGCCGGGGTCGCCACTGGAGGCGACGGAGCAGGACAGGGTGGACCGGTCAACTTTATTGGCGGCCGCCTCGTTGTTCAGCCTACGGTCCAGCCGGCCCTTGGCGAAGGCCAGGCTGCTGAAAACCGAGAGCCGGGCCTGAGGCTGCTGCCAGGTTATCTGAAGATCCTGAGGCCGCATTTTGTAAGGGGCAATGTTGACAGCTCGATATTCGCCTACAACCCGCCGGAGGATGGAGCGCTCATCGCACGCGAAGAGTTCCGGACATCCCCTGACCTCGGTGACTCAGTCGCAATTCTGCGGTGGCTCTTTTCGCCAGTCCCTGGCCGGGAGACCATAACGTGCATGGAGGCCGCGGACACTGATGACGATGGATACATCCAGATCGACGACGCAGTGTTATTGCTCACCACCCTGTTCATCGGAGGCGATGGTCCCGCCGCGCCATTCCCCTATCCGGGCAGTGACCCTGAAGACTCCCCGTCTGATCTTGGCTGCGATGTGCCGCTTCCCATATTCGCCGGGGATTGAACCATCAGCGGCCACCCCGGACGGAATGAGCCTACAGGTCCATCACCTGGTCCAAGCCGTAATACAGGCGGTCCAGGTCTACAACTTTGCGGATGGCAAGGATGACCCCGGGCATAAAAGATTCCCTTGAAATGGAGTCGTGGCGGAGCGAGAGGACCTGTCCCGTGCCGCCAAATAAGACCTCTTCGTGGGCGACATAGCCAGGGAGGCGGACGCTGTGAACGGGAATGTCGAGGTATTTTCCGCCTCGAGCCCCGCTAACGGTCTCAGTCTCTTCAGGTCTTTCGGACTGCCGGGTGGAAGGATTTTCATCCAGCGATTCCCTGATCAATTCGACAGTCTTGAGGGCCGTCCCGGAGGGAGCATCGACCTTCTGGTCGTGATGGAGCTCAATGACCTCAACATCAGGGAAATACTTCGCGGCCTGTTGTGCGAATTTCATGAGCAACACGGCTCCAATGGCGAAGTTCGGGGCGATGAGCCCCCCGCGTCCAAGCCCGGCTGCTTTTTCCTGAAGGGATTCAATTTCTTCAACTGAGAACCCGGTTGTTCCAACAACAGGACTGGCGCCAGAATCAAGAATGACGTTGGCGTTATGAACAGCCGACGACGGAATCGTGAAATCGACGACAACCTGCGCCCCGGCGTCCTCGATGGCCGACGAGAGCTCATCGCCAAGATCGGTTTGCCCGACAAGCTCAAGTCCGTCGGCTCCAATGACAGCCTGGGCGGTCTCTGAGCCCATGCGCCCCTTAGCCCCGTTTACAAGCACTCGAATTTCCGCCATCGGACTTCCCTTTAACTCGTTGCCATCTCTTCATTATGAAGCAATTGAAGGCAGGCAAGCATAGGGCATCCAAGAAAGGGTCGCAATACCTCATAGAAAAGTGTCGAGAAATGGTGGCTTGAAAAGATCCCGGCGAGCTTCTCTGCCTGCCACCGCCCATGGCACATCGCCGAAACCGGGAGTTCCCTTATAGTTTCAAAGAGTGATTTGGACAACGATCAGAAACCCGCCGGGAGTAAGTGTGACTTATGTTTCCCCAGGGAAGAATTAATTCGTGCCGGTTTTTCCATCGCAAGCTTCCCCGGTAAGCATCACCTCCTTCCAGCCAGGCAATCGATTTGGACCATCAAGTCTTCAAAATGGCCGAATGGCCATCGGGGAAGACACGAAAGGTGGATAAATGCAAATACCAGGCCAAGGCCACCGGGCTCTATCTGCCGAAAGAGAGCCTTCTTTGCCAGCAGCGGTGATCGATATAGCGACACCTGTCCGGTCTGGGGGCAGGAAAGGCCGTGGGATAGTCGATAGTCGGCTTCATTGACAATTGGTACAATCTGAAACCATGAAGGAGCCAGCCCGATCGCTAATTGAACTGCTCGATGTAATTGAGTCTTTACGTGGCCCGGGCGGCTGTCCATGGGACCAGGAACAAGAGCTCGCCGATATTGGCCAACATCTACTCGAGGAAGTTTGCGAGGTTCTGGATGCCATCTCCGATGGCGGGGGCCGGCCAACTGAACATGTCTGCGAGGAGCTCGGCGATGTTCTGATGAACGTTTTTATGGCCAGTGTTATCGCCTCAGAAGACGAAAGCTTCGATCTTTCATCCGTCGCCACCGGTATTCGCAAAAAGCTCGTAAGGCGGCACCCCCATGTTTTTGGCGACAAGGCTGTCAAGAATTCAGGGGAGGTTCTCAAGCTGTGGAACTCCATCAAGGAAGAGGAGCGTAAGGAAAGGGACCCCGCGGGAGAAGATGGCCCGGCCGTTTCGATTCTTGACCGAGTCCCAAGAAGCCTCCCCTCTGTCCAGCGAGCGGAGAAGATAAGCGAGAAGGCTTCCGGCTGTGGCCTGGACTGGGTCGACGCGAATGGAGTGATTGATAAATTGAAAGAAGAGGTATCGGAGCTGGAGGACGCGCTCTCAGCCGATGCTGGGGAAATCGCCGCAGGCTCCATCCAGGAAGAGCTGGGGGACATTCTGTTTACGGCGGTCAATCTTTGCCGAAAACTTGGCTACTCAGCAGATGAAGCGCTGGTAAGATCTACCCGGAAATTTACAGCTCGATTCAAAGGTGTCGAGCTGGACCTGGGAACGCTCGATGGCCGCGACGCGGATGAGCTGAACGCGGCCTGGGACAGGGTGAAAGGCTCCGAGGCAAATGGATGATAAATTGAATGCGGAAGACCACTCCAGGCTCAATGAGTTTTCGAGCCTGATCGCCGGCCTGCGAGAGAAGCTTGGCGCCCAGATTGTCGGCCAGGAGAAGATCGTCACCCAGGTCATGGCGGCAATCTTGAGCGAAGGGCACTGCCTCATCATTGGGGTTCCGGGACTGGCGAAGACCCTGCTTGTTCGCTCAATTGCCGAGCTTCTTACGCTGGACTTCAGCAGGATTCAATTTACCCCCGACCTGATGCCCAGCGACATCATTGGGGCCTCGCTGCTCCAGGACGACCAGGCTGGAAACCGGGGGTTTCATTTCCTTCGCGGCCCGATCTTCTCCAACGTGATTCTCGCCGATGAGATCAACAGGACTCCTCCCAAGACGCAGGCCGCACTCATGGAGGCCATGGAGGAGAAGCAGGTGACGGCTGCAGGGGAGAATCTGCCCCTTGAAAGACCCTTCTTCGTACTTGCCACCCAGAACCCCATCGAGCAGGAAGGCACCTACCCCCTCCCTGTCTCCCAGCTGGACAGATTTCAGCAAAGCATACAGATTGATTATCCGGATGAGGGTGAAGAATTTGAGATCGTTCGACAGACCACCTCCTCCTACCAATGCCGCCTGGAACCGTTGCTTGAAAGGACTGTCATTGTTGAAATGATATCCCTGGCCGGAAGAATCGTGATCCCCTCCGAGCTGCTTGATTATGTCTCAGCCATTGTCAGGAGCACTCGTCCGGATTCCGATGCGGCCCCTGAATTCGTCAAAGAGTGGATATCCTGGGGGGCCGGCCCCAGGGGGATCCAGGCCATCCTGGGCGCGGCCCGCTCCATGGCGCTGATGGGAGGCAGGGCTGAAATTAATGCGGATGATGTCCACAAGGCCGCCTTCCCGGCATTGAGGCACCGAATGGTACCCACCTACCACGCTGAAGCCGAAGGGGTCAGCTGCGACGACATCATTGAAAGGATCCTCCTCGGCCTTCCTGGGGGCAGCTACCGGCCTGAGACGGAGCAGGCGGAGGATCGTCCGGGATTCTTCCAGCGCTTACTGGGCAGGAGTTGAGAGCCTCTCAGCCCTCTTCGAATTGTTTGATTTTTTGATAGAGGGTCTCCCTGGAGATACCAAGGAGCTTGGCGGTCTTCGTCTTATTGCCCCCGGTCTCTTCGAGGGCACGAAGTATATATTGTTTTTCGACCTCAGCCAGGGGCTTGAGAAGGAATTTCATCTGTCCGCGTCCGACCTTTCCTATTTCAGGAGGGAGGTCGGAGGGCGCAATCTGCTTTCCGTCACCTAATATCGAGGCCTGCTCAAGCGCGTTGCGGAGCTCTCGGATGTTGCCGGGCCAGGAATGGAGCTTGAGGCAGTCAACGGCGGCCTTTGACAGCTGGATCCCATCTCCTCCCTGGTTAAGGAAATGTGACGCCAACTCGATGATGTCATCGCCCCTGTCACGAAGGGGCGGAATCTCGACGGTAACAACGGCCAATCGGAAGTAGAGATCCTCTCGGAAGTCACCGACCTCGATGGCCCTCTTGAGATCCTGGTTTGTGGCGGCCAGGACCCTGATGTCCACCTCGATTTCAGATTTTCCCCCGACTCGGTAGAAGCTCCGCTCCTGTAAAGCCCGAAGGATTTTGACCTGCATATCGACAGGCATATCCCCGATCTCATCAAGGAAGAGAGTGCCTTTATTGGCCAGCTCGAATTTTCCCGGGGTCGTTCGCTCGGCTCCGGTGAAGGCGCCTTTTTCATAGCCGAACAGCTCGCTCTCAACAAGGTTGGGCGGTATGGCCCCGCAGTTGACGGCAACGAAGGGCGCCTCCTTATTGGCGGATTGCCCGTGAATCTGCCGGGCAACCAGCTCCTTGCCGGTTCCATTTTCACCCGTAATCAGGACGGAGGCGTCTCGATCGGCGACCTTTTCGATGAGTCGGAACACCTTCTCCATGGCTGGAGAATTCCCGATGAGCTTGCCGCTGCTCGATACAAGGGACCGGAGGCGTTTATTCTCGCGCTGGAGATTGCCCTGGACCCAGATGTTTTGAAGACACAGGCCGGCGAGGCGGCCAACAGCGCTGACGAACTCGAGCTCACTCCGGCCAAATTGTTCGCGATGTCCGCGAGTGTCGATGTAGACAAGCCCAAGGCACCGATCTCCGCAGGTCAGCGGGGCGCAGATAAAAGATCTGATCTTCAGGTCGATAACGCTATGGCCAAAATCCTTACGATCGGCAACGTCGGTTACAAGAACAGCTTTTTTATCCCGCTGGATTCTTGTCAGGATAGTTTCGCTCATCTCGATGGCCTGAGCTTTCTCTCCCTGGTCGGGATCCCAGAATTTTACGACCTCCAGAGAGTAAGGGCCTGGCTCGGCGGCCTGGGGGAGCAGGCCAAGAAAACCCCTCTCCGCCCCGGTCTCACGGGTGACAGCCGCAAGGATCGCATCGTAGACGTCATCTTCGTCCGTAATCTCGAGGATCTTTTCGGTGAGGCTGTAGAGGGCCGAGAGACGGTTGTAATTCTTATTGGCGCCGCCATTGTCAGTGCCGCCCTCCTGGCTGTAGACAGGCTCCGAGGCCTCAAGGCTCAGATCCTCGGCCCGGGTGTCGTAATCGTCAGCTTCTTTGTAGACCCGAAGCTTGGTGGGCTTCTCTCCGGGAGCCGGGTATACGAAATGGAGCTCGCTTTCACCTATGCTGATCCGGTCATCGTCGAGAAGCTGGTAATTTTTCGTGTCCTTTACGTCGTTACCATTAACCCGGACCGGGTTCTTTCCACCCATATCGCGAAGGGTTACGACTCCGCCTTCGTAATGCACCTCGGCGTGATTTCGAGAAACAAGCGAATCATGAAGCACGATCCCGTTGTCAGATGACCTTCCAATCATGGAGGTTCCCTCTGCAAGGACATGTTCCTCGGGCTCACCCGTCTCGGTGGTTAGAACGTAAATTGTCGGCTTGCGAGTCTTGGGAGGCATGTGAAGTCGCGTTGAGAATTCGCCCTGAACGAAAATGGTGGATACGAAAATTAAAACTAAGAGGGATCGCTGCAATCCGGAGAGGGTCGGCAGAAGGCCGCTGTCTTTCCGTTATTCTACAAATGCACGGCGATCTTATCAAAGTACCGGACAATGCCGCATGGAATTAGATATTTTGATCCGATCCCGAGCCGCAGCACAAATATTCAACACCGCAATGAATTAGGGAGCCTGCGAAGACATCAAATGTTAGGCTTCCGATGAAGAGTCGATGCAAGGAGACCTCAAGTGTCTGTGAAAGACAGAGTAGACCCTTATAGCGTAGCCCCCCTTCTGCGTAAGCATCTCATTGCCGATGGATACGATATCGTATTCGATCTGGGAAAAAGTCATGGGGCCTGGGTGTCCGATGCTCGGGACGGCTCCGAGTACCTCGACTTCTATACGTTTTTTGCCAGCCTCCCCCTGGGCTTTAATCACCCGGTTTTCAACGATGAAGACGCGGCTCGCCGTCTTTTCACGGCGGCCGTGCACAAGCCTGCCAATTCCGACTCGCATACATTTGAGCTGGCCAGCTTCACCGAGGCTTTTTCCCGTCACGCAATGACGGATCATTTCCGCCACTTGTTTTTTATTGAGGGCGGCGCTCTGGCGGTAGAAAACGCCCTGAAGGCAGCCTTTGACTGGAAGACTCGACTGAACCTGGAGGCCGGAAGGAGCGGCTGCCCAGGCGACAAGATTCTCCATTTCCAGCAGGCGTTTCACGGGCGCAGCGGCTACACGCTTTCTCTGACAAACACCGCCCCTGAAAAAACAGATCTCTTTCCAAAGTTTGACTGGCCCCGAGTCGTCAATCCGAAGGTCCGTTTTCCCGCGGACGCGCTGGAGGTTGAGCGAGCCGCCCGGGCTGAGGCGGAGTGCCGGGAGGAAATCCTTAACTGCTTCGCCAGCCATCCCAACCGGATTGCGGCCATCATTGTCGAGCCCATCCAGGGAGAGGGCGGCGACAACCATTTTCGGAAAGAATTTTTCGAAGACCTCCGAAGGATTGCCGATGACGAAGAAGCTCTGCTTATTTTCGATGAGGTGCAGACTGGCTTCGGGCTGACTGGAGAAATGTGGGCCTACCAGCATTTCGATGTACTTCCGGACATACTCTGTTTCGGAAAAAAAAGCCAGGTATGCGGCATCATGGCAGGCGAAAGGATTGACCTGGTGAAGGACAACGTCTTCCACGTTTCCTCTCGGATCAATTCAACCTGGGGAGGAGGCCTTGTCGACATGGCTCGCTGCGAAATCATCCTCGAGGTGATGCATCGCGATCGCCTGGTTGAAAATGCGCGCCGTACAGGGAAGGGGCTGCTTGATGGCATCCGCGGCCTCGCGGAACAAAACCCCGAGATCATGTCCAGCCCCCGAGGGCGCGGACTCATGTGCGCCTTTGATTGCAAGGACGCCGACCAGCGAGACAGGCTCCTTGGGCTTTGCGCCGAAAAGCACCTGCTGGCGATTGCCTGTGGCGAGAGGGCCATACGGTTCAGGCCTCCGCTGATATTAACTCCAGCCGAGGCAGAGGAAGGGCTTGGGAGGTTGGGCGAGGCGCTTGCCGGCCTGTAATTCCAGGTCTATTCGTCATCGCCGAATGCGGGAATGCCCGTGATGTCATTCCCAAGTATCAGGGTGTGAATGTCGTGGGTGCCTTCGTAGGTCTTTACGGACTCCAGGTTTCTCATGTGTCGTCCGCATTGGTATTCTTCCATGATTCCATTGGCGCCGAGGATGTCCCGCGTGCTTCGCGCGCATTCGAGGGCCATGGCTACGTTGTCACGTTTTGCCAGCGAGATCTGCTGGGGGCGGATCGACCCGCCCTCCTTCAGTCGTCCAATTCGCTGGCAGCGCAATTGAGAGGCGGTGATAGCTGAAAGCATGTCGACGAGTTTCTGCTGCACCAGTTGATAGGACGAGATAGGTGAGCCGAATTGAATCCTTGAGCCGGCGTAATCGAGGGCCTCGCTATAGCAGGCCATCGCCGCGCCTACGGCGCCCCAGGCGATCCCGTAACGCGCCTGGTTGAGACACATCAACGGAGCCTTGAGGCCGGTCGTCTTTGGGAGCCTGCATTCCCCGGGGATTCGGCAGTCTTCAAGATGAAGCTCGGCGGTGTCGGATGTCCGTAAGCTCCACTTCCCTTTCTGGGTGGTTGAAGAAAAACCAGGGGTTCCGTTCTCGACGAGAAAGCCAGAGATCTCGCCATCGCATTGAGCCCAGACCACCGCGACATCTGCGATGGATCCGTTGGTAATCCACATCTTGTTACCGTTCAGGATATATTCATCACCCGCCGCATCCGCCCTGGTCTGGAGCCCGGAAGGGTTGGAGCCGAAGTCGGGTTCGGTGAGGCCGAAACAGACGATTTTTTTACCCGCGGCCAGATCCGGCAGCCACCGCGATTTTTGCTCTTCAGTTCCATGGGCGTAGATGGCGTACATTCCAAGGGAGCCTTGCACGGATACGAAGCTGCGCAGGCCGGAGTCGCCGCGCTCCAATTCCTGCAAGGCGAGCCCGTAGGCGACCGGGCCGATTCCAGCGCAGCCGTAACCCTCCAGGTCGGCTCCGAGAAGACCGAGCTCCGCCATCTCCCCGATCAGGTCCCGGGGGAAGCGCCCTTCCTCGAAGCAGGCAGGAAGAAGCGGAAGCGCCCGCTCTTCGACAAATTTCCTTACACTGGAGCGTACGAGCAATTCCTCATCAGAGAAGAGCTCATCGAGCTGGTAATAATCCGGGGCTTCAAAAGGCATGATTTTAAAACAAGTGTAACAGTTGCCGGCGGCGTTGTGGAACCAGCAAAAAAGCCTCTCCCTGTGCAGGGAGAGGCTGAAAAAAATGGTGACCCCATGGGGATTTGAACCCCAGTTGCCGGGATGAAAACCCGGTGTCCTAGGCCCGACTAGACGATGGGGCCCCAGGCGGAAACACCCGAAGGAGTTCCTGCCTGGTGAGAGCTGCAGGGATCGAACCTGCGACCCACGGCTTAAAAGGCCGTTGCTCTACCGACTGAGCTAAGCTCCCAATTTTTGGAAAATTATAGAAATGACTGGAAAGCTTTCCACCAAAAAATATCCAGTTCACATAGTTGTCAGCTCCTCGGTTTTGCTTTTGAGGAGATCGTCGACCTTGCCTTCAATGTTTTTGAGTAGTTTCTGGATCTCCTCTTTGAGATCCTTCGATTCATCTTCGGAGATATCTTTATCTTTTTGCAGCTGATCGGCCTGCTTGTTTGCATCTCGTCGGATGTTTCGAATAGCGATCCTGGTCTCTTCAGCCGTTTCTTTGGCGAAGGAGGCCAGTTGCTGACGCCTCTCCTGGCTCAGGGGCGGAAGAATCAACCGTAAGATTTTGCCGTCATTTTGAGGGTTGATGCCAAGGTCTGATTTGAGGATGGCCTTTTCAATTTCCGACAGGGCGCTGGGATCGAAGGCCTTGATGAGCAGCTGGTTCGCTTCCGGGGCTGAAACATTGGCGATCTGCTTCAACGGTGTCGGGCTGCCGTAATAATCGACTCGCAGTGAATCAACCAGGCCGGGATTGGCTCTTCCGGTTCTCATGCCGCGGTATTTGTCTCTCAGGACCCCGAGCGCCTTGTCCATGCGGTCTTCCGTATCCAACAATACTGTGTCGTAGTCCATCGACATTCTCCCTAATGAGCCCGGGCAGGAAACTTAGACGACCATGGTCCCAAGGCGTTCGCCGGAAAGAAATTTAACTATATTTCCCTGCTCCTTCATATTGAAGACATTGATAGGCAGAGAATTATCCATGCAGAGACTCACGGCAGTCGAGTCCATAATTCGCAATCTCTTCTGTAAAACATCCAGGAAAGTTAATTCTTCAAAAAACTCGGCATCGGGATCTTTTTCGGGGTCAGCAGAGTAGATCCCGTCAACCTTCGTCCCCTTGGCCAGGACATTAGCGCGGATCTGAAGCGCCCGGAGGGCTGCCGTGGTGTCGGTGGTAAAGTATGGATTACCTGTTCCTCCCGCCAGCAGGACAACCCTTTTTTTCTCAAGATGGCGAAGAGCTCTTCTTCGAATAAAGGGCTCTGCAAGATCGTTCACGGGAATAGCAGAAAGAACCCGGGTCTCAACTCCGGCGCGCTCAAGGGCGGATTGGAGCGCCAGGGCATTCATAATCGTGGCCAACATCCCCATGTTGTCCCCGGTAATGCGCCCTATCTCATCTCCGGCAATCTGGGCCCCGCGTAAGAAATTACCTCCACCGCAAACCATCGCGAGCTCGGCATTCCCCTGGGCCAGGCCCTCCTTGATCTGCTGGGAAAAATCCTGGACATGGGCAGGGTCGATACCGAATCCTCCCTTCTCACAGAGCATCTCGCCGGATATTTTAAGAAGAATCCGAGTGCCAGCCATTCGGCTATTTCTCCACCACGCAAAGAACGGGATAAACTTACTACAAAGGCTTAAACATCAGGAGCCCAAGCTGTGTCAACAGCAAAACACCCTGGCCGGCTGCGGTCAGAGTGTCAGCTTACTTGTTGCTGAGCGCGGATCAGGCTTCAGGCTCCGCCGGCTTCTCTTCAGTTGCGGGCTGCTCTGCCTCGGGCGCGGCGGCCGGATCTTCAGAGGCAGCCGCCTCAGGGGCAGGCTCAGCATCCGCGGTCGCCGCCTCCGCCGCAACTCGAGCGGCCTCGCCCTCCCTGGCCTTGCGGAAGATCTCGTCGCGTTCCTTTTTCGCGTCTAGCTCTTTCTGCCGGACGGCATCCACCTTCTCCTGTTCCTTCTTGCGCGACTCGGCCTCCTCCATCCTCTTCTTCTCCTCTTCAGCCTGGACCATGGCGTATTTCTCCTTGCCGGCAAGGAGCGCGTCCGCCAGGGCGCCGAGGACGATCTCGATGGAGCGGAAGGCGTCATCGTTGCCGGGGATGACAATGTCAACAAGCCCGGGGTCGCAGTCGGTGTCCACGAGGGCAATGACGGGGATTCCGCATTTCCGGGCTTCGCGGATGGCGATGTGCTCGCGACGAATATCCACGGCGATCAGGGCCGCGGGTATTTTTTCCATCTTCCTGAGCCCGTTAAGGTTGGTGAAAATCTTTCGGCGCTCTCTCCTCAACCTTGAGACCCGCTTCTTGGAGTGCTGCTCAATTTCGCCGGTTTCTTCGAGGGCCTCCAGCTCAACAAGCCTCTTGAGGCGCTTGCGGATGGTATGGAGGTTTGTCAGGCTGCCGCCAAGCCAGCGCTCGGCAACATAGTGGCTTTCACTGCGCTCGGCTTCCCTCTGTACGATTGATTTTGCCTGGCGCTTGGTGCCGACAAAAACAACCTGGCTGCCCCGGGAGCCGATCTGGGTGAGAAAGTTGCAGGCGCGAACAAGGCCCTTGAGAGTCTCACGCACATCGACGATGTGGATGAGATTTCTTTTGCCGAAAATGAACGGTTCCATTTTCGGGTGCCAGCGGCTGACTCGGTGACCGAAATGGACTCCGGCCTGAATGATTTCCTTGACGTCTACAATGGCCAAGACAGTACTCCTTTCACCCAACGATTGAGCTCGAAGGGGCGATCGGTTAGTTGCCGATCTTTAGTAGTTATGCGGGATTCTTCAGCTCGAAGGTCCCTGGGAAAATTTGCTGAAACAGCATTCGTCCGCTGTCCTAAGAATCCCGGAATCTATCACACAGGAAACGGGGTGTCAAACAGGCATCGGTACCGGAAATAAAGGGTTAAAAACCGCCCAGTTTGTCCTGCTGCTCTTTGATCTTCAGCTGTATCTGGGTGGCGATCTTGATGGCCTGGAGGCCGTGTAAACCGGTCACAACCGGCTCACGGCCGGTTTTCACAGCATGCAGGAAAGACTTGAGCTCATTTTTTAACGGCTCATCTGGAGCAACGTTGAGTTGCTCGATGTTGAAATACTTGGTGAAGAGCGGATAAGACCCCTGGTCCGCCTCCATCTTGGCCATTTTCTTGATATCGATATTCTTGCGGTCAAAGCCTTCCTTGAAGCCCATTCGCATCCCGGTTTTGGCTATGTAATCCAGGGAAAGATAGGAGTCCCTGCTGAAGATGCGCATCTTGCGGCTCTTTTTAATCGCGACCCTGCTGGCCTTGACCATGACGGTGCAGCCGTTTTCGAAGGTGAGCCTGGCGCTGGCAAGATCTTCGGTCTCCGAGAGGACCTTGGTGCCGACAGCCTCGAGCCCGACGACGGGAGAATCTACCAGGTTGAGCGCTATGTCAATGTCGTGGATCATCAGGTCGAGCACAACGCTGGTTTCAACTGAACGAAAACTGAATGGATGTATTCGATCGCACTCGATGTATACAGGGTCCCGAAGGAAAGGGTGGGCCGAGAGGACAACAGGATTGAATCTCTCGATATGCCCAACCTGGAGGGTCACTCCCGCCTCATCTGCAAGCTTGCAGAGGGCCTCCCCATCTTCGATGGTCGAGGTCATGGGCTTTTCGACAAGGACGGAAATACCGGCCTCGATAAAGCGGGTGGCGACCTCGGCGTGTGTGGGGGTGGGAGTTACGATGCTGGCCGCATGAATGCGGGACAACAGCTCCGGGGTCAATTCGGAAAAATATGGGACGCCAAGCTTATTTCCGATTTCCCTGGCTTGATCTGGAGAGCTATCAAGGACACCCTCGAGAACTACGCCATCAAGCTCGGTGTAAACACGAGCGTGGCTTTTCCCAAGGTGTCCGACTCCGACGACTAGGACCCGAACAGGCTCATCTTCATCAGGCCTTCTGGCTGAGATCGCCAATTAAATCAACTCCACTTGAAATCAGGCTTATTCACTTGAAGGCTGCCGGGCTCGCCCTTTGTGCCCCTGGTCGGCACGATCAAGGAAGTTAACGAGGTTTTGCACTTCAGGGCAATCCCAAAGCCTGTCTTTAAGAAGTTTGACCGCCTCGATGCGCGAGTAGCCCTCACGGTAAAGGCAGCGGTGTGCTTCCTTGAGACTCTCCATGCTCTCGGGAGAGAAGCCGTGCCGCCTGAGGCCGACCTTGTTGACAGACCAGACCTTCATAGGGCTTCCCTCGACCAGCATATAGGGAGGCACGTCAAGACTGATCCGGGTCATCCCGCCAATGAAAGATGACTCGCCAACGGTTGCGTAATGATGCACAGCTGCCAACCCGCCGAAGGTCGCGTTGTTCTCTACAACCACATGGCCACCAAGCAGGACATTGTTAGCCATGGTAATTCCATCTCCAAGGATGCAGTCATGGGCGACATGGCAACACGCCATCAGCAGATTTCTGTTTCCAATAATCGTGTTCCCGCCGCCGTGGCGGGTGCCCAGATGGATGGTCACGCATTCACGAATGGTATTTCCATCACCGATGAGGACCCATGAGTCCTCACCCTCAAATTTCTTATCCTGGGGATCGGCGCCAACGACCGCGCCGGGATAGATCTCGCTGTTCTCTCCGAGGACGGTGTTCGCCAGCAGGGACACATTGTTGTGAAGCTTAGAGTTGTCGCCAATGCGGCAATTTGGCCCGACATAGGTGAAGGGCCCGATCTCGACATTGGAGCCGATTTCAGCCGTCGGATGGACGACGGCATTTTCGCCGCCGATTGAATATTCAGCTTGTTTCCTTGATGACCAGAACACGGGCAGTCTACCCCTTGGTAATTACTATGGACGTGGGCTTACGAGGGCGTAACGAATTTCGGCCTCAGCGACGAGTTGATCCTGAACATAGGCCCGGCCTTGGATCTGAGCGGAGCGGCTACGGAGCCGGTCAGTTGAAACTTTTAAAACGAGTTGATCCCCTGGGACCACCGGCTTGCGGAATTTCACATTATCAAGAGAGAGAAGGTAGGCCTCGATGTCTTGATGCCCCTCGCCAGCCTTGATGACGAGTCCCCCAAGCTGCGCAAGCGCCTCGACGACAAGGACGCCTGGCATCACCGGGTTGCCCGGGAAGTGACCCTGGAAAAATTGTTCATTGACGGTAACGCACTTGACTCCTGTAGCGCTGACATTGGGTTCAAGCTCGTCTACCCGGTCGACCAGCAGGAAGGGGTAACGATGCGGGAGAACAGCTTCGATCTGGCTTCCTGCAAGAGGGGCTGAAATAACATCCTGGCCCGGCATGAAAGGAGTCCCATTGCCATTGACCTTGTTGTGGCTGCGAAGGAAGGCGCCCGCAAGGTCAGCGTTGAGAGCATGCCCGCTCTTGATCGCCTTGATGTCGGCCTGGATGGATGCGTTGGCGAGAAAGAGATCTCCGAGGAGGTCGAGAATCTTGTGCCGAACAAATTCATCATCGAAGCGAAGCTCGTTGTCAATAATGCCATCCGGCCCGAGAACCAGCGTGTTGGAGGGGTCCGCTCCTTTACCGAGGCCGGCGGCCTGGAGCCGCTCGACCTCATCAAGAAGAACGAAGGTCCTGGCTGGAGCTATCTCGCGCGCGAAGGCGTCTTCATCGACCAGGATGCTGAGATACTGAGTACCCAGGAGGGGTGAATTATAGTCGAGGGTGTAGGAGACCTTGAGCCCCTCTGGGTTGGGCGTCGCGATGACGCTTGAGTCGCCGCTGGCGAGAACAATTGGCTGATCAACACCAATCTGCATCGCAGGCTCTCCCTGGTCCGCGACCCCGGCCTCCTTGACAGCTTCGTAAAAAGGAAGCGCGCTCCCGTCCATTCCGGGGAGCTCGGGGCCATCGACCAGGACCTCAAGGTTGCAAACACCCGCGGCAAAGAGGGCGGACATCAGATGCTCAATTGTCTGCACGCTGGCTTCGCCCTTGGTGAGGCTTGTGCGCCTGGGAAGCCTTCCAGAATTCTCCGGGGTGGCCTGGACCCCCGGCCTCCCCGGAAGGTCGGTGCGTACAAAGACGACACCGCTGCCGACCGGCGCGGGCTGCAACTCGATGGCAACTTCAACTCCCGTATGGAGGCCCTTGCCCTTTAAGCGGGAAGAGCCGGCTATAGTCTTTTGGCTTTGCATCTGGCTTCAAAGGAATTCATCCAAGGTTGGTCGCCTGCAAGAGGCCGGTCGCCTTGGAATGTTCCTGGCCTACCCGCGTTTGTAACGTTGGTTCAGCCGATTGGTGACTTCTTTGGTGATGTCGTATTCGGGTTTGGAGAAATGAATGATCTTCCAATGAAACCCTGCCCCTCGCTGGAGTTCAGCGGTAACGGCTTTTTCAAGGACCAGGTCGAGCTCTTTCGCGGTGGCGACTGTCTCGATCTCGTTGGAGATCTCAGAACGAATCATCTTGATAATACCAGCTTGCTGCCTGGCGATATCAGCCGTCCCCTTCTTCTGGGCTTCTCTGAATTTTCTTTTTAATTCAAGAGCCTCTGAGAAGATCTTTACGTAAGTCGGAGACTCCTGCTTGATAGATTTCAGTTCCTCCTCCTTGATCATTATTCCTTCCTTGAGGGTGTCGAGGAGCCGGGTAGTCTTTTCAACAGCAGCTTTCAATTCTCCGGATTTATCTATCTGTTTCTGGTATTCTTCAAAAATCTTCGAAATATCCACAACAGCTGTTCGGGGAGGCAGGAATGTCGTGAAGGCTTGCGCTCCCAGGTAGAAGAGCCCCCCGGAAGCACACAAGAGGAACAGAGTTAACACAGCCGTCCACAACCGTAACTTTCTCATACGCTTCAGTCCTTTGATCAGCAGATTTCTTTATTCGGCAATATCAAACAGGGTGCAGCATCCACATTCACGCCACCCTTGGAATACAAAAATGCCCCGAATCGACGCATTTTATGCCTCTATATTCTGGCCTCAAGCCTAAAACGCCCATTGTGGGGCCGGATGCAGCTTATCGGCCTTATTGTCGCTATCTCAGGCCATTTCGTGATGGTCCTGGGAAGGAATATAGTCACTCTCGTCGGAGTGATAGGCGTGACTCTCGAATCTCTGAAGGTGCTTGGTAAAGTGAAGATTTACGTCCCCTACCGGGCCGTTACGGTTTTTAACCAGGAGCACCTTAGCCAGGTCTTTTACCTTGCCGGTTTCCTCTGAATCCTTGTCCATGTAATATTCGGGACGATGGAGCATCAGGATGAGATCCGCATCCTGCTCAATCGCCCCTGACTCCCTGAGATCAGACATTCGAGGGCGCTTGTTATCTCGATCCTCAACTTTGCGACTGAGCTGAGAGATCGCAACAACAGGAAGCCCTAAATCCCGGGCGATACCTTTGAGGCCTCGGGATATCGTTGAAATCTCCTGCTGGCGGCTTTCCCCTCCGGTTCCGTCCATGAGTTGGAGGTAGTCTACGACGATCAGGTCGAGCTTCTGTTTTTTATGGAGGCGCCGGGCTTTTGCGCGCAGGCTGAGGACCGTAAGTCCGGAGGAGTCATCGATAAAGATTTTTTTATCGTGCAGGCGCCCGGCGGCCGCCACCAGCAGGCTTGTTTCTTTATTAGAAACGCTCCGGCTCCTGAGCCGGGTGGAGTCAACGCCCGCGTTCATGCAGAGCAGGTTGGTTGCAAGCTCCTGGCGCGCCATCTCGAGGCTGAAGATAGCAACGGACTTAGGCTGAGAACCATCGGCTGGAGATTCGCAGATTTTTTGAACTACATTCAGGCAGAAGGTTGTTTTCCCCATGCTGGGGCGTCCGGCAACAACAATAAATTGCGCGGGCCTCAGTCCAATAACCATCTGGTCAAGATCCGGGTATCCCGTCTTGAGGCCGGTATCGACCTCGTTCTCAATCTGATTAAAGATCTCCGCGATCTCGTCCTTGATGGGCGTGAATTCATTTCCGGTATAGTTCCCCTCAGCGACCTTGAGAATGGCTGTTTCCGCGGAATCGACAATAACCTGAGACCCCTCGTTGGAATCATAGATATTGCTCACGATTGAAACGCAGGTCTCGTGAAGACCTCGCAGGACTCCTTTTTCCCGGACTATCCGGGCATAGGATTCAGCATTGCCGGCAGCGGGCATGAAGTCTTCAAGCTCATCGAGATAATCGACCCCGCCAATTTTCTCTTCATCCCCCCGCTTTTTGAGTTCCTCCCAGAGCAGGACCTGGTCGAGGGACTGATGTTGCGTGTAGATGCAGTTCGCGGCATCGAAGATCTTCTTGTGGCGATTGCTGTAGAAATCATCGGTGGTGACGATGTCAAAGACGCCCTGGGCGGCCTCGCAATCAATCAACAATGCGCCCAGGACGCTTTTTTCCGCGTCAGTATTATGCGGCAGTTCTCGTTCGCTCACATCACCACCTGTAAACCACAAGTATGTTTGCCGTTAATCGTGCAGGCCGAAGCCGGCCACGCAGCAAATATTAAATAAAAAGAGCAGGCAGCTCTTCAGTCTTCGTCAGTCTCAGACTCACCTTTACCTTCGGACCCATCTTCACTCGCCGGCTCTTGAGAGTTCTCAGCGCCCCCGTCCTCGCCAGCCTCGACAGCTACGGAATCATCAGCGTCGGCTTCTTCATCCTCATGGAGGAAATCCATGGACCCGACCTGGCTCTCGTCTCCCTTGACAACCCACACCTTGGCTTCACATTCAACGTCAGGGTGAAGCCTGACTCGCACCATGTAAATGCCGAGCTCTTTGATGGGCTCCGCGAGGAGGATCGACTTGGGCTCCACCGCGATGTCTTCAGCCGCGAATTGGGCCGCGATGTCCCTGGCGCTGACGGAACCATAAAGATGGCCTTCTTCGCTTGCGTTGGTTACCACCGTGCAGGAAGTCTTCGCAATCTCCTTGGCGAGAACCTCAAACTTCGACTTGGTCTCTTGTTCAAGGGCGATTAACCGACGGCGCATACCTTCAAATCGGTTTACGTTGTCAGCTGTCACTTCAACAGCGAAACCTTGAGGGAGGAGATAGTTGCGCCCGTAACCAGCGGCAACCTCTACGATGTCTCCGATATTGCCAAGCTTCTCAATATTACGCTGTAAAAGTAACTTCATGGTTTTGTCTTCCTAACAAGTTTGGGCGCGATGTGCGTCCGTAACGGGCAACGACCCCATCAGAATGGCACCTCGTCGTCACCACTTCCCCCGCCAGCGGAATCTCCCTGGAATTCATACTCGGAATGAGGAGCCTGCGGGGCTTCAGTCTTGCTGCTATAGCCCCCGCCTCCATCCGGAGAATTGTCGGAATCTTTGCGGGAATCAATAAACTGAAAATTTTCACCGTTAACGGACAACTTGCTGCGCTTTTGGCCATCTTTTTCCCAGGAGTCGAACTTAAGACGGCCTTCAACAAAGAGCGGCCGGCCTTTGCTGAGGAACTTACAAACCGTTTCTGCCGTGCGGCCCCAGAAAGTAACCTCGACAAAGGTTGTTTCTTCCTGTCGCTGGCCATCGGCGCTATTGAAGACTCGATTGACCGCCATGCCGACATCTGTGACAGCTGTCCCCTTCGGGGTGTAACGAAGTTCCGGGTCCCTCGTAAGGTTCCCCATCAAAAATACCTTATTAAAGCTGGCCATAAATTTTCTCCCGTGTTGACCCTCATCTTGTCGAAAGACGTCTTTCGACTACAAGGCAATCCTGAGCTTAAAAATCACGATCTCAATTAAGCCTGGCAAAATTGCCGCACACCAATTCCCACTCTGGGCAGCCGCGATAAGCGGCCCGTTGCCCTTACTCCAGGCAATCTGGGTACCAAAATAGATTCAGGCCTCCTCGTTTTCGGCCTCGGTATCATCTTCTACGGATTCAGATTCGGCTTCGCCTTCAGGCTCCGTTTCGTCAGCATCTTCCGCTTCGGCGGCTTCATCTGCAGTCTCCGCGACGACTGGATCTTCCACCGCAGTCTCGCCAGCCTCTTCGGAGTCGACGGTGGCTTCTTCCTCAGCCGGGGCTTCGGCTTCTTCAGGAGCTGCCTCGGCTTCAGGGGAGACCTCGGCTTCTTCAGGAGCTGCCTCGGCTTCAGGGGCGACCTCGGCTTCTTCAGGAGCTGCCTCGGCTTCAGGGGCGACCTCGGCTTCTTCAGGAGCAGGGTCGGAAGGGGCAGCACTGGCCGTCTCTGGAGCTTCGTCAGAACCAGCGCTTTCGGCGGCGGCTTTTTCTGCCCGGGCAGCATCCCTTTCGGCCTGCCGGGTCTTATGAGTTTCCAGCACCTCTTCGATATACTCGTTCTGAAGCACCATCAATCTCAGGACACGCTCCGAAAGCTGCACATCTCGATGGAGGGCCGTAATGGCGGGTCCTGGGGCGTTGAAGTAGGTAAGGAGGTAGGTGCCTTTGCGGCAGCCCTTAACCTCGTAGGCCAGCTTACGGTCGGGCCAGCGTTCGGAATAAACCATCTTGGCTTCGTTTTTCGTAAGCAGATCGTCGATGTGCTTTTCAAGGCCGGGCCAATCCTTGGCGGCCAGGTTAGCGTCAAATAAGAAGAGTCCTTCGTAAAGTTTCAATCCGAGCCTCCTGTGCTCAATGTGCCTGGTGAATCCAGGCTGTCAGGCGATTTTATCGATTATAAGTTTCTGGTCAATCTTCACTTTTGTTGAAACGGTTCATACAGGACCCCACACCTTCCCGTAACCATACCAGGAGAGCCTCTGCAGACAGGTCAACTGCGCGACCAAGCGCCTCAATGCTGTCCCCGGCTACCTTCTCGAGTACAAAGTCCTTTACGTCAGAATTTAAATTTCTACCTATCCCGATCTTCAGCCGGGAAAAACGATCGTGCCCAACCTGGTTAAGAACGGACTGAAGCCCTTTGTGGCCTCCCGAGGCCCCGCCGGATCTGAAACGAAGCCTGCCTTCGGGTAAATCCAGATCATCGTAGACAATAAGCAGGCGTTCACTCAGGTCGTCTTTAAAATCACGAATAAAATAACCGAGAAAGCTGGTGACGGCGTGTCCGCTAAGGTTCATGTACGTCTGGGGTCGAACAAGGCAGATCTTTTCGGGTCCCTGATCCAAATCGAGAGATGCCTCGCTATAAAACGAGTTGAATTTCTTTCTCTCAGAAGGGAAGCCTTGTCGAGCCGCAAATCTCGTTACGACATCAAAACCGATGTTGTGACGAGAGCCGGCGTACCTCCTTCCCGGATTTCCAAGCCCGAATATAATTTTCAGTTTTCACTCTCCTGAACCCTCGCCCTCGGCGGAGTCCCCGTCTTCATCCTGCGGCTTGCCAATGACCTCCGGCTCATCCGCTCCGGCGCCTTCTTCGCCTTCTCCACCTGCGACCTCTTCCTCTTCCTCTACAATGGCCGAAACCTGGGCGACGAGCGCATCCGGCTCCTCTGCAAAGCGGCAGCCTTCAGGCGCTTCGAGGTCCGAGACCCGCAATACATCGCCGATCTTCATCTCGATTACGTTAACCGCGATAGAGGAAGGGAAGCCGGCCGGCAGACTCTCGACTTTGATTTCCTTCATCGGCACATCCAGAGCACCGTTGGCTACCGTGCCGATAATTTCAATAGCTACATCGAGGGTGATCTTCTGATGGATATCAATGCGGGTAAAGTCAACGTGCAGAAGCTCCGAGCCCAGCGCATCGTACTGGACTTCCTTGATAACACCCTGCTCCTTAGTTTCACCTACTTCCAGGGTGAAAATCCGATGACCCTCCATAAAGATCTGGCTGAATTCCTTCCGATCGACAGTCACCGTTAAATTGTCTTTTCCCAGGCCATAAATATTGGCAGGCAAAAGACCATCCGCGCGATACCCATTTGCGGCTTTTCTGCCGTAGTCGCTTCGCATCTGTGTGTTAAGGGTAATTTCATCCATAGCCCTATCCTCTCGTATCTCAACTTGAGCCGGAATAACCGAACCCATATGATCAAATATTAACTAATTCTGACAGTCCCCACTGTCGCCATTTTCATCTTGTTTGTACAGCTTCGCCGGAACGCCAACAACAACCCCCCCGTCAGGGACGTTACGCCCTTTGAGGACCACGGCGCCAGCTCCGGTCATTGAATTTTTCCCGATTGTAACGGGCGCGACAAGCACTGAGCCGCTGCCGATAAAAGCATCATCTCCAACGGTCACCTGGTTTTTATTGACCCCATCGTAATTGGCGAAAATGGTTCCAGCCCCAATGTTGACTCGGGCGCCAACATCGCCGTCGCCAACATAACTCAAATGATTGGTTTTGCTGCCGGGGCCGAGGCGTGAATTCTTGACCTCAACGTAATTTCCAACCTTGGCATTTTCTTCGAGGCGAGTTCCCGGCCTCAAATGGGCAAAGGGGCCCACTTCGCAGCCAGGCCCGATCTGAACACCTGCCCTGACTACGCAAAAGGGATGGATCCTGGAGCCGGAGGCTATGACAGCCCCCTTCTCTATGTAAGTGGAGGATGGATCATCGATTCGCACGCCAGCTTCAAGGTAATCAACAATCAGCTGATCTTTCATGATTCGTTGGGCGGTGGCGAGCTCTGCCTGGCTGTTGACCTGCGCGGTTTCATTCTCATCTGCGACTTGAACGGTCTCCACCCTGGAGCCTGATCGGCAGGCCTGGGCAACGACATCGGTAAGATACCGCTCTTCCTGGTCGTTATCCGTGCCGGTGGACTCGTAATTTCGATTAAAGATATCCACCCCCATAAGGTAAGTGCCGACATTCACTTCGCGAATATTCGCGGTCTGCGCATCGGCGTCTTTTTCTTCAACGATATCGGCGAACTTTCCTTCATTACGAATGATCCTGCCGAACCCGCGGGGGTCACTCTTCGTGCAGGCAAGCACGGTGACACCTGCGGAGCTTGAATCGTGCCGTTCAAGCATCTCCTGAAGAGTGGCTGCACGTAAAAAGGGAAGGTCTCCGTTCACAATAAACACCGGATCTGAGCCGCGAGCTCCATCAAGGGCATCTATGCCGACCTTGGCGGCATGCCCCGTCCCGAGCTGCTCTTCCTGGACAGCCCAGGTTATCTCCTTGTTTCCTGCAAATTTACGATCCGAAAATTGTTCCAGAATTTTTTCACGTCCGTGTCCAATCACGACCACTAGGCGCTCAGGGTCCAGCTTGTCGGCCGTTTCAAGTGCATACTCCAGCAAGGGCTCCCCCATCAGCTTATGGAGAACCTTCGGGAGGTCGGACTTCATCCGCGACCCTTTTCCTGCTGCAAGTACAACCAGCGAAAACATTTAATTAAACTTATTTCCAAAATGGTTGCCCGGTAGGGATTCGAACCCCAACTAACAGGTCCAAAACCTGCGGTGCTACCATTACACCACCGGGCATCACCGAAAACTTGGAAATATAGCGACTTAAGCCCCTACTGTCAAAGGAATTGAAACACCAGGAGGCCGGCTTAAATGTCCTGCCCCGGACCTTCAAAAAGGGCGTCTTCTCTCAACTGCTTTACATGAAAGCTCAATTGTTCAAGTTGAACAGTCAGGTCGATTGAAACATAGGCGACATTCTCGGGGAGACTCAACACTGCGGGGGCAAAATTGAAGATCCCGCTGATCCCGGCATCAACAAGAGCGTCGGCCACCTCTTGTGCGGCTTCTGCCGGGACAGCCATGATTCCCAAAGAAATATCCCCTTCAGCCACGGCACGCGTCAATCCAGTGACGTTTTTAACCAGGAGTCCGCCAACGGGCTGGCCGATTACCCCAGGATTACTATCGAAGATGGCGGAAATCCTGAACCCCTGCTTTTCAAATCCTCTATATCGAAACAAGGCGGCCCCGAGACTGCCGTAGCCGACCAGGGCGACATTCCAGATTCGATCGGTGCCGAGAATCTTCCGAATTTCGACAATCAGATTTTCAATCTTGTACCCAATCCCGGGAAAGCCGAATTGGCCAAAATAGCCGAGGTCTTTTCGGACCTGCGCCGCGGTCACGCCAAGGGCCCTTGCTAATTCCTTGGAAGATATCGTCGCGGCGCCTGTAATCCGCAGTGATTCAAGATGGCGAAGATAAAGGGAAAGGCGCGCCGCCGCGGCCTTTGGTACCAGGTTCTGCGATTCCTTCTCGCCTGCGGACATCCCGTCAGCTCAAAACCCTGAGGCCTTCACAGATCAGCCGGGACCAGGTTTCCATATTTTCGGCTTTTTCTCCCAGGGCGTCACAGGGAACGAAGGAGCCTTCGAGCTGCTCGATCTCCCTCACTGAAACATTCGCCTCCTGGATCGAGATCTTGAACACAATTCCAAAGTGAACTGAGCCGACCGGGTTGGAGTCATCATTCAAGAGGCCGATAGTGGAAATATCCCTTGGCTCAGGCACCGACAGCTCCTCCTCAACCTCGCGAAGGAGCGCCCTCTCGACAATGCCGGGATCTATCTGGTCATCGACCGGGTTGATGTGGCCGCCAACTCCGAGACTGAAGAGATTGTGCAGCCTCTTTTCCCCGCCGCCCTTTTTCCTTTTCATGAGAAACCATTGCTCGCCTGCCGATGGCGAAGTATGGGAAACCACTGCGTAGGGAATGATCTGCTTGTATGAGGGATCCTCCTCAACTTCGTCCCGCGGGAGAAAGAGGGAACTCTCAGCCACCAATTGAAGAACAGGGCCGGCCTCCTCTTCCTTGAAGCCCTGGAAGGCGGTGGCTTCATTGCTGAAAAGTATTTCCCGTGGCACCACCAATACCTGTTCGCCCATTTCATCCTCCACATATTTATTGTCGGGCCCGGATGAGTCTATCCGGCCGAAAACCAGTCTACACCGATCACCAACGAATCGAAAAGGCAGATTCTGCCTGCCGCGACAGGACTGTTCCCGGCAAAGCGCCCTATGGAAGAATCCCGTTTTTCCGCAGCAGCCCCTGAAGCTTTGAATGTCTTTGCGGGGAGGCTGCGATGCCCAGCTCTTCAAAAATACGCAGGAGGGCTTCCCGCGTATTTTCAGGGCGCGTTGTTTCCACCTCGACCTCAAAGGCTCGCGACCCGTCGGCGTAGGTCACCTCATCGCACTCAAGGAGGTTGCCTTCAAATTGTCGGTAGCGCCTGAGTGTGTCCAGGTAGCCGATTGATGCCAATTCGATTTGCCCATAATGCTTCAAGACTGAGCGTATCGCGGGGTGAGGCTCGCCCAGAAGCGCGCCGGGTCGGCGCAGGGCCTCCTCGAGCAGTTCCTTGCTGACTTCGCCTTCGACCTCAATAACGTCAAAAAAACCGGGGACCCCTTCTTTCTCTCCCCCCTTCTTGAAGCACAACACAACGGCTCCTCCTTCGCGGAGACGAAGCATTCCCTGGCTCCTCGATAGCAGGTAGGAGTGCGTATCAAAATAATAATTACGCAGGCGGGAATCTTCCCTCCCAGGGACCGCGGGGCAGCCATCAACGATGCTGAGATAATCAGATTCCGAATCAATTCGATATTTGAGCTCTAATTCGCGCGGTTCGGCCGGCATCTGCAGGTCAGTCCTCCTTCATTCCGAATTGATCGAGCCAGTCATCCACCTCTGCGCTGTCCGGCGCAGGCGGTTTTTCCGCATTGGCGCGGGTGTCGTCCCCGGGGCTCCTGAAGGCGGCGAGCCTCTGCTGTATGGCCTCGATGAAATCTTCTGAAGGGACAGGCCTCGCACATGTCCCGCCAAGCCTGCGCGTAATGTCTTTACGGTCAGAGCTGACAACAAAGACCTCGCCTTGATCGGCAGAGGCCTGAATATAATCCAGGATCTTTTCATCCGCGGGGATGCCCGATGGAGAAAAAGCGACCCTGACTCCGTGGCGTGATTCTCCGGGCGGGCTCCCTCCCCCCTGGCCGTCGTATACAACCAGCGCCTCGGTATTGTCGACGGCTGAAAGAAATTCTACGAGCCGACCTTCAAGGTCAGCCCGCGCCTCCTCCAGGCGTCCCTGCTCCATCAAGAGAGGAACGAGCTTCCACAGGAGATTGTAGCCATCGACTATGTAGGTTTTCACGTCAGGCAGCTCCAATCCCGGCAGGGCCTCTGAAATCGCGGCGCGAAAGCGTCTCGGAAGCTAGATGGCTGTCAGGGCATCCAGCAGGTTCCTTGCGCGCAACGAGACGTCCATTTCCTCCAACAGGGACTGCTGGAATTCCGGGTCTTTAATGAAATGATAGGCAAGGAAATCAACAAGGAAGCCAAGGCTCGGCTCTTCAGCGAAAGATTTCTGCAAAAGGGCGAGGCCCTTGTTCTCTTTCTTCATATCCTGGATGGCCACCTCCAGGAGCGCCGCCATGTTCATCCGAAGATTTTTTCTGTCTTCGCGGGACCCCGACGATTTCTCCTCGACCTCGTTGAGCGCCCCGCGCCGGTATATTTTTCCCCCGACCTCTCTCTCCAATCGAGCGCGCTTGTCGCCCAAAAGGACGACATCGTAGGTCCCATCGTCTCGGGCCTCGTAGGTGATAATGCTTCCTACGGAAACCACCGGGTGAATTTCCGGGGAACCGAAATAATTATTTTCATAGCCCGGCTTCAGCAGGGCCATGGCGATCTGTCCGTGACTGTCGAGGGCTTCGGTAAACATCTCAAGGTACCTCGGCTCAAAAATATGCAGCGGCTGGACAATCCGGGGAAAGAGAACCACCGAAGGGAGTGGGAAGATGGGGATCGGCCTGTGGTTAAATAATTTCATTCGCCCAGCCCTGAGCTCTCCGATTCATTCCTGGCAGCGCCAGCATTGCCGCGGCTCCCCATCGTGTCAATCCAGTCTCGTCTGAGGTGTTTGTATTTTTCTTCATTTCCAAGATAGAAGCCCTTGTGGGCTGGCTGCTGCCTGAAACCCCGATAGATAGTCGTGCAGAGGTAGCAAACGGTTACGTTTTTCCAACGCCAGTAAATCAGGAAATCGATACCCGCCAAGGCAAAGAGACAATAGATCCCGGCAAGGTGCCCGACTAAAACCATCAGGAGGAACACGCACATCAGGGAGCCGACCGCAAAAATGACGCCCAGCTGCCTGTTAAAATCCTTCTGGATATAAAACTCTTCGCAGCCGCATATCGCGCATCCAACCAAGGGGCGATCCCCTGTGAAGCCTTCGAGGCTTGCCTTAAAGGCAAAGCCGCACCCCGGGCAGCAGCCATGGGCGCCGACATCCAGGGCCGCGCCTCCGCCAGGCAGATGGAGCTCACTCTCGCAAGCCGGGCAGGCGAGCTGTATCGAGGTGGCACGTTCTTTATTGTCTCGACCCGTCATAAATGAATCAGGCCGCTGCAGGCTCCTGTCAGGCGCCCCCAGCGGCATCCTCAACGCTATATCACCACTCCCTGGTTCGCGAGGAAGTGTTTGGAAAGAATTTCACCGAAGAAAACAAAGGCAACCAGGACATAAAGAATACCGGTGGCTGACTGATTGGACTCTATCTTTGCGCATCGCCATGCAAGCACAGCGAGGATTGCAGGCAGGATAACGCCGAGGGATAGCCTGCACGCCACAAACAGGCCGCCGGAAAGAAGGTAATGAGTTAAGCCGCCGGAAAATGATTGCCCCCAATACTCACCTTGCTCGAACGCCGCGACAACAATCACAAGGGCGCGAAAGACGACCGCTAAACAGAGGAGCCCGCTGATCAGCTTCAATGGCTGGAAGGAAAGCTTCCGTGAAACAAGGTACCAATGGCCAAGGACCATCGATATCAGCGAGAACCCCAGAAGCAAAGCGGAAGAGGCGGAACTGAGGAGGCAAACGCCAGGGGAGGCGGAGGCAAGAGGGCTGCCGCCTTCAATTTGAAGTTGCGTAGAGAGGCCCAGGCTCTCCCTCACGAGACCTGACCAGGCGGCGAGAATGGCCATTGCAAGCACCAGGGTGCTGGTGGCTCGCTGTAGTGAGTGTGATTTCCCTGCCCCCTCCGAATGGTCCGCCTCGAGATGAGCGGGAATAGTGATCTCGTAAAGTATAATAAACCCCATCGAACAGAGATAAAGAGACTCCATCGCAAGCCCCCGGCTGACCATTGCGAAAACAAAGAAAAGAATCGCAATAAGACCTACGAGCAGGGAAAACCGCCGGCCAAAAAGACTGGCGGGGACCAATGGGAGAATCGAAATCGATCCAACCGCAAGGGCGGTTGAGAAAAAATAAAACGTTGAGTAGGGCTGAATGGAGCCGCCCTCCTGGTGAAGCGGTCTTCCGTGCAATGAAACTAAAGATGCCGAATCCAATCCCGGCAGCATAGCTATCCCGAAGAGATGTGCAATAGCTCTATGCCGCCGCAAGCCGGCATTCTTACCCCTGCCCCATCGGGCGGAAGAAGTCGTCGGGCCGCAATCGCGCCATGAACAGCTGACTATTCAGTGGTGTCGATGGCCGATGGGGCGGGACCGTCGCTGAACTGCAGGGGGGTGCGATCTTCGTAGGTCTCATCCAGCTCGTGCCAGTAGACCATGTCGCAATCAGCAGGATCCCACACCAGGTACACTCGGTGGTCATTCAGCTCGGTGTAAAAATAGATGAACCCTTGCCTCTGCTCTTTCAGTACTCCACCAAGGAGGTGAACCTCTTTTTCGAGGTCATCCATTTCGGTGTCGTCTTCAGAAACTTTTCGGCGAAGGCTCTCAATCGTCTCCTGGATCTCAGGGGAATTGAACTTCCTTGAGATCACGACAAACTCTTCGAGCCGCTCTTTGAGCTTATGGCGGTGCTCATAACAATCGATGACATCCCTCGAGATACGACTGAGCATAGGAGCTCTCTTGAGGACCTCCTCGGTCGTAACGACATCAGGTTCAGTGTGCTGGCTTACCATGAGCTGTCGAGCTGATCGGAACGCGGTTTTGAGGGAGCGGAAACCCTGAAGTGAACGACAGTTACCAATGGAATAATCGTTTACCGAAATAAAAACCCAAGTAGCTGGCGTCCCTCGCAGGTCACTTATGTGATTCTAAAGTCGACACCCCGATGATGCAAACCGCAATTAGACGCCCTCTGGCCGATAAGCCTTGATGGCCGGCGAGGCAAGGGGCTGAAGCTGAACCTTCCAGCGCAGGAGGAATCAGCTTTGTGGGGGCGCCCCTGGGCTACGCCCAGGCTATAACGACTCCGACCCCTCTTGTTTTCCGGACGGATTTCGAGCTGCCGACGTTGCGAACCTCTCCTCTAAATCATCCACTCGTTTTTCAAGACGTTTGCTCTGGCTGATGGTCCGCAGTGAAAAAAGAAAGAGCAGGAGGCAGACCGCTCCATAGGCTACAAAAACATACACACGAAAATCAGGCGTATTGTTCGCAGCGGCCTCCTGAAAGTTTTCCGGTGTTTTGGCGTCCTGGGCAAAGCCCTGACTTGGCCAGGAGGAGGCCAGGGCCGCCACGGTCAGAATCAAGACGGCTGCAAGTGCACGAATCATAAAGCTACTCCGATTCAATTTTTCAAATCCGGGCTCGATTGAATTCTTCCTGGAGCCTGTCGAGCTGGCGACATCTCTGGTAGTAATTCCTGCGAAGCCGGATCAGGCCGATATAGAGAACAAGAAAGGAAGCCCATCCGAACCACTGGGTCACCTTCATCGATGTTGTGTTCAGCGTTAACGACATTGGATGGTTTTCTTTACCGAAGATCCGGATCGCGTAATAGACAACAGGCACATTGATTGAGGCGAGAATGCCGAAGACGGCGCAGTACAGCTCGCGACGCTTCCCCTGGTCCATAGATGAGCGCAAGGCCAGGTAGGCTGCATAGGTAAGCCACATGAAGTAAACGCTCATCAGTCGCGGGTCATTGATGACCCAGGTATCCCACTCACCCCAGGCAGCCCTGGCCCAGACCCCTCCGGTAACCAGGGTGATCGTGCAGGCCAGCATTCCAACCTCGATAGCGGACACTGCCCACAGGTCCATTGAGGGACTCTTGTTACGCAGGTAGATGGCGCTGAACACCCCGCCCAGAAGGAAAAATTCCATGCAGTTGAGCGCCGAGGGGAAGTGGAAGAAGAAAATCAGGTAGCTTGACCCCAACTGCCGCTCTTCCTGCGGCACCCA
>CAUZHA010000017.1:0-50106 GCA_963579555.1 Planctomycetes bacterium UBA1146
CAGATCAGGGGAAAAAAGGACTCTTAATCAGCGGGTCCGGGGTTCGAATCCCTGAGGGCGCACCAGTACAAAGCCCCGCAAGACAAGGTCTTGCGGGGCTTCTTCTTTTCCAGGGAGGCCGCCTGTTTCAGCGACTCACAGACTACAGCAAGGACCTCAATTACAGCTGTTGTAGATTTCGCAGCCCTGGCCTTTGCCCGCGTCCGGATCCTCACCGCATTCAATGCCCGGCGCCGGAGGCGCCACTCCTCCGTTGAACAGGAAGTTCAGGATGAAGATCCCGTCGGTGAGCTGCAGGGTGTTGTTGTTATCGGCATCCGCTGAATCCAGGCAACCAGGTTCCACGCCGCCGATGAAGAGGTAGTTGAGATTGAAGATCGCATCGGTGAGGTTCACGATGCCGTTGTCGTCCGCGTCGCCGCGCACGAAACTCGGCCCGGCTGGCTCCTGGCAGCTCTCCTCCTCGGAGCAGTCGGCGTCGTCGCAGTCCGCATCGCCATCCTCGTCATCATCGATGCCGTTGCCGCAGACCTCATCAGGGGAAGGAGGAGGAGCGTCGGTCGGCTGGAGGATCTCCAACTCCGCGATGCTCAGGTACGGTCCGGGCATCTCGACGCGAACAAACTGCCCCTCGGCCTCCACGTCCTCGATCGTCAGGAAAGGCCCGTTGATCTGGCCGCCGCCGGGAAGAAAGGTCTCCTCCCAGACGACCTCGCGCTCAAAGTCGAGCACGGTAATCGTGAAATTGGTCAGGCGCTCGCTGCAGCAATCAAGCCTGTTCCAGATCCGCATATAGGAGATGTAGTAGGTGTCCATCAGGTCGACCTCCCACCAGGAAGGCTCCCCGTTCGTATGCGTGACGGAGCCGCCGCCCCACTGGCCATCGGTGTTGCCGTCAATTCCGCGCTGCGGATTGCCGCCCCAGCCCTCGGAGGACTGGATGGCGATCCCGTTGGGGCCGACGTTTTCAAATCCTTCGTCATCCGGAGGAGGAGGAGGACCAGCCTCGAAGCAGTCCTCTGGCGGTTCCTCGATAAACTGCCCCTCGAGCTCGTCATCGGCTCCCGTGCCGAGGAATACGACATCTTCGCTGGCGTCACTGAGAACCTGGCCGTTCTGGTCACGAAGACCGAGGCGCAGGTTCCAGCCACCGCCGCCCTCCCAGACATAGGCGGTGATCTTGTTGACGCCGGGTGCCAGCTCGGCACAGCGGGTCTCCTGGCAATCGGCGGCGCTGCCGCGGCAGACGCTCACCAGGGTTACGTTAACATTGTTCACATCGATACGAACCGAGTCATCGCTCGCGGTGCAGACCTCCACCCGCATCGGATCACCGGTGGTGTTCTCCACGTAGGTCGTCGCGATCGCCACGATGTTGTCGGTGCTGTTGAACCTCGCCCGCTGAGCGTAGATATCAAAGTTCACCAGGTCCTCGGGTATGAGGTCGATGGCGTTCGCCCGGAGAAAATTCATGCTGATCCAGGTCGGTATGTCACTGACGTTCGCTCCTGTCCAGCCACGCGCCTCGGCCTCTATGAAATCGATGTCCCACTCATCTCCAGGACGAGGTTCCTCCTCCTCCATCTCATAGGGAGCCACCCAATTGCCGATCATGCGGCCGGCTCCGCCGCCGCCGCAGCCGCCGTCCTGGTCGAGGAACAGCATGTTCCAGGCATTGCTGCGGATCCAGCCGATGGGATTGACGCCCTCCTCGATCGGCTCAAGCGGCGGGGGCGGCGGGGGTGGCGGGGGAAGACCCTCGGTTGGAGAAAAGATCTCCACCTCGGCGAGGGAAAGAACATCCGCTTCATCTGCGTTACCAACCCCTCCTGTTCCGGAAAGATCCGGATCCGGGGTCCGCACGACCCGCACAATACTACCGGCAACCAAATCTCCCAGCAGCTCAACCAGATCGACCATCAGGCTGTCGGGGCCTCCCGCTCCACCACCGCTGAGGATGTTTTCCTCGTTGAGCAGGTCCGACTCGAAGAGGACGTCCCCATCGGGCGCATCCAGAATCTGGACGGTGAGGTCACGCAGACGCGAAAGGCAGCAACCACGGCGGTTGTAAAGAACAATCGCACTGATCAGATACTCGTCCCGGAGATCAACCTCCCAGGTTGACGGCAGGTTCTGCCCGGCCGCGGTATGGGTGAAATTTTCGAGATTCCCATCGATTCCCAGGCTGGCGGGAAACTGCCCAGCACCGTGATCCGAAGACTGGGTAGCGATTCCGCGCGGTCCGACGTTGACCGTCTCGTCATCCACCCCCTGCGCGAAAGCGAACGCGCTCCAGTTAAGTACCGCCACGACCACCAGTCCATTCAAGGCCTTGCGCATGGATCTTCCCTACTGATTGAATTGAGATTTATTACAACTTCCTTTACACCGGGATATATTGTCCGCCACATCGTCCTGAAAACAAATAAGACTTCCCCATTCGGCGGGAGCGCAAGCGGCAACAGTGATGGATGAGGGAGCGCTGGCGCGGGTAATACAGGGGCTTCACTAACCCATAGAGAGGGCAGGTCATGGGAATGCCTCAGGCAGTAGAAGACTATTTCAACGCCCTTCCCGGAGAACGAAGGGAGCAGATGGAAACGCTCAGGACCAGCATACGGACGAACCTACCCTGTGGGTTCGAAGAGGTTCTCAACTACGGTCTCCCCGGCTGGGTTGTTCCTCACTCGCTGTATGAGGCCGGCTATCATACGACCCCCGAGCTTCCCCTCCCTTTCCTTGGCATCGCTTCGCAGAAGAGCCACATCGCCGTGTATCACATGGGCATCTATGCCAGTCCCTCGTTAATGGACTGGTTTGTGAGGGAGTATCCGAAGCACTGCAAGACCAAGCTGGATATGGGCAAGAGTTGTATCCGTTTCAAGAAGATCGACGATATTCCCCATGACCTGGTCGGAGAGCTCTGTGGGAAGATGTCAGCCCGGGAATGGATCGAACTCTATGAGGAGCAAATCAAGTCGAGGTGAGCAAGGTGGATCACCCCAGCCATTCCTTCACCCGCCGCCCCCACCACTACCGTAAGCGACACCCCGGGCGACAGGAGCCACCCCCTCTCCTTGCCCCCGCCCATGGCCTCGCATAGGCTATTTGTCGAGTTCAACTGATACAGAGAGAGGGTATGGACATGAAGAAGCTGTGTATCTGCCCTGCGGCGGCCGGCCTCATGGCGCTCGGAGGCAGTTTGCCTTCAGGCTTGGCCTGGCCCAGGCTTATGCGCACGACCCTCTTCTTATTGTCCTGCATCTGGGGCCAAGGCTGCTCCACGGTTCATGTTCACAGATCGCCGAACCCCGCCGCTGTCAGCGAAGTGAGGCGGGTAATGCATCGCTACCTGGCTGCGTTCAATGCAGATGACCTTGAGACGATCGGCGCCTCCTGGCATACGCCTGGATGGCTGTCGACTAGCGAGTCGAGGAACCCCCTCAAGGATCGCGAAGAGGTCAAAGGCCTCTACCGCGCCCTTCTTGGAAAGATCAGGGCAGAAGACTACGACCACTCAGAGCTGTTGAGCGAGGACATCAAGTTCGTTAATGACGGCTGCGTGATCTATCGGATCACCTTCACGCGCTGGAAGAAAAACGGAGACTTCATGCCGCCGCGGGTCCGGGGAAGCGTCTGTACGCTGCACAAGGTGGGCGGGCAGTGGGGCCTCAGCAATGTCGCGCTTGAATCAGGAACGGGAGACTCACACGCACGGTGATCCTGTTGGATCAACACGCTGAGTGTCAGACGTCGACCTTCAACAGGCCGCACGCTTCCTCGTATCCCGGCGCCCGTTCACCCTCACCCTTCGGCGTGCTCTTTGAAGCACTGGGACTCAGCCCGTATTCGCTCGCCGTCACTCGCGCCAGGGCCACCGGCTGGCGCCAGCGGAACTTCTCGCGCGTCGTCCTGAACTCTTCCTCGACCGTGTGGTAGTACTTCTCGGCGTGGAGCGCTCCGTCCTCGCTGACAGCGAAGCCCAGGAGCAGATCCATGACAGGGCGGAGCGGATAGCCGAGCTCTCCATAGCGTTCGACGAGCGCGCTGGCGCGCGCCTGGTCTCGGCCGCGGATGGCCGACCTCGTCTCGCCAAGGAGCGTCTCGCTGCCCTTCTCCGTGACGGCATCGAGCGCCTTCGCGTGGAAAGGTTCGTCGGGGACAGCGCCGCGTTGCCCGGCGGTATGATATGCGCCGATGATGAGGCTCGCGAAGGCGTTGAGCTCGTTGCTGACGCGCGCGATGTTACGCCACGCGTTCGCCGCGTCCGATGCGTGAACCCCGACGGATGCGCCGTGTACACTGCCCATCGGTTTCAGCTTCGAGCTCCCCGGTTTTCCCCTGCCGCGATCGTTCAGCACGAGCCGGTTCGCAGCGAGCGAGATCGCCTCGCCGACATCCGCTGTGGTGAAGCCTTCTGCCAGGGCTGCCGCGGCGGCATCTGCGGCTTGCTCACGCGTGCCCGCGAAGACGAGCCGGCTCATCTCGTTGATCCAGCCATCGTCCGCCTTACGCGAACCCGCTTTGCGGCCAAGCAGCTTGTGGGTTTCAAGGAGCTTCGGCAGGAGGCCGCGGATCGCGGCCGGTCGGCCGCTTCTTTCGGACTTGACGCAGAAACGGACGGATTGACGCAACAGGGTGTGTGAGTGTTCTTTGCCGGCAATGTCGAGCATCGACCAGGCGCGCCAGGCGAGCACGACGCGATGGACGTTAATCTCATCGCGCACCGAGTACTGCAGGTGGTTGAAGGCCTCGCCGGGGCGTTCGTTCACCAGCGCCGCGAAGGTCGACTCCGCGCGCCCGAAGTCTCCCGATCGCGTGGCCTTGCGCAGCAGCTCGCCGGTGGGAGAGTTGGCCGGGATCTTCGCCGGCTCCACGTTTCTGAGAATTTGTTTCGAACGGCCGCCAAACTCGTGGATGCGATTCGTGTTGCGATAGAGCACCTTGAGGATGGGCAGGGCACGGCGAGCTTCAGGCAATGCGCGCGACATCTCGTAGGCCGGCGCAAGCGCCATAAAGGTGTGGAAGCCGGTGTAGTCCTGCCCGGCGAAGGTCCGTGCGTTGGCGAGCGCGCCGGCGGCGGTTAGTGTGCGCAGATCCGTTCCACCTCGCAGCTTCTCGACGAGGAGGGTCTGCAGCTTCGCCAGCGGCGCATCCTGCATCAGTGAGACGAGCGGTTCGAGCTCCCCGAAGGTCGGAAAATCAGCTCCATCCTCCGCGAATACGGAACCGAGCCCGAGCTCCGTCGCGAGTGAGACACCGACACTCCCGGCAAGCATGCCGCGGCCTACGTCCGCAAGAAACTCCCGTCTGCTGCGCTGGGACATGGTCGTCCTCCTGTGATATTGTGCCTGCCTCGCAGGCGGAGATGGCATCCGGAGTTAACAGGAAATGTTTTAATTCCAGTAACGATCCCCCCCCCCCAGCTACCCTAAGCGATGGGTTGCCCATGACGCAACCAGTCCTTCCCGATGATCCCCTGGACGAGTGCCCCCCTCGCCTTGCCCCCGCCCATGGTTTCGCATAGGCTGTTGGCCGGGTTCAACTGAGACATGGGAAGGGATTTCTTGATGAAACGCATCGTCGTCTTCGGGTTGGTCCTCACTACAGCGCTCGCTACTGGAGCGGTATCCTCGGCAACCGAACCGGCGAAGCGAACATTGGTGTGGAACACCCGTGCGTTGTTCAAGACCCCGAAAGTTTACCCAACCACCGAGAGCCCCGTACCGGGGATGCGCGCATTCTTCTACGAGGGGGCCGAGTACAAGGGGCGACCAACCCGTGTTTTCTCCTATTATGCAGCCCCGGAAGGGAAGCCTCCCAAGGGAGGATGGCCCGCTGTGGTATGCGCACACGGGGGAGGGGGAACTGCATATCCAGGCTGGGTGAAAAAGTGGAACAGCAATGGTTACGCGGCCATCTCCATGGATCTTGAAGGCCACCTGCCGGGTGGGAAATCACATGGACTCAAGGGCAACCTGCCAGTGAATCGCGGTCACAAGGGCGCAGGCCCGGCTCGTATCGACTGGTTCGGCGACAGGAAGCTTCCCGATCGTGAGCAATGGTTCTATCACGCAGTGGCCGATGTCGTACGTGCAAACTCCCTGCTGCGTTCATTGCCGGAGATCAACCGCGCGAAGATCGGGCTGACGGGAATTTCCTGGGGCGGGACCATCGTCAGCACTGTGGCTGGTGTCGACAGCCGGTTTGCTTTTGTCATTCCCGTCTATGGTGCCGGCTTCATCCATGAGAGCGACAATCCAGGTCTCTCGCAGTGGTTTCCGCCCAAGAATATGACCGCTTCCCAGTTTCGTGACTACCGGAGGAAATGGGATCCCGCGGCGCATTTGCAGTACGCGAAAATGCCGATGCTGTTTGTGACCTCGGTAGCTGATCCCGTTTTTCAGATTAACATCTTTGCCAAATCGTCACAGGCTGCCGGCGGGCAGAGCACCTTGTGCATGCGTCCATGGATGATTCACGCGCACGGCAACGGCTGGGAAGATGCGCCTGAGATCTATAACTTTGCCGACAGCATCGTGAAAAACGGTCCGCCCCTGCCGAAATTAGGGCGGCCGAAAGTCAGCTCTTCCACGGGCCTGCTGCATACGAGCTACACGGGCGAATTCTCCGAGGCCTGGGTTTACTTTACGACCTCCGGCGGTCTCTGGAAGGGACGTAAATGGCACTTCATTGAATGCACCCGGGGCAAGAAAGAGCTGGTATCCAAGAAGCCCCTTCCACGGGGAACAACGGCCTATATGGTTTACGTATTCAAGGATACAGGCGGCTGGCGCAACAGCCATGCCGCGTCCGAGCTCGTTGAGCCGAAGTAGGGACGACCGAAGATCCAGTGTCGGCTTACCGGTACTTCTGCCCTGCGAGCCCTTGCCTGGATGAGCAGCGGGGGCGACTATTTACCCAGAGACGTTTCAGTCCTGCCAGCTTCCACGCAACTGCCCGGCCAGCAGATCCAGGATCAGTTTTCTGCGTTTCGCATCGCGTTGCTGCTGGCCGCCAGTGGAGGGGTGGAGAAGCTGGAAGGGAACGTCGGCGGAAATCTCAACCAGTCAAGCCGGGCCCAGGCCGGGCTGGGGCTGTTCCGCCCTGCCGACCTGCTCTATGACGCAGTTGAAAACAAGGCGCGGCGAAGCTCTGTGTGGTCTTCAGGCGCTTTCTTTTCGGCAGCCCCGACCGTGACTGCGAATAGCAGGGTAAGGACAACGGCGTAGTTTATCCTGTCCAACACCGCAACCACCCTGAGCGATGCCCCGGGCGATTAGCAACCAGCGGGGCGTGGTGGCAAATGGATTTCGAACAGTGTTTCGGGACAAATCAGAACAGAGTGTGGTCTTGTCATTTCGTCACGGCTCAGGATCTCCAACCTTTCATACAGGCTGAAGTGCAGCCGGGCCGCATGTGCCGTTGTTAGCGCGATTTCATCATGCCAGACGGAATACGTTCCGAGTGACCCGTTCAGGCGGTAGAAGAAACCCTCGATCGGATGCGTCAGGATAAGCTTCTGTTGTTCGATAGAATCGAACCCCTCAAGCAATGGCATCGGTTCTCCGGTATCTTCCAGTTCGATATCGCAGCTACACCAGTCCGACTTGACATCGAAACGATATCGCCGGTAGCGGCTGGCATCCGAGTCGTACTCACAGTCGATGTCATAGGTCGCATAGTGCCAGGGGATGCTCCACAACGAACGAGCGAAGTGTACAAGCCGGGAGCCAAGAGTCGTTCCAAAGAACCAGACCGCGTGTTCGCGGGTCGACCTCTCGATCACATAGACACGGTGATTCGTCTGTCCGAAGCTGAACTTTGCAAACGGAGCCAGGCGGGCGTAGTGAAAGTCGTCGTCCAGAAACGGAACGACACTGAGAAGCCCACACGTCTGATTACCGATTTCGAACGGGACAATCTCGAAATGATCTTCTGGAATGTGAGGCCGCAGTCGGTCAATCGGAACGGCGTAATTGATCAGCGCGAAGTGCTGCAATTTCGTCCGGACGTCCATCCACCCGAACTGCCGATCGGCGATGCGGCGATCCAAATCGTCCGAAAAGCCGGTTGTCGTCATCACCCATCCTCCTGTTAAACACCGCAACCACCCTAAGCGATGCCCCGGTCGATTAGCAACCAGGGGGCACCTTCTCCTTGCCTGCGTCCCCCCGGGACTTACCGAAAGCGGTAGTAGCCCGGGAGTCTTCTGAGCCGGAAACGCCGCCAGAGGTTGAGAGGTTTTGGCTTCAGCGGCGGCTGTTCTCCGGCCAGAAGGATAACGGTGAGCAGAATGAAAGGAACGGCCTGCTTTTTCATCTCTAAGTGCCTGTGGCAGTCCTCTTGTCGGCTACCTGGATACCGGCTTCATTCTACGGTGCCCGGATGTAAAAATCAGGACGTAGCTTTTTCGGCAGGGAAAGCGACAATTTCCGTATCCCCCTTGATAGCCTCGGGATTCAGCACCTCGTAGGTATAGTCGTACTGTTTGAGGTAATCGAGGACGAAGGAATGGGTGGCATCGCCGTGGGTGGCGAGCAGTAAATTGGGGCGCGATTTCTCGATGGTCCTCCGAGCCCCGTTGAGGGCGTCTATTTCGCCGCCCTCGATGTCCATCTTGAGGAAATCGGGGTAAGGGTGGGACTCGCCATCAACGAATTCATCGATGACGAGGGTGCTGACCTTCAGGGCGCCCTCCTCGGAGATGTGTCCCGTTCCACTTCCGGTTTCATCCTCGAAGGTGGCTTCTCCCGCACGGTCTGATACCGCGGTCTCCAGGAGGGTAATATTCTCGATTCCGTTGATCCGGATATGGTGCTTGAGAAAGGCAATATTCAACGGACGGGGCTCGAAAACAAAAACCTTCCCCGTCGGCCCGACAAGCACAGCAGACAGTACGGAGTAGTAGCCGACATGCCCGCCGATATCGTAAACGACGTCACCGGGCTGAACGCATTTCAGCAGGCCCTCGGTTTTGAATTCCTCGTAGCGGCCCATGAAGAAATTTGTACCGGCCACTGCGCTCCATTTCATTCCCTTGAGAGGTCCCGCCTTGATGCGAACCGTCAGCCATTTAAGGCGCAGCTTGGCCCATTCTCGAAGTTTTCTCATATTTGTTTGCAGCGGTCCTTTAACCTGGAGTTGCTGTTTCCGGGCAACACTGGGGGGTAGCCCGGTAAGCCTTATTCGTTCCGGAAGAGGTTTTCCGCTTCGAGAAGGTCCTCAAGTGTGTCGATTTCATACCAGCGCCGCTGGCCAAAGAGGACCGCATCGAAGGAGAGGTCTCCCTCGGCAACCCATTCTGCGAAAACAGCCTCACAGTACCCGTTTACTCTGTTGGCCGAAATATGTTCTTCCAGTCATTTTGTGACGCGAAGCCAGGCGGGCCGATGAAGGAACGATCAGATCTGGTCCATCAGCTCTTCTGGAGGAAGCCCCTCGTCCTTGATCTCGTTGATCTTCTGGGTTGAAGACACCCGCGCGGTATAGTGAGGCTCAACCATCGCCCCCCCACTCAGCAAGAGCATCGATCACTCGCTGGCGGGTCTCGGTCTGCACCCCCTCCTTCCAATCATCTCCGTGGACTACAAAATCGGGGCGAAGCTCCTGCAGATTTTCTACGTAATCAAGGGTCTCCTGCGGAATCACCTCATCCACGCCCTTGATATGTTCAACAAGCGTCTTCCTCTCCTCGAAGGAAAAGAACGGGCGGCGCTTGTAGCTCCCGATCGCCTCGTCTGTAAGCAGCCCGACGACGACACGCCCAAGCCCCTTGGCCGTGTTGATGATATTCAGATGGCCGGGGTGGACAACATCCGCGCACATGCCCACATAAACTGTCTTCATTGCTCAAACAATATGGTCTGAAATAATCCCATTTTCGAGCGGCGGGTTCCCAGCCTCGTACCTGACAGTATCCTGCGGAGATTTTTTTTTACCAAATGGAATTGCCCCCGACACCGCAATCGGTTGCGCCTCTATTTGGCTCTATACCGCGGGTCTCAGCCGGTTAGATAGCGCGTTGTTTTTTCCGCCAATCCCATCAGCCCCGATGCATCCGCAATAATTGCCCTGGGCGGCCATAAAATGATTCTCATGCCAGCCCGGGAGCTATATTTTCTCTTCAGGGTCCAGCGACGCGAGGCGGCGCTGGATTTGCAGTACAGACGAACCGTTCAATAGATGGACCCTGTAGAATCCAGATGAAGAACATCTTCATTTTCATTCTGATCACCCTCGGCTTCCTGGCGATGATAGCCGTACGCTTGACGGTCTTCCTCGGCACCCCGCCCCGTCCCGATGAAGCACAGGTCGAGAACCGTCCCATCGAGGTCAGGGAGAAGGGCTTCGTCTCCTCAAAAACCTGCGAGTCCTGCCATCCTCATGAACATGCGACCTGGCACAGCTCCTACCACAGGACCATGACCCAGGTCGCGACTCCGGAGGCTGTCATCGGAGACTTCGATGGAAAGCTGAGGAACTGCGGCGGCAAAGGCTACCGCCTCGGACGCGACGGAGATAATTTCTGGGTAGAGATCACCGAGCCCGGAGAAGAGCCCGCGCGAAAAGATATCGTGATGACCACAGGCTCCCACCACATGCAGGCCTATTGGTACGCCACTGGAGATCCCGCCAAAGGCCGGATGGTAGGACTTGTTCCGTGGGTCTACCTCAACCTGGAAAACGAAAAGAAGAGATGGGTCGAGGAATACGCGACCTTCCTTCACGACCCGCAGGTCACCCCACACTACCAGGCGGAAGGAAAATGGAATAAATTCTGCCGCCAGTGCCATGCCACCGGGGTCCAGCCCCACCAGGACAAGATGGATACGCGCCTGGCCGAGTTCGGAATAGCATGCGAGTCCTGCCACGGCCCCGGGGAGGAGCATGTGCGGATTTATAGGGATCCCTCGCTTCGCTACAAGAAACACCTCGACGCCAAAGGACGTGATACGACCATCGTCAACCCGAAAACGCTGCCGCCAAAAGAGTCCTCCCAGGTCTGCGGCCAGTGCCACAGTATCTGGATGTCCACCCCCGAGGAGGGAAAGAAGGAACTCGAGGGCGGCTTCACCTACAGGGCGGGCCAGGACCTCTCCTCCACCCGGCAGGTCATCCATCGCGCGGACATGGATACGCAGGAAAAGAAAGTCAACCTGATCAAAACGACGGGCAGGACCTTCCTCGATGACCGCTACTGGTCAGACGGGATGATCCGGATCGCCGGCCGGGAATACAGCGGCCTGGTGGACAGCCCCTGCTATACGCACGACAACCCGGACAAAAAAACCATGGGCTGCATGTCCTGCCATACCATGCACAAGGAAAAGGGAAGCGCCGAATCGATCAAGGAGTGGCGAGATGACCAGCTCGGCGAGGGAATGCGGAGCAACAAGGCCTGCCTGCAATGCCACGAAGACATGAGCGCGAAGGTGCCTGAGCACACCCATCACCAGGCCGGGTCCTCCGGCAGCCTCTGCTACAACTGCCACATGCCCCATACGACCTACGGCCTGCTCAAGGGTATCAGGAGCCACACCATCAGCACTCCCTCCGTGCAGGAGAGTCTCTATACCGGCAGACCCAACGCCTGCAACGCCTGCCACCTCGACAAGACGCTGCAATGGACCGCCGGACATCTCTATAGCTGGTACGACATCGGACCGCCGACCCTCACTCCCCGCCAGCAGAAAATCGCCGCATCCATTCTCTGGATCCTTGGAGGCGATGCCGGCCAACGAGCTCTCACGGCCTGGGCCATGGGCTGGAAACCTGCCCAGGAGATCTCGGGGACTGCCTGGATGGCTCCCTTCCTGGCCCCGCTGATGCAGCAGGACCCCTACCCGGCCGTTCGCTACATCGCCCAGCATTCACTGCGCACCATCCCGGGATTCAAGTTTATAGAATATGACTATATGGCCCATCCCAACCAGCGATTAGCTATACTGGGAAAAATTCATGATATCTGGAAGCGCCGCAAGCTGCCCGCCGCCAGCAGGAAAGGATCCCTGCTGATGGATCCATCCGGAAAGCTGGCGCAGAATGTCTGGCAGGCTCTGCTGAAGACGAGAAACAACCAGCGCGTCAACCTGGAAGAATAACGATACTGCCGTCCCGGCCGGCGGGAACGACGAACAAGAAAACAGAGGACAACCTTGATGAGTCAGAATCGAATTACCGGGAAAACCCGGATCGTCCACCGGCACCTGCGCTTTGGCTGGTGGTCACTTCTTTGCTTCCTCAGCCTCGGTATTGCCCTCGAGGTCATGCATGGCTTCAAGCTGGGCTACTATCTCGACACCAACAACGCGACTCGCAGGCTGATGTGGACCCTGGCCCATACCCATGGCACGCTCCTCTCGATCATCCACCTGGTCTTCGCCGCCACACTTCAGCTCCTGCCGCAGGAGAGCTCGAAGCTGCAGCGGCTCGCCTCCCCTTGCCTCTGCGGAGCCAGCATCCTGATGCCGAGCGGCTTCTTTCTCGGCGGACTCATCTTCTACGGAGGAGATCCCGGGCTTGGAATCCTGCTCCTGCCTGTCGGCGCCCTGCTGCTCCTGCTGGCCGTATCGCAAACGGCGCTGTCCCTTGGGCAGCTAGGGGAAAAAAGCAGCCCGAACGCCCGGGGGAAAGCTGAAGGAGCCGCCTCCACCGACCAATGAAAATGAAAAAGTTCGATCTCATCTCCTCTCTGTTCCTGGTTTTCATCCCCGGCATCCTCCTCGCGGCAGATCTGCCCGGGGAAAAAACACCGGCGATCATCCCGGCGAATGCGAAGCTTGAACACCTCTTTACCCGAGGCGCGGCGATCAAGGGCGGACTCACAGAGGGGCCGGCGGTCGCTCCCGATGGGAGCATCTTCTTCTCCGACATCCCCATGAACAAGGATGGCGGAGCCGGGATGATCCTGCGCTACGACCCCCGCACCGGCAAGACGGCCACCTTCAAGACCGACAGCGGTAAATCCAACGGTCTGATGTTTGACGCGGCCGGCCAACTGGTCGGCTGTCAGGGCGCCGACTACGGCAAGCGCCGGCTCGTCAGCTGGAATATCCGGACAGGCGAGGAGGTCGAGCTGGCTGGGAAGTTCACCGGTAAGCGATTCAACGCTCCCAATGACCTGGTGATCGACCGCTCGGGAAGAATCTACTTCACCGACCCGAGATATGTCGGCCACGAAAGCCGCGAGCTCAAAAACCGGGCGGTCTACCGGGTCGATGAAGATGGAACTGTGAGGGAGATCACCCGCGAGGTGCGAAAGCCTAACGGCATCGCCCTGAGCCCGGATGAAAAGACTCTCTACGTAGCCGACCACGACAACGGCACCGACCGGATCGACCCCTCCCTTCCGCCGCCGAAGCAAGGCGAGATGAAGCTCTACGCCTTCAGCCTTGACGGCAAGGGCCTGGCCACAGGTGGCCGGAAAACGCTCATCGATTTCGGCTCGGAGATCGGCATCGATGGAATGACGACAGATTCTCGAGGTAACCTCTACCTGGCCCTCAGAAGCGCCACGCGCCCGGGAATCCTCATCCTCTCCCCCGCGGGAAAAGAGCTCGGGCATATCCCGACCCGGAACGCTCCAGGCCTCGCCGCCGAGGCTGAGGCCCTGCCAAGTAATTGCGTATTCGGACGCGGCTACCAGGCCGACACCCTCTACGTGACCATCGATACTTCTCTCTACAGGATTCGCCTCAACACCCTGGGCTGCCACCTTCCCACCAGCCGCCAGCGCGAGCTGCTCTCCGTGCTACGTAAGGAGTTTGTCTCCATCACGCCCGGTGAGGGACGCTACCCCGCCATGTTTGCGATGGGACGCAAGGGCGGGCCGGTGTCCGAAGCTCCGGCCCGAACAGTAAAGATGTCAGGCTCTTTCAAGGTGGCGCGCTACGAGGTACCCCAAAACCTCTGGGAGGCCGTTATGGGATTCAACCCGAGCCGCTGGAAGGGAGGACGAAACTCTGTCGAGGTGCTCGATCTCTCGGAATCAGACCGGTTCTGCGAATGCGCTACGGATCTCATGCGCTCCGCCGGGTTGATCGCCCCCGAGGAACGCATCCGGCTCCCCTCAGAGGCGGAGTGGGAATATTTCGCCCGGGCGGGCACCGGCACCCTCTACTCTTTCGGCGACAATGCCGGAAAGCTCGGCGACTACGGCTGGTTTCACGGCAACGCGGCCGGAAATGACCCTCCAGTTGGCGTCAAGAAGCCGAACCCCTGGGGGCTCTATGATATCCACGGCTATCTCTGGGAGTGGTGCTCCGACCCGGCGCATCCCGACTATAAGCGGGCTCCGGCCGACTCACGGACCTGGTCTTCGGGAGGAACCCGCGGGCGAGGAGTGCTGAGAGGCGGAAGCTGGAAAGACGACGCGCCCAAGCTCTCATCCTCCTACCGCCGACTGGCGCCGACAACCCTGCGCGACGACGCGGTCGGACTGCGCTGCGTTCTCAGCAGGTAAGCGGACCGGCCCGCCTCAGGATTTCTGTTCGCCGCCCTCCTCGCCGGCCCCCGCGACCAGGATCACCTTGTCGCCGGCGACAGGCTGCAGCTTGGTGTCGACGGTGAAGACATGAAGGAGCCCGGCTGAGTCGAGATGAAAGAGAGGAGCGAAGACTCCTTCGTACCTGGCCGCGAGATCTTCAAATGAGAACTCTTCTCCCAGGCTGACAGCCTTGGCTGTTGCCCCGCCGGAGAACAGGCTCTCCATCGTGGAGTAATCAAAGCTCCCATCTCCAATCTCCCTGCACCTGAGATGGGTGATGGCGCCTCCCTCGTGCCCAACCTCAGCGGTCTCGCTGAGCTGGTAGAGCTCACGGCGCTCAAAGGCCTCCCTGAAATGAAGCCCCGCGAGACAATTGGCGTCATCGTTGGAGGTCATCGCGATCAGGCGGTTGATTCCTCCCAGGTCCATCTCCTCCGCAGCGTCATCGGAGAGCACGTTTCCCAGGAAGGTCTTAAAACCCTCCATCTTCGCCTTGTTGATGTTGGTCCGGTTGCTATCGGCCAGCAGGACGTCGACACCCTGGTCACGAAGCACAGATGCGATTTGTCTAACCCACCGATGCGCGCCGATGAAAAGAACTCCCTGCGGATTCGCCTGGGCGACACCCAGGCGAATGGCTAACGGGCGTGCGGTCAGGCCGTAGATAAAAATCGTCGAGCAGATCAACAGGAAGGTAACGGGGACCAGCTTTTCAACGCCCTCTATATCGGAGCCCTGGAGGCGCAACGCGAAGATCGAAGCCACCGCGGCCGCGACGATCCCGCGAGGGGCCATCCAGGAGAGAAACAGCTTCTCGCGCACGGACAGGCCGGACCTCATCGACGAGAGAAAAACGGAGGCCGGCCTGACGAGCAGGATCAGCGCGCCGGCAAACATCACGGAACTCCAGCCCAGCTCCCGGAGATCTGCCAGGCTGACGCGAGCTGAGAGAACAATAAACAGCCCTGATAGGAGGAGCACCCGCAGGTTTTCCTTGAACTCAATGATATGCCTGACAGCCACCCTTCTCTGGTTAGGAATACAGAGCCCCATCACGGTGACGCCGAGGATACCGGATTCCTCCTGGAGATAATTAGACAGCGCGAAGACGACGATGACCGTCATCAGGGTTATGGAACTCTGCAGGTAGTCGGGAATCCAGTACCGCTTCAGACAGAAGAGGAGGCTCACGGCGCCCGCGAACCCCAACCCGCCTCCAATCAAGGCGGCCGCCAAGAGCCCCTTTACAGCGTGCATCACCTCCAGCTCTCCACCGGTATCGGACAGCCCGACAAAGAGAGTCTGGAAAACAAGCACGGCTATGATCGCCCCAAGGGGGTCGTTAAGAATCCCCTCCCACTTCAGAATATTCCTGACCTGCACACCTGGCCGCACCTGGCGCAGCAGGGGTAATACTACCGTTGGCCCCGTAACGATCAGCAGCGCTCCAAAGAGGACCGCGAGCCTGATATCGAATCCGAGAATCCAGTAGGCGGAGGCTGTCGTCAACGCCCAGGTGACCAGCGCGCCGAGCAGGATGAGGCTGAGCACGACCTTTCCCGTTTCACGGACCTCGGAGATCCTGAGGGTCAGGCCTCCCTCGAATAAAATCAACGCCACCGAGAGAGAGACAATCGGAAAGAGAAGCTCTCCGAAGAGCCCCTCGGGATCAATGAAAGCGAGACCTGCCTGCCCGGCTGCGAACCCCGCGGCGAGAAGCAGAAGGATGGACGGCAACTTCAGACGCCAGGCCAGCCACTGGGCTCCAAGCCCCATCACGACGATCGCCGCGAGTACCGCCTCCCTACTCAGTATGTCTTCATTCGCGTGTTCCAAGCCGCAATCCGTCCCAAATCACTATAAATTCACAAAAAGCATAACACAGGGTACGCCAATAAACCCCGCAAACAGCCCACAAACAGCCTGGATGAGGCCGAACTCGGGTAGAGACTATTTTTCCCCTTCGCAGGAAGCAACTCTAGCGGATAATTGCTGGTTAAGGTCTGAATCTGCGCGCCGAGGGCGGCGCCCACCACCCACCTGTCCCGATTTGTCCTGACCTATGCCATGCATTAAAGCTCCGAGTCGAGAACCCGGCCTGCTCACGGTTGCGCTGATGGTAATGACCTTATTGACAGGTCATGCAACGCTCATGGCGCAATTTCGCACTCCCAACATCATCTCCACAAACGTCACCGCTGACTCCTATTGCCTGGGAACCGATCTCTTCGAAAACCTGCACATAGCCTACGTTACCGAGGGTGTCCTGAATCTGCACACCCTGCTGGCGGACGGCCGGGTAACCGATCTCCTGGTATCTGCGGATTCCGCCCAACCCGACCTGGACTTCTTTTCAGTAAGCCTCCACCTTGCCTACCTGCACAGGGCCGATCCCGACCTCGGCAACGAGGTCTGGTATTCCGCCCAGGTCGGCCAGGCCCTGCGCACGCCTGAGCGAGTCTCCCGCGCGGGAGAAAGATGCAATGAGCCCGCGATCGAGGTTGACCTGCGAGGCAATCCGCTCTTTGCCTGGGAGAGCTACACCGTTGGAGGAGAGGCTGTCATCCAGCTGGCAAACCTGGCCGGAAACCTGGCAAGCCTCGGCCCAGGCCAGAGCCCCGACCTGGTTGTCGACCAGCAGCAGAACCTACATGTATTCTTCCTGAGAGATGGAGTGATCCATTACACCAGTGACGTAACATCCGCGGAGCCCCGAACCTTTCCGCCGGCCGCGCCGGCCTTTGAGGATATTCCCGCCCCCCACACCGCGCCGAAAGCTGTCCTCGCGGACCGGTCGACTATCTATCTGGTATTTGCGGCCGGGGGAATTGTTCATCTCGCGAACAACATCCCAGCTGGCTTCAGTGAGACCCGGCTGATCGACACGGCCGTCACAGGCTCGCCGTCGATTCACATCGGAACTGGAAGCAACCTCGCTCTTTCCTACCAGAAAGACGGAACAGCCTACTACCTGTCTGGAAGCCCCGATGACCTTCCCGCGCCGCGAGCCATCATCGATGATGGTGGAAACCATCTCGCCCCGGTCATATCCACAGACACCTTCGGAAACCATCCGGTACTTTTCCAGCGCGAAGATTCTCTCATGATGACGACAAACGCCAGCCCCCCCACCGCGGCCTTCAGCATCGACAGGCTCTCGGGGATCGCCCCTGTGGATATCCAGCTGCGGGATGAAAGCGAGGGAGACCTCACCGCCTGGTTCTGGACCTTCGGCGATGGGACAGCCAGCGTCGTGAGCGACCCTGGACATACCTACCCGGAGGTGGGTGAATACGAGATCAACCTGACTGTCATCGGCCCTGGAGGACGCAGCTCCACCGGGCTCGGCCAGACGATCGAGGTCACCGAATCGCAAAACAGGATCTGGGTCGATGACGTGCGCGTATTCCCGGGCATGGAATCGGTCTATATCCCGGTAGAGCTGGCCCACGACGTCCCCGTGCAGGCCCTGCAGGTGGCGGCGACCTTTGACCCGGCCTACCTGGAAATTACCTCGGTCGATTTTCTCCTGACCAATATACGGTCACTCGGGGCGGAGCTCCTCGCCTACAACATCTCCAACGACCCAGGGCGCCCCTATGTAACCTCAGGCATCATCTTTGATATCGAGCCTCCATACGACGGGCGTACCCTGCCGCCGGGAGAGAACCAGCGAATCCTGAACATCGTGGCTGATGTTTCTCCTGATGCCCCCACAGAGGGAAGCGCGGTCGTAAGGCTGACGAATGGGGTCGGCGAGCCTCCGCTGGAAAACATACTGACAGTCGACTCAATGACCGTCCTGCCGCGAATCGGCAAGGCCGGAACCGTATTCTTCTCTCCTGCCGGGCTGAGCCGAGGCGCCTTTGTCCGCGGCGACGCCGATTCCAACGGTGTGGTGAATATATCCGACGCGGTGGTGCTCCTGGGCTACCTCTTCCTCGGCGAAAATCCGGTGGAGTGCCTCGATGCGGGAGATGCGAACGACAGCGGAACGATCAACGTAGCTGACGCGGCCTACAGCCTGAACTTCCTCTTCCGAGGAGGCATGATCCCTCCGCCTCCATTCCCAAACCCCGGGCTCGACCCCTCGGACGACCAGCTGAGCTGCGACGATTGAGGAAAGACCGCTGCTCCCGGCCTGGCGCCGGGACGCCTTTCAATTGCAGCCCAGGTCAGTTGAGGCTCAGGCGCCCGCGCTTTTCACCAGCGAGACTCCGAAATAATCTGGTCCTGGCCTTCTCCGTCCTCTCGGCCTTCTTGCGAAGCCGCTCCCTCTTCTTCTGAACGGCCTTCAGCCTGGAACGGCTGTCGACGATCGCCTCCTCCGCAAGGTCGAGAATCGTATGGAGCCGTCCCCCAATGAAGATGTCCTGGAAAAGGGAGCCCAGGAAATTCACCATGAACGGCTCGAAGTCAGTCAGGTCAAACTCGAGATTGACCACGCAGACCAGCTCTTTCTGGGCAAGCTTCAGGTTCCGATTGGCCCCGTAAACCATCTCCCTGGCCCGGCCGATATTCGAATGCCTGAAGAGGGTTCCTGCGTAGTCTCCATCGACCCAGCCCTCGACATCAAAGGCGCCCTTGGCTGCAGTAAGAAATTTACTGGCGCTCTCGAGATAATCCACATTGCGGCTCAGGTAGCCGATGGCTTCGTCCATATTGATCGAGTCTTCGGTCAGGCCGTGCCACTCTTCCTCGGTCTTCTTGAAATTCTCACCGACCTTGCGTAGCCGCATGGACTGGAGCGGAGCGATACTCTGCAGGGCTTCCTGCTTCTCTTCGAGCAACAGATCGCGCTTCCGGATGAGACCTGAGAAGGTCTCGAACCGAGCCTCTATATCCTCTTTTTCCCTCCGCAGCAGCTTCATCTCCTCGCTGACCATCTCAACCGCTCCGGCAGCGATGAAATCATCCTTGCACCGCATGAAATAGGGGCCGGGCCCCTCGATGCTCTGGCGCTCAACAGCGACCTGGTTGCCGATCTTCGGATAGGGAAGCTCAGAGAGATTTCGATAGCACCCTTCGTAGCTCCGGCTGAATTCTTCAAGGACTTCGAGGTCAGCCTCGAGAAACATCACCTGGCGACGCAGGCGGCGCTTCTTTTCGAGCTTGATCTCACAATAGCCCATCTCTTTTTCGATTTTTTCTATCTTGCGGACCATACGTCTACCTCCAGGGCAAGGTACCGGCGGCTGAAATACGAGGGCTCCAACCAGGGCCGGCTTGAATTTGTCAGCGATCCGGCCTTTTCAGGCTTCTGGACCGATGTATCTAATGATATTCCCGGCACTAACCACTTAGCTCCCACCTTGGAAACAACTCTCCGGGGTTCCTTTTGCGACATCATCAAGTCTACCGTCTCGGCGCCATCCCTGCTGAAAAAAGGCTCTCCAGGGGCGTTTCAAGTGACCGAGTTATTTTCTGTAACTTTTTATAATAAAAGATCTTATATTTTCCTTTCGGAGACTTTTCAAAAAGCGGGATAGAATAATTCAGTGGCCTCGATAGCTGCTTTTTTTAGCCAATCCATGGCCAGTTGAAGGCTCGGGAGCGCGTTGCCCGAGCCGCCGGAAGCCTTCATTCCTCCAGGGCGGCAACGACTCTCTATGACCCAGAAGAACCCCCTCTTGTGCCTGCTGCTGGTACTTTCAACCGTTCCCCTGCCCGCCTTCGAATTGGGCTGGAAGCTCGACAGGGGCTACAAGTACCTCTGGCTCAAGGACAAGGAAAAGATCGGCGAGACCGTCTTCCGCTTCAGCCGTAAAGATGGCCCCTCATTAACCGGGGAATACTACCAGCTCGCGATCCGAAGAAAGATGGAGGCCGAAGGGAAGATACAGGATTCCGTTGGAACTCTGCTCTTCTCCAAGGACGGCTCTCCCGTTACCTACACCGAAAAAACAAATTTCCGTTTCGCCTCAGACAAAACGTTTAAAGCCTTCCAGGAAGTCAGCATCGAATTCACCAATGGCCTGGCCACGACCATCTACACCAACAACAGGAAGAAGGAACAGGCCTCCAGGAAGGAGCTCAAGGTAGACAAAGACATCTTTCTCTTCTCTACCCTCTGCCAGGAGCAATGGAACCTCTTCACCAGGCAGCTCGACGCCGCCGGCCCCGGGACGATCAAGGTCTTCTATCCCGAGTTCAGCGATGTGCTGAAAATTGATTTCAAGCCCGAGGTGCAGAGCGCTCCGTTCACGATCGGAGACAGGAAAATACCAGTTACACGATTCTCCTTCGAGGCGAAGAAATGGAAGTGGCAGGGAAGCATCTGGGTCGATGCGAAGGGACGCATGCTCCAATACGCCTCGGGACCGCTCAAGATCGTCCTCACGGGAAAAATAGACTGACCGGTCTGCCCCCGTCTAGCCCGGGGCAGGGCTACTTTTCCACGAGCGTGGTGAAACGCTCCAGCCGCTCGAAGTGTTCGTCAACGATCCTTTTCAGGACAGCCAGGTCTTCACGGCCGCGCTCATCGAGATAGAAATCTTTCTCGTGCGGCTTCAGATCAAAGCTCGGATAAACGATGAACATGGAATAGACCCGGCTCATCTGGAGGACCCCGCTCAGCAGCCCTTCCAGGCGACTGTAGCATTCCTGGTATTTTCTCGCGGTGCCGTCCTTGCCGGGCGGCTCTCCCCTATGCTCTTTCAGCAACGATGAGATCCCGGGTCGCCATTTTTCATCGAGATAGACCCTCCAGGTCTTCTCGGAAAATCTGCCGTCCTCTCCTACGAGGCCTTCGTGAAACCAGCCTGGCCGTTTGCCGTTGCGAACGGCCAGCAGCTCCGGAGACCAGCCCTTTCCAAGCCTGAGTATTTCATCTACCCGGGAGCGCAGGCCATCTCGATAGCGCCTGGTCTCCTGGACCATCCGAACGGTATAGGCCTGGACAGCGCGGTCCTCAGCCTCGGCCGCCTTGGGATTCCCAATGTAGACCCCGCTGCTGGCAGCTATCTCTCCAGCATCCTGGAGACTCCCCTCCCCGAGCTTCTTCTCCCATTCAGCTACCAGGTGGGGATCTTCAACGACCACGTTGAAGCTGGCGGTCAGCTCGTGCGAACCCGAATACCAGCGGTGCTCGGGCGAGAGGAAGACCGTCCCCTGCCAGCGGCCCTCTGCGGAGACGACCGCCGGGTCGAGACAACCGGCGACCCGGAACCCGTCAAAAGAAAGGTGGGAATAGATCCCCGCTCCAGCCGGAAGCCTGGAGGTTCCCTGAACCGAGATCCGGCCTCCCCCGCCCCAGCCCTCGACAAGCACAGCCCCAAGCCCTATGAAGGTCTTCTTCCCACCGGACGCCGCGGCGGGTTTCCCGGGAACCTGGACAGTCCATTCGATCTTCGCAGGCTTCGAGGGCAATAGCTCGAGGGCCGTCCCACCAATGCCCGCCGCCGCGGGATCATCTCCCACCAGCACATCCTCAAAGACAGCGAGCTCCTTTCCATTGAGCTCGAGCCGTAATACAGACTCCCGGCCCCGCTTCGCCGCCGGAAAATGAAAGCTCCCATCCGGTCCGGCAACCACGCTCTCCTCCGTGAGGATTAACTTGAGACCCGGAACACCGCTGCCGTCCGGAAAACAGGCCCGCCCACTCACCTCGAACTCGCTGGCCTCGACAACGACGGGCTCAGGCAACTTCTCTTCAACCGGATCATCCTCGTACAGCTCGTAGACCAGCCTCGCTTCAGGACGGTCCTTCTGAGCCTCGTTCATCAGGTTGGAGTAGTAATAAAAAAACAACGCGAGCGGCACCGACATGACCAGCAGGGCCAGCAGCGACAAGTGGATTTTTGACCGGCTTTCCCTCAAGCTATCTGTCCCCTAGACTCAATGACTGAGCGGGCCGCGGTTGCTCGTCCCTGGAGGGACGCTGACAGGAGGTATGTTAACACCAGCGGGAGGAAGGAAAAAGCCTCCCCTGTGGACCTGCCGCCCGCTAAACTCGACACTATACAGGACGCTCCGAAGAGCCGACGCGTTGCACAGGAGCGCTAGCCCGAATGAGCCAGATACCCATCTACACCGACAAGCTGTTTTTAGAGCACGACACGGGACCGCGGCATCCTGAGCGTCCAGCCCGGCTCGAGGCCAGCATCGAAGCGCTTAAAAAATCCGGCAGCCTCTCGAAACAGCTGCATTGGACCACGGGCCGGCCCGCGACTCGAAAAGAGATCCTGCGCTGCCACAAGACCGAGCTTTTCGAGCTTGTAGAAAAAACAAGGGGGCTCGAGGGGCGCCTGGATACCGACACGGTCCACTCGGCAAAATCAGCTGATGCCGCCCTGCTCGCCGCCGGGAGCCTGCTCTCAGCCACAGAGGCCTGCTACGGAGGTGAATACCCAGCCGCCTTCTGTCTTGTCCGCCCCCCCGGACACCATGCGACCCCCGGTCGGGCCATGGGATTCTGCCTGTTCAACTCGGTGGCCATCGCCGCGCGCCACCTGCAGCAGATGGGATGCAAAAAGGTCCTCATCGTCGACTGGGATGTGCATCACGGAAATGGAACCCAGGACGTCTTCTATTCTGACCCCACCGTTTTCTATTACTCTCTACACCAGTCGCCGCTCTACCCGGGCACGGGGGCCGCAAAAGAAACGGGAGAGGGAGACGGCAAGGGAGCGACCCTGAACCGGCCGCTGGCCGCGGGGTTCCAGGCCGAGCCCTACCGCAGAATATTCCGGCGCGACCTGGACTCGATCTTCGATGATTTCTCTCCGGATTTCGTTCTCATCAGCGCGGGATTTGACTCGCACGCGGATGACCCCCTCGGCAACCTTACGCTGCGCAAAAACGACTTCGCCTGGATGACCCGCGAGGTGGGAAGAAGGGTGCCGCCCGGCCGACTGGTCAGTGTCCTCGAGGGAGGCTACAACGTCCAGGCCCTCTCACGCAGCGTGGTAGCGCATGTTGAGGCGCTCATCTCCTGAACTCAGCCCCTGGCCCGCCTGGCGGGGCAAGGCATACAGGAAGTGATTTAAATGATAGGATCTCGTCAGGCTCGAACGCCGGAGAGTCATCCGGGAGCTGAGAGGTTCTTCCTTCCGTGCCGCTGAAAGGTGAATTATGAAGCTGCCTGTCATACTCAAGATCATCTTCGTATCTTCCCTCCTGCCGCTTGCCGGCTGCGATAAGATGCCAAAGTCATCCGGGCGCGAAAAAGGCGGTGAACCTGAAAAGGCGGCTCCCATCAAAACGGCCCCGGCTCCTGGGAAGACCGAGCCCGCCAACCCTCCTGCTGAACAGATACCGGCTGAGAAATCGGAAAAAGAACCGGAGCCGGCCATCAGCAGCGCAATCAAGGGCCCCACTGGCATCCTCGGCTACAACCTCGATGGACAGGAGGAGGGAGATCCGAAAGCCGAGCTTGAAAAAGGCCTCAGCCTTCAGAAGCAGGGCCGCTACACCAGGGCGCTCGAAGTCCTAGGCGGCGCGGTCGGGATGAAAGCTCCGAGGACCCTGCGAGCGGAGGTCCTGCTCGAGCTGGCGGAAACCTATTTCCGCCGCGGCAAGGATGCCAGGGAAGAATCTCTCGAGCCCGGAGAGGTCGTGGAAGACCCAGGCTCAAACCTCGAGACCAGCGCGGTCCTCTTCCGTGAAGTCGTCAATCGCTACAAAGACGAGCTGGACTTCTCCTCACAGGCGGCCTACATGGCAGGCTCGTGCTACCTCCTTCTGGGCGACCACCAACGCGGGCTGGTCGCCTACAAATCGGCCTTTGAAAATTTCCCGCGCACCTCGAAATACCGCCCCAGGGCGCTGGAGCGGGCAGGGATCTGTAACGCGGGACTCGGAGATCATGCCCAGGCGAAGGCTTTCTTCAACAAATACCTCAGGGACTTCGGCAATGATCCGAAATACTCGTCAACCGCGAAAAAGATCCGCACCCGGTATCTCAACGAGCTGGGCCTGGTTGGACGTCCGGCTCCGCCCCTCAACGCAACCCGGTGGCTCAAAGGCGTAGTCGACGGCGGGCTTGAATCGCTCCGGGGAGAGATCATTGTCCTGACCTTCTTCTCCACCTGGTGCAATCACTGCAAGAGCGAGCTCCCGCAGATGCGGCGTGACGTGGAAAAGTGGTCAGACAAGGGAGTGGTCTTCATCGGTATCGCCAACCCGAGCGACCCCAAGCGGACCTCGCCAGTTGAAATCTACGTCGAGACGAACAAGGTTCCCTTCCTGGATGTCGCTCTAGATGAGGGAGGACGCAGCTGGGGCCCCTACAGGGTCAGCGGCCTGCCCGCCGCGGTTGTCATCGACCAAAAAGGAATCGTGCGCTGGCGAGGGCACTATACCTTCATGGGACACACCCTCCTCGCCACCCTGTTGGCTGAATAAAACGAGAGCCGGCCTTTCTCGGTCAGGCTGACGCAAACCCTTTGATTTAATATGTTTTGCGGTAAAATAGAGTCTTGTCTGAAATCCTTCTCCACCAGCCTAAGCTGATGGAAGAAACGGGTAGGAGTCCCGGGATGGACAACTGGTAGCCTTCTGTTGGCCGGGTGTTAAGGACCTGGCTCGTTTCCAGCCCGAGAGAGCCGACAATCGCTTCATTCCTGCCAATTCCACAATCATCTTCGCTCCTTTTAATCTCACATGAGCCGTCATAACAGGTTGATCCTGAAACTTATATTGGCCCTGCTGACCGCGGCGGTTTCACTTTCCAACGTCTGCGGTTCCGCCCTGGCTGTAGACTGCAATCGCAATGGGGTCGATGACCAGGTTGACATCGCAGGAGCCGCCAGCGCCGACTGCAACGAAAACGGCATACCGGATGAATGCGAATTCGCTCCGCTGCAGTTCGGACTTCGAGAGCAGGCTCTCGCCGTCGAGCGCTTCCCCAGGGCGCTCACCTCGGGAGATTTCGATGGAGATGGGGACAACGATCTCGTCACCGCGAACAAGGACGCCGACACCAGCTCGACTCTCTCGCTGCTCAACAACCAGGGCGGGGGCGTCTTCACCAGGACAAACATCCCCGCCGGTGTCCGGGCCAGCTCCATAGAATCCGCCGATCTCGACGAAGACGGTGATCTCGACCTGGTCACAGCGAACTTCTTCACCATCGAGCTCTTCTGGAATGACGGCAGCGGAGTTTTTTCCGAGCCCGTAAGTCTCGAGGTGAACCGAGCTACCCGGTTTGTCACCACAGGAGATCTCAATGCAGACGGGCGGCTTGACCTCCTCTACACCAATACGAGCAACGACGACGTCACCTTCAGGCTGAACGCGGGCGCCGGAACCTTCTCAGAGGGCGTCAGCATGACCGTCGGCGACTATCCGACCGCTGCCGAGATCGCGGACTTCAACGGCGATGGACTCATGGATATCCTGGCGCTCAACAGCCGCTCCGACAACGCCACGATAATCATCGGGAATGGAGATGGGACCTTCGCGGAACCGCAGAACTTTCCGATCGGTTCGCGGATACCATCCCAGATGGCGATAGCGGATCTAGATGGAGACGGCGATCTCGACCTCGCCACGAGCAATATGGAATCGGTCTCGATCCTCCACAATGATGGAAGCGGCAACATGACCCTGGCCGACAACTTTCCAGCCCGCCCCACCCAGATTCAGGCCCGGGACATCGATGGAGATGGCGACCCCGAGGTCGTCTTTGGAGGACGGGATGCGATGGTCTCAGTCCTCACCAATGCCAGCGGCGCCTTCCTTGCCGAGCCCGTCACCTTCGCGGTGGAATTCGCTCCCGGGCTTCTGACCATCTGCGACCTGGACAACGACGGCGACCCCGAGCTGGTAACGGCCTTCGAGCGGTTCACCAGTGTAGGAATCCTCTGGAACAGGGACCAGGGCGCGATCGCCCTCGACCCGGTCCGTGTCGATATGGGACCGGCTCCCCATGCCGCCACGATCGGTGATTTTGATAATAATGGAACGCTGGATATCGCCACCGGAGATGGAAATGGACGCTCGATCACGATCTTCCTGAACTCGGACGGAACCCTGCGGCCGCGCCGGACGGTCCAGGCGGGCGAATACCTCAACACGATCGACAGCGGCGATTTTGATGGAGATGGTGATCTGGACCTCGTAACCGGGGCGATGCAGAGCGCCCATATGCAGGTATTTCTCAACCAGGGAGGCGCGGCCTTCCGCAGGACAGGTCGACTGACCACCGGCGTGAGGCCGTTCCAGGTGCAGGTCGCCGAGCTCAATGGCGACCTGTTCCCCGAGGTCGTCAGCGCCAACGAAGGCTCTGGAACCATAACCGTCTGGATCAACCGGGCCGATGGAAACGGAAGCTTCATTGGCCGACGCGATTATCAGGTCGGACGCCAACCGGCCTGCAGCGACGCGGTAGACCTCAACGGAGATGGATCCAACGACCTGGTGGTCTCCAATCGCGGCTCACGAAACATTTCCGTTCTGCTCAACCAGGGCAACGGCATCTTCGGCGCCGCCACGGAGGTTCCTGTCGATGGCGCTCCCTACTACGTCGCAGGGGGAGACATGAATCGTGATGGAAGGATGGACCTCGTCGTCGCCAACCCTTCGAGCCGGTCCATCATCCTCCTGCCGGGAAGAGGAGATGGAACCTTCGACGCGGGCATCAGCTACGACGCGGGCTCCCCTCCCTACTCGCTCATCATCCACGACATCAACAGCGACGGCCTGCCGGATGTCATCACCGGCAACGCCGAGAGCCACAACATCTCCATCCTGCTGAACCTCGGAGATGGAACGATGGGCTTCGGGCTGACCTACGATGCCGGCCAGGGCCCCCGCTTTGTGCTCGCCGGCGATCTTGATAACGACTCGGATGTAGACATCGTCGCGGCCAATCACGACAGCAGGGATATGACCTTCTACTACAACCAGGCTCCCACTGTGATCGAGGCGACCCATCTCGAGGAGATCTGCACGGAGCTTGACTACCACGAGCTGGCCACATCATCTCCCCGCGGACTGGACCTGAAATTTGTCATGCCGGTCAATCCAGAAGCCCAGGGTTCCCTGCCTGTTCTCTACCAGAACGGACGACTCTTCGATCTCCACCAGGACTTCCTCACCCAGACCTTCCCTAAACGGTTCCCCCTGCTGGGACCGGACGAATACAACCGGCTTGTCGGTCTTCGAGCCAGCCGGGAATACTATATCGGCTCCATCTCGCGTATCTCTACGGACCAGGGGACTGTCTACGGTTTCAGCGTCTATACCGACATCAGCTCCTCCGCGGCCGAGCTCCTGAGCATGGAAGAGGTGCGCTCGATCTACGATCATTTCTCCCAGAGCTTCAACCTCGCTCCCCTGGCCTACCTGCCCGACAGTGTCCCGGCGCGCGAAAACGCGGCTCGCTGGGATGAGCCCGGCTTTCCCATTGTTTTCGACACTCAGAACATCGCCGCCGACTACATCCCCTACACCCAGGCCGTCGGCTACGGGACCGTCAAGGTGCTCGACCGGGCCGCGTTTGACGAAGCGAACGAAAACGGGCGAATCAGCTTCCAGGATCTCCTGGTTCTCGACCACGCTCCGCGAGACATAGAGGGAGTGGTCTCAGGAGTCATCACCGCTGAGCCGCAGGGGCCGCTGAGCCACCTCTCTGTCAGGACGGCGCGGAGGAACACCCCCAACGCCTTCCTGGAAGGAGCGATCTCGGCGTTTGCTCCTTTCGACGGCCAGCTTGTCAGGCTCGAGGTAAAGCAGAACGAATACCTCCTTCGGGAGGCGACCCTGGAAGAGGCCGAGACCTTCTGGGCCGAAAACCGCCCCAGCCTCGACAGCCCTCCTGAAAGGGACGAGGAGTTCGATGCGCTCGTCAGCCTTGCCGAGATGGCGCTCGGCGAGGACAGCGCCCTGCTCATCTCGCGCTTCGGCGGCAAAACGGTCAACCTGGCCCGCCTGCAGAACACCCTCACAGGCCCCTTTGAACGCTATGGCGAGGTCGGCTTCGGTATACCCCTTCACCACTACCTGGAGTTCGTCCGATCCAACCGGCTCTTCTCGGCGATCGACCCCCTGAGAATCGTGACCTACGAGGAATACATCAACGAGCTCTTCGCCTCCGAAGAATTCCAGTCCAGCTCGGAATACCGGTACGAGAGTCTCGAGAGGCTGCGCGAGCACATGAGAGACAGGGGGCTGGTGAGCTCGGACCTCGTCGCGAGAATCGCCTCTGAGATCGACAGGGTGTTCGGCTCCACCACGGCAAAGGTTCGCCTGCGCTCGTCTTCCAACGTGGAGGACGCGCTCGAGTTTAACGGGGCCGGTCTCTACAACTCCTACTCGGCCTGCGCCGCCGACGATCTTGATACCGATGACAACGGCCCATCGCGTTGCGAAACCGACCGTGAAAGCGAGCGGGGTATTGGCCGCGCCCTCAGGAGAGTCTGGGCCAGTCTCTGGAACTTCCGCGCCGTAGAGGAGCGCGCGTTCTACGGAATCGACCATGACCTGGTCGGCATGGGAATTCTCGTCAGCCGGACCTTCGACAACGAGCTGGCCAACGGGGTCGTCTTCACTGGCAATCCATCCAACCCCCTCGACCCGCGCTACCTGGTCACCTCGCAGATTGACGAGAACAGCGTCGTCAGCCCCGACCCGGGAATCTCCACGGCCGTTGACCTGCTGCTTGTAACCGGGGGCGAGGTGCTCGATATCACGAGGTCTGGCCAGTCCTCACTGCTACCGGCCGGCGAAAACGTTCTGACCGATGACCAGCTCCGCGAACTTGGAGCGGTGCTGTGGCACATCGACCGGAACCTCCCGGTGGATACCGGCGAACACGAGCGCGGCGAGATCGTCCTCGACCTCGAATTCAAGATCGAAAGCGATGGCCGGCTCGCCATCAAACAGGTCCGTCCCTTCCTGCGCAACGCGCCCATGCCGCCGCGCCCTCAATTCGAGCTCAACATCGCGGACTCCACGCCGATCTGCGTTGGATTCGGTAACGCAAGCATCCAGAGAGATCCGAGAAACGTCTACGAGCTGAAGAGCCAGATCAAATTCCGAGGAGGCACCCATGCGCTGAGAACCGACTCTCTCATCACGCCGCTCGAGCTGATCGAGGAGGTGCGCTTCGGGCCGGGAGCCAGGCTCCTCCAGCCGCTCGGACCGGGACTCCTCCGCTCCAGCCGTATCGAGAGCAACAATGGAACAACGCGCCACAGGTTCATCTTCGACCAGGTCTTCTCCATCGACGACGACCTGCGGCTGAAGCTGAAGCTCTTCCTGCTCGAACCCTTTACCGCCAGGGGCGAAGAGATCATCGAGGGATCGCTCTCCCTGGACGCGGCCTACCTCGAAGAGGGAATCTCCCTGCAGGGAGAGATCACCTCCTCAGCCGACCCTGCTCGAAGGATCTTCCTCGACTACAATTCCTGTTCCTACGAGAGCCTCGACCTCTGGCAGGTCAGCGCGACGCTGGAAGACGGCGCCAGGATCTCCATCATCGAGCGGTACCGTCCGCCCCGGAACGAAGAGTTCGGCCCGATCCGTCTGCTGAGCGGCGAGATCTCGCTGGCGGGTGAACGCAGAAGGAGCCAGTCCTATTGGGAGCTCGTCTACGCCGCCTCTCGCCACAACACGTTCGTTCGGCATTGGGTCGTGCTCGACCCGCCCGTGACGATCGACGGCCTGGCTGAACCGGTATCCATCGTCGAGCTCGTATCGCCCCAGGCCAATAGCGCAGGAGAGATCCTGCAGGAGGCCGGCGCCAAGTATCTCAGCTCGAGCTTTGAGGAGCTCCGCCGGGTAGGCGTCGACTCCTTCAGCCTGGAGCTCTACACCCCGCCGCAAGGACCTGTCCTGGAACGCGGCGACGCGGACTCCGATGGAAGAATCTCAATCACCGACGCCATCACCGTACTGCGCTTTCTCTTCACCGATGGAGCGGCGCCAGGATGCCTGAAGGCGGCGGACTCAGATGACGATGGAGGCCTGTCCATCACCGATGCCGTCAGGATTCTCGGCTACCTGTTCCGAGGCGACGAGGCGCTCCCCGCTCCATTTGGAGAATGCGGGCAGGACCCGAGCGAAGACAACCTCAGCTGTGAATCGAGCCCGCATTGTGAATAGACAGGAGCCTGCGGTCCCGCTCCGCTGGTCGCCTTTTTTTTGTCATTGCGCTTCGTCTATACCTATAATCTTCAGGGTTCATGGGTCTTCGATAAATAGTCTGGGTCATCCCAGGGCACCCCTGGCCGGCGAAGGCCGGCTGTCTCTGTGAAAGTGTGCCTGAGGGATCTAACGGAGGAAAAACAGCCGATGCTCTCCTACCTCACTCGTCACCGCGAATGGTCCTCCCTATTCTTCCTTTTCCTGTTGCTGTCAATGCCGGCGGTCGACCTGCCTGCGGATGTCTTCTTCGAAGACGATTTCGAGATATATTTCGACGACACGGATCTCGTGGATGAAGGATGGAGAGTCGTGGAGGTCGCCAACCCCATCGAGACGACCACGTTCTGGACTGTGATGAATCCCGGCGGCCGCGCCAACCCCCCCGGAGAAGATGGCGCTCCCGGAGCCGGCAACTTCCTGATCTCGGACTCCGACCAGGGTGATGCCTCCTCGGACCAGACAGGCAGCGGAATGTCACATGACATCTGGAGCCCGGCGCTCGATCTGCTCGATGCCAAGACGGCTGTCTGGCTGCACTTCGACTGCGCCGCGATCCTCAATAACAACGGGAAGGCCGTCTTCGACGTTGACATCTCAGCGAACGATGGCGAAACCTGGACCAATGTATTCCGCCGCGTGGCGCCCTCGCGCACCGAGGCCGAGCCTTTCGCCAGCACTGACAATGCTGATGGTTATTTCGGAAGAATTCACCTCAACATAACGGATATAGCTGCAGGGCAGGAAGCGGTGATTGTCCGCTGGCGGCATTTCGAGCCCAATTGGGACTGGTGGATCGCCATCGACAACGTTCTCGTAGACGATGTCCCCGGACCGCAGGGCGGCGATGTATTCCTGCTCGGAATGCAGGACTTCGCGGCCGGTATCCCGGCGGACTGGGAGCTCATGAGCCTGACGGAGCCGCCAAACGAAGGCACTGAAACCTGGCATACCTCTGACAAGGGAGCCCGAAGCGTCATCGACAATGGCGGGGTCTTTCCCTACCAGGATGGACATGGAGTCCATCGCCTCCAGCCGCCCTTCGCCATCCTCGACTCCGACGCCGACCCGGACCCCGCCGAAGACGACTACCTGATGACCCCGGTCATCGACTGCTCTGAGGCCGAGGAGGTCTACCTCCACTACAAGGACGAGATCTGGGCCACCGATGGAGCCGTCCAGGAGGTTCTCTTCAGCATCGATGGCGGCGCGAGCTTCGAGCCGGTGCCTCTCTTCTCCTATAGCCTGGGAGCGGGCTTTGATCCGGGCGAAGATCCCTTCTACGCCGAGCGGGTCATAGCCGTTCCAGCCGCGTCCTTTGAGAGCAAGGTCGTCTTTGCCTGGCACTACCAGTCCGGAGGAAACGCGTACTGGTGGGCGATCGATGACGTCTACGTGAGCGGCAGCGGCGAGGGGCTGGATTCCCTCAACTGCGCCAACAGAAACTTCCGTACCGAGGGTTTCGACCCCAGCACAGCCTCGGTAACAATGCACTGGAACACCCTGGCTGGCGATACCCGGCACCAGCTCCTCGCTAACGGAGAGGTGCTACAGGACAACCTGGCAGGCGACATCGAGACCTATGTCGATGAGGCCCCCCCGGCGGGCGGAGCCGTCACCTACCTGATCAAGAGCTACGCTGGAGAAGAGCTCAGAACGGAATGTGACGCGGCCCCGGTCGAGCCGAGGCGCTGCCCGGCGGACCTGAGCTGCTGCTACGACATCAGCACGGGGCAAGTGACACTCTCCTGGCTGAATGGGGTCAACGTGGAGGGCCGGTCGTGGAGAATTCGGAGAAACGGGATACCCAGGAGCTCGGTCGCCCTGGACCAGAGCACCTACAGCGATCGGATCACCAGCCCCGGAGTCTACGAATATACCCTCGAGCTCAATGGCGGCAATGCCGCGCAATGCCCTGGACTCCCGCTCTCCTGCAGTGTCGTGGCTACCGGCGAAGGAATCGCCTTCTACGATGACTTTGAATGCTACGCCGATGACGAAGACCTTACGGCTGCCGGCTGGGAACGAATCTTCGCCGGCGGCGCTCCGAACGACGGCTCGCATTTCTCCATCACGAACCCGGCAGAGCGCGGCAACCCGCCAACGGAAAACGGCCAGCCATCCCAGGGGCAATTTCTCATCTCCGACAACGACTTCGGCGGAGCCGACCTCGCTTCGGGGTCCGGCGGCTCCTTCGACCTCGTCAGCCCCAGCTTCAGCTGCGCCGACCTGGCGCAGGTCTGGCTGCACCTCGATGCCTCGATGGTCCTGAACAATAACGGCACGGTCGTTGTCGACATTGACGTATCCACAGATGGCGGCAACGCCTGGACAAACGTCTTCCGGCGTGTAGGAGCGGCCAGGGGAGGAGCGGAGCCTCTCCCCAGGGTCGAGCTCTCCGAAGACGAGGACGGGGGGCCGCAGGACGGCAACTCCGATGGTTTCTTCGGACGTCTCCACCTCGACCTCACCGAGACGGCCGCCACCCAGGAGGACGTAAAATTCCGCATCCGGCACTTTGAGCCCAGCTGGGACTGGTGGGTCGCCATCGACAATGTCCAGGTGGACGCGGTTCCCTCCCTCGGCGGCGAGCACCTGCTCCTGGAAACCGACTTCAACGGTGGAATACCCGGCGACTGGGATGTCGAGTCCGTCGACAACCTCGCCCCCTGGAGCGGTATCGACAGCTCCCCGATCTCGCTGCTCAATTTCAATGGAGGACTCTTCCCCGACGAGGCCGATGGCCGGCGCCTGCACTACTTCGACAGGGATTTCGCCAATGTTTCCTGCGCCAACGACGAGAATCTCGGCATTGAATGCGCTAACAGGGCCGGCAACGAAACGCTGCTGACCCCTCCTCTCGACCTGGCCGAGAGAACCGCTGTCTACCTGCATCTGAGATCATCCATCCTGATGACGAGCGCCATCGCAGAGATCCTGCTCAGCCTGGACGGCGGCGAGACCTTCGAGGAGCAGCCCGTCTTTTCCTACTCCACCGAGACCGCCTTCCTCAGAGAGGATGGCAATGCCGAGGTGGCCTATGGCAAGCACATCATCCCCATCCCGGCGGCAGCGGGAGAGGGCGACGTGGTCCTCGCCTTCCATTTTGACAATCCCAACCAGGCGACGGGCTGGTGGGCGATTGACGATGTGATGATCACCGCAGATGGAGGAGATGGCGTAGAGCCCCCGCCTCCGGCCGAGATCTGCGACAATGGAGCAGACGACGACGATGATGGGCTGGCCGATTGCGACGACCCTGACTGCGCGGCGGAGGCCAACTGCCAGGTGGTCAAGGGACCCGTGTTCAACCGCGGCGATCCCGATGACAATGGCTCGGTCCAGCTCACCGATGGAATCTTCATCCTGAACTTCCTCTTCATAGGCGGCACAGCCCCTGCCTGCTTCGACTCAGCCGATGCCGACAACAACGGGGCCGTCCAGCTCACCGACGGGATCTATATCCTGAACTTCCTCTTTCTCGGAGGAGCGGCGCCGGTGGACCCGGGCACCTCGGCAACCCCCTGCGGCCCCGACCCGGCCGAACCCGAAGACACCCTGGGCTGTGAGAGCTACAGCTCCTGCGAATAAGCGCCGGGAAAAAACCACGGAACTCGGATTTGTCGTACATTTTGTTTTACTGAAACAGACCTGTCTTTTCTAATAGACGATCAGTTTCGGGAACTCCCATGTTCCCGGCGAATTGGGTCTATGTTTTTATTACCTATTTCTGGAGTTGCGCTATGAAAATCGCTCAACGAATGAGTGGCATTTGTTCGTGGGGACTCGCGGTCCTCCTGGCTCTCTCTCTCTACCTCGGAGCCTTACCCCTGTCAGCCCAGGATTGCGTCAATTGCAATAGAGGCGACGTAACCGCCGGCCAGCCCTATACCAGCACGATTAATGGAAGCGACTGTACGCTTGGAAACGGCCGTCGCTACGAGATCGTCCGGTACGTCAAAACGAATCCCGGGAATGTAACCATCGCGACATCCAGTACCTGCGATACCTTCCTGGAGTTGATGAACTCCAACTGCGGTGGATTCGCCAGCAACACCAACTGTCCGAACTCGGGAGCGCTGGGTATCAACCCGCAGAACTCCTGCGTAACACGTAACCTGGCCCCCGGAACCTACTACCTCTGCATCTTCGAAAGATCAGCCGCCAATTCCTGTGGGAGCTACACCGTGACGGTCGACGAGGCTGAAGTCGGGCCAGCGCCCGACAATGATGTCTGTATCGATGCCGAGGAGATGGTCCTCGAAGAACGGGCAGGCGGATTCGGAGGAGGGGTGATCTCCCTCGGCGCCATCACCAACGGCGACACCACCTCCGCCAGCCCGGATGGCGAGAACGCCTCCTGCGGAGCGAGCAGCGCGCCCGGCGTCTGGTACATAGTGGTCGGAAATGGCGCGCGCATGACAGCAGCCCTCTGCGGCAGCGACTACGATACCCGCGTAAGCGTTTTCAGCGGCGGACTCGATGGCGATTGCGAAAACCTGGCCTGCATTACGAGCAACGATGACTCCTGCGGCCTCCAGTCGAGCTCAAGCTGGAATTCCCAACCGGACGTGATCTATTACGTCCTCGTTCACGGCTACGGCACAAATACAGGCGCCTACACACTGAACCTCAGCTCGCCGCTGCCCCCTGCCCCGGAGGACGCCGACGGGGACGGGGTCGGAGATGCTGATGACAATTGCGTCAACCGAGCCAACCCCGGCCAGGAAGACGACGACGGGGACGGTATCGGAGATGCCTGTGATACCAATGATGTGTGTGAGAGCGCGACCGCCCTCACCCTTGATCAAGAGGCCACTACCTTTGGAGCCGCTCTTCTGTATACGGAGGTGATTGGAAGCACCGTTGGCATGACGGATGATCCGGAGAACGACAGCTGCGGAGACAGCAACGCCCCGGGCGTCTGGTACAGCGTGGTAGGAAATGGCGAAGCCATGCGCGCCCTGACCTGCGGCGTTGGAAGTCGATACGATACCCGGCTGTCATTGTTCGAAGGAGAATGCGGCGCTCTCTCCTGTGTCACCCAAAATGATGACGCCTGCAGCAATGCTAGCACATGCTGTCTTTCCACAATCAACTGGGCTACAGAGGCTGGTACGACCTACTACATCCTCATCCACGGCTTCTCCAACAACGCCGGCCAGTATGAGCTCAGAGTCACCACCGAATTACCGCCCGCGCCGGAAGATCAGGACAACGATGGCGTCGGCGATCCCGATGACAATTGCGTCAATAACGCCAACCCCAAGCAGGAAGACCAAGACGAAGATGGTATTGGCGATGCCTGTGATAACTGCCCAGCCATCTCCAACCCTGACCAGGGAGATGAAGATGAAAACGGTCTTGGCGATGTCTGCAGCCAGGAAAACGACGGCTGCCAGGGGGCAATCGCTCTCGACCTGGCCGGAGGTTCGGCAATCATCGAAGGAACCACGGCTGAAGGCGCCTCTGTCGATCCAGAGAACGCCGACTGCAGCGCCAGCACCGCGCCCGGCCTGTGGTACACGGCTGAAGGCCTCGGCGGCGCCATGTCCGCCTCCCTCTGCGGCAGCGCCTACGATACCAAGCTGAGCGTCTACACCGGCGAATGCGGCGCGGTAACCTGCCTCCAGGGCAATGACGACTCCTGCGGCCTGCAGTCGGTCGTCGACTGGGTCGGTGAAGCGGGTGTCACCTACTACATCCTGGTTCACGGCTTCGGCTCCAATTCGGGTGATTTCACCCTCAACGTGACCGCCGTAGCGGCCGAATGTATCTCCCTGACCTCGGTTACCGCCGACCACGTCGCGGGCACCATCGCTGTGACCTGGGACTCTCCCGCGCCCGGCGGTGAGTTCGAGGTCTCTGTCGGTGGCGAGGTCGCCGCCACAACCGGCGATCGTTCCTATACCATCGAGGCCCCTGAAGGCGGCAGGGTCGACTTCACCGTCTCGCGCGCAGGCGACGATGACTGCTCGGCCAGCGGCAGCGCCACGCTGTCGACCGGAGCGGTCTTCTTCGCCGACGACTTCGAAAGCTACGCCGACGATGTCGCCCTCGAGGTCGATGGCGGCTGGTTCAGGGACCACGTCAACACCCCTGAGGACGCCAGCGGATTCAGCGTCATCAGCGGCCGTAAAGCCAACCCGCCGACCGCCGACGGCTCGCCGTCAAGCGGCCAGTACCTCATCTCCGACAACGATGCGGGCGGCGGCGACATCGCCCAGGGTTCCGGCGGAAGCTGGGATATCTGGAGCCCGATCTTCAGCCTCGAGGGGGCCGACAGCGCCTGGCTGCACATGGCCGTCAGCGCCGTGCTCAACAACAACGGCACCGCGATTTTCGATATCGACGCCTCCACGGACGGAGGAGAATCCTGGACCAACGTGTTCCGCCGGATCGCCCCCAGCAGGACCGCCGAGCCCGCGGCCTCGACCTCTAATTCCGATGGCTACTTCGGACAGCTCGATGTCGACCTCTCCGACCTTGCCGGCCAGCCCGAGGTGCGCCTGCGCGTACGCCACTTCGAGCCGGGATGGGACTGGTGGATCGCCATCGACGACGTCCTCGTCGATGATGTGGCGCCGCCCCAGGGCGGCAACGTCACCCTCCTGTCGGAAGGCTTCGACGACGGCATCCCCGCCGACTGGAGCCTGCTTGGCCCCAACGCCGACAGCGGCGACAGCACCTGGACGACCAACGACCCCTGCGGTCGCGCTCATGGCGACGATGGGTTCCCCCACCAGGATGGACACGGAGCGTCAAGACTCGACGGTTCCTTCGCGATCATGGACGCCGACTGCGATCCGGACCCGGCGGAACAGGACGAGATCCTTGCCACCCCGGCGCTCGACTGTTCAGCCGCCCAGGGCGTCTACCTGCAGTTCAGCGACGAGACCGTCTGGACCTCCGCGGCTACGCAGGAGGTCCTGGTCAGCTACGACGATGGCGCGACCTGGGAGGTGATCTTCTCCTACCAGCGTGGAGCCCTCGCCGATGCCGGTGAAGATCCGTTCTTCGCCAGGCGCTCCTTCTCGGTACCTGGAGCCGTCGGACAAGCGAGCGTAAGCTTCGGTTTCCGCTACAGCGGCAGCAACGCCTGGTGGTGGGGCATCGACGACGTCAGCGTGACCATCGACGGCGACGCCGATGGACCTCCCTCCTACAGTCTTGGCTTCGCCGGCTGTGACGAGGTCTCCGGCTTCAGTGGAAGCGCCTACTCGACCACCGTTGACCTGGTCCTGAACGACCAGAACAACAACTCCGAATCCGGAGCTCAGAGCTGGTCGGTCGGAGTCGCCGCAGAGGGCGCCAGCATCACCGCGATCACCACCGAGGGCACCGATGCCGGCGGCGTGATCGAGAATACCGGCTTCCAGATCAACGAGATCACCTCGGGAGATGGAAACGAGGGCGCCATCAGCGCCGCTGTCGTCTCGTTCGCTTCGGCGGCCTCGCTGCCTCCCAACGCGAGCTCCAGCATCGCCACGGTCACAGTCGAGGGCAGTGTAGGTGAGGCTGACAGCTCGGTGAGTCTCGCCTACCGCGAGGGGCTCTCCGGCCAGGGCCGCCCGGTCGAGAACGTCGCTACCTGGGAAGGCGCGACGATCCGCCCAAGACTTGGCAGCTGCAGCTTCTCGGTGGTTCCCGACGTTACGCCTCCGGCGGTCCCCACGGGACTGACAGCCGAGGCCGGTGACGGTGTCGTGACCCTTGATTGGAACGACAATACCGAGGACGACTTCGACTACTACAGTCTCTCGCGAAACGGTTCGGTCATCGCTGGAGTCCTGATCGATAGCGCCTATACCGATGACGCGGTCGAAAACGGCAGCACCTATTCCTATACCGTGACCGCTGTAGATGCCGGAGGCAACGAGTCCGACAGCTCGGCGGCGGCTGAAGCCACCCCGGAAGCTCTCGGCGGCGGCCAGATCCCCGGTGACTACAACCAGGATGCGGGAGTCGATATCAGTGACGCGATCTCGGTGTTCGGGTATCTCTTCCTCGGAAGAGTCGCCCCCGCCTGTCCTGCAGGTCTTGACTTCAACGGCGACGGCGCGCTGGATCTCTCCGACGGCATTGGATCGCTGAACTGGCTGTTCCAGGGCGGTCCGTCCCACGCGCTCGGAGCCGACTGCGTACAGGTCATCGACTGCCAGGATTCCTGTAACTGACAGGCGCCTGCCAGCCGATCAACCGGAGACCCCGAGGCTCTCGTGAGCTTCGGGGCCTCTGTTTTTTACTCCCCGGGCTCCTCGACCACCAGCTGCCGGTTGGCGGCGAGGTCCGTGAGCACCTGCACCTGGCCGCTCGCCCAGGTGATCGTCACCTTCTCGGCCCTGGCGCTGTCGCCAAGCCCGATATTGAGCCGGGGATCAACCGAGGTGAGATAGCTCCTGCCCGCCTGGCAGAGGAGGTGCTGGCTCCGGCCGCCGAACTCGACCACGACCGTGCTGCCGTAGGCATCACGAGGCCCCCTGCTGCCCACCAGCCTGATGGAGAGATAATTCGACGTCGTCTTCTCACGGCTGTTCTGATTGTTTCGCAGCAGGACAGCCCCCTGGTCGATCGTCAACAGCAGCAGGTCAAGGTCCCCGTCGTTGTCGTAGTCGGCGCTGGCGAGTCCTCGCCCGACGTATTCCTTTCCAAAGGCCGCCCCCGGTTGCAGGGCCGGGGAGAAGCGGCCCTTGCCGTCGTTGAGGAGAAGGTCAGGAGGCTGAAGGTAGCTGATCCCTGTCTCGCGCGAGTTCATCTCTACCAGGTCATCCACGTGACCATTCGCTATCGAGAGATCGAGATCCCCATCCAGGTCGAAATCTCCGAACACCGTCCCGAATCCAAGGCGGTCAAACGAGCGCCCCAGGCTCGAGCCCTGAACCGCCTCGGTATAGGACCCGGGCGCCTCGCGCATAAAGAGATTATTCGTCTCCCTCGAGAAGTTCGTCACATGGATCTCCAGCCACCCATCGCCGTTGAGATCCGCCCCATCGACCCCCATCCCAGCCTGCGTCCTGCCGTCCGAGCTGAGAGCAACCCCCCATTCGTGGGCGACATCGACGAAGGTTCCATCTCCCCTGTTGCGCCAGAGAAAATTCGATGTCGTGTCGTTGGCGACATAGAGGTCCTGCAGGCCATCTCCATCAAAATCCGCCGCCAGGACGCCGAGCCCCTTCCCATCGTTAGCTCCCCCGAGCGAGATCCCCGACCTCTCGCTGACATCCTCGAAGGTGCCATCTCCCCTGTTGCGGTAGAGCAGATCGCCCTGGCCGTTGAAGAGCCGCGGGTGACAATAGACCCTGTTGCCCCGCTCGGTGCAGGGCCGCGCCAGGCGCGGGATGTATTCCAGGTAGCGAACCACGAAGAGGTCGAGATGGCCGTCCCTGTCGTAGTCAAGCCAGGCGGCGCTCGAACCGAAGCCCTCACGCCCCAGGCCCGCGACAGCGGTGACGTCATCGAAGCCGCCATCCCCCCGGTTGCGGTAGAGAGTGCTGCGCCCGACGTTGGCGACAAAGAGATCCTGGTCGCCATCGTTGTCATAATCCGCGACGGCGACGCCGTTGGAATAGCGACGGTCTCCCACCCCGGCCTTTTCGGTCACATCTTCAAAACCGGTTCCCGAGAGATTCCTGTACAGGCGATTTTTCGCCGCGCCGGGCTTCTCCGCGTCCCTCGGGGCCTCGTGTCCACTGGTAAGATAGAGATCCAGCCAGCCATCTCCATCGTAGTCAATCCAGCCTCCCCCCCCTACCATGGTCTCGTTAATGAAGCGCTCTCCGGCGGCCCCGTTGACCATGGCAAAGTCGATTCCGAGCTCGTGCGTAACATCGCTGAACAACCCGGCGCCGGACGGTTCCCCGCCGCAGCCGGAAAAAACCGCCGACAGCAGCGCTCCAGTAAATAGACCGGTAAGAGAGGCCCTCTCCTTCATCTTGATCACTGTTTTCCAATCCCAAGAAAAAGAAACACCTGCTCACGCAGGGTCTTGAGACCGGCATCCGCCGGGTTCCGCTTCAGACCATTCTCAAGGACATAGAGACGGGTGAGAACCTCTTCCTCGCGCTGGAGGGTGCTGACAAGGCCCCGGGTTGCCTCCAGGCCGCCCGGGTCGAGGTGCCAGAGGTACCAGGCCGTCTCCCGCGCTTTTCGCGATGCGCCTGATTCACGGTAGAGCCGCAGCAGCTCGCGCCAGAGCGGCAGGGCATCACCGTCTGAGAACCCTCGCATTCGCGCAAGGAGCTTGCCGCTCTCCCTCCTCAGCCTGTCGGCCCTTTCGAGAAGGTCGGCAATAGCGGGGGTTGAGACGACGTGACTGAAGGCCGCCGCGGACCGGGCCACCTCCGGATGGTCGACAAGGTCGCTTAGATCCTCACCCGAGGAATTTCCCGAACCCGCCAGGAGCCGCAGCGCTCCTGCCCAGGTGTCTCCGCCCTCCAGCATGCGGTAGTTGCTGTTCAGGATGCTCCGGGCCTCCTTGAGCCTGCCCTCACGCAGGTGGACCTCGGCCTTGCACAACATCGCGACCTCCGGATTGCCGTTGGAACCCAGATCCACGGTATCAAGAAAACCGACAAGCCTCGAGACCTCATCGAGATCCCCGCTCTCACGGGCGATCCGAAGAAGGTGCGCCCCCAGCCTGGGGCTGTCGTTCAGCAGCCTGGAAAGATTCTTGCGCGGCTCCTCGATCAGCTTCGCCGCTCCCTCCCGGTCACCGGTGCGCAGCCTGAGCCGCGCAAGCACAAGCCGGATCATGGCGGGGCACTGCTCCGAGAGCACGAGCCGCTCAAGCTCGACTCGCTGCGCTTCCGTTCGCCCGAGGCGCAACAGAACATCCGCCTTGATCAGCTGCAGATCAACCAGCTCTTTCTTGACCTCCAGGGCCTTGTCAAGCACCTGGAGAAGCTCCCCTGTTCGATCCAGCTCATTGAGCGCCCTGGCCCGGTTGAAGGCGTGCTGGGCCAGGCGATTTCCACGAGCGGCTGAATCAGCCTCGAGCCTCTCGTAGAAATAGGCGTGCAACTCCTTGGACCGGCGAATCAAGGCCTGGCTGGCGGCCGGGAGCTTCAACCCGCGCAGGGTCGTCGCCAGCTGGTGCAGGCCGCCTGAGTCCTCGGGGTCATCGGTCAGCACCTCCAGCAGGAGCTCCCGGGCCTCGGCGTATCGTTTCAGAGAGTTGAATCCACCGGCGATCTTGACCTTCAGGCGGGCCGAGAACACGGTCCCGGCCCGAAACCGAAGACGGTCGTAGAGCTCCAGCGCCTCGACAGTTTCTCCGGTATCGAGACAGCCGCTCAGCAGGATCATCTCCAGGGACTCATCCTCTGGACGTTCACCGAGAAGCTCCCTGGTGAGCGCGACCGCCTCCCGGCCTCGCTGCAGGGCGACGAGAAAATTGGCCTTCAGATGCCTTGCCCTGAAATGATCCGGCTGCAGCTCGAGCGCCCTCTGGATCTGGGCGAAACCTTCCTCTGTTCGCTTGAGCCTGAGCAGAAGGTGGGCCCATTGCACATGCAGAGATTCGGGCGAAATCCTCATCTCTTTCAGCAGTGGGTGAAAGACGGGGTCGAGAACGGCATGGACGGCTTCATCCGTCCCTTCAGGTGTGGTCGAGCGGGATACCCCGATGCGCATCAGCGTCGAGGCGAAAAGAACCCTGTGCTGGAAGCTCTCCGGCCAGGCCCTGATTCCCGCATTGATCTCCGCCAGCGCCCTCAACGGCCCCTGGCTATTGTTGCGAGCCAGGCAGAAATTGTAATGATAGGGGCAGAGACGCTCATCCGATTTGCCGCCCCAGGACCCGCTCAGGCAGTTCAGCAGAGCCGGATAGGCCCCGGCAACCGCCTGGAAATCACGCTTTTCTCCCACCGTCTTGATCCGGGAATATTCCTCGGCGCATTCGGCAGGCGGCAATTCCTGGTGGTAGATCCGCAGCCTCGGGGCCAGATTCCCTCCCCCCGCCTTCCCGGCGGAATCGCCGGTGCCGGGCTGGCACGCGGAGCAGGCGAGCGACAGGATCGCTGCCGGGAACAAACGAAAGATCTGCTGATGACCTCTCACAAGGGGAAACCTCCTTGAGCTTCAGAAGGAGCCAATGCAACTCGAACCGGAAGGGATCTTCGTCTCGGGGTCTCGGGAGACCCCGCATTAACGCGCAGGGGTCCCCCCGAATTCACAGACACCTTATACCAAGCCTCCGCAAAGGTACGAAGAAACCCTCGATTTCCCAGCGGCCCGGACCGTGAAAAGAATCAAGGACAGCTGGAATAATCCTCACAGCCGCTGTCAAGGAAGGTTCCCGCCTCATCGGGATCCGGTCCGCAGGCAAGCGCCCCTGGGGCCGGCGTCGCGTCGCCGCCAAGGAAGAGGAAGTTCAGGATGTAGATCCCATCGGTCAGCTGGATGCTACCGTTGTTATCGGCATCCGCTGACTCGGTGCAGCCCGGGGTTCCTCCTCCGAGGAAGAGGAAGTTCAGGATGTAGATCCCATCGGTCAGCTGCAGGCTGCCGTTGTCATCGGCGTCACCACGGATGAACTCCTGCCCGCCGCCGGGAACGGGATCATCGCCTCCGTTCGCCGTGACAGCGACATCATCAATCGCCCACCAGGCCTGCACGCCCGGAAGCGTGAGGGTTGAATAGTGGAAGGCTATGGAAACATCTTCCTGCCCCGCGGCGCGGGGGAGCTCGAAGATGAACTCATTGTAATAGGGATCCTCTTCCGGATCGCTCAGGGCGCCGCCGGAATAGGTAAAGATCGGCTCCTCTTCCCAGCTCTCTCCGCCGTCGAGACTCAAGAGGATCTCCGCGAGCGTACTCTCGCTGGCCATGATCGCCGAGCGGACGTGCAGGAAGACCTCCTCGTAAGCCGAGCAGTCCATGGGAGGCAACGACATGTACTCGTCCATGATATCCCCGGTGCAGACAGGGTCCGCCATGGCGAAGAACTCATCGAAGTGATGGAGCTGCCGCCCATCGGCCATGTCCGGAAACCCGATGCCCGCGTTCAGCAGGGAGACCGCGCAGATGTCATCGACGTTCCACGGGCGCAGGCCATCGGAATCCTCACCTGAATAGACATCCCAATCATCGGGAACGGCCTCGTCGCCGAAGTCGGCCAGCGGCAGCACCTCGATCGATCCGCCGGGCGCCTTGCTGTCCACCAGGACATTGTCCACGGCGATCCACCAGTCCCAGGTGGGTTCGAAATGACGCAGGCGGAAGCGTACGGCCTCCTCGCCCGCGGCGAACTCGGAGAGGTCTATATGGAGCCGGCCAAAGGCCCCATCCGCGTTTTCAAGTTCGAGCGATGGAAGAGGCTCGACCATGCGCGCCGGAGCGATCCGGCGGAAGACGTTGTTCCAGGTGGTTCCATCATCGACCGACACGTCGACGTCAAAGACCGCATCTCCGTTGTTGTTGAGCTGCACGGAGGCATCCATATGCAACCAGACCTCCTCGTGATCGGCGGCGCTGAAGACGGGACTCCACAGGTCGTGAGAGACGCCGCTGCCGGGAGCGTCGAGACTCGCCGCCGCGTATTCTGAGATAACAAACCCCCCGGTTGTCGGCATTCCATTGGCCGAGGGCGGGTTGGCCCGGCTCGAAGGATTTGTGACAGTCCAGCGCTGATCCTCGAGGGGCTCGTTCACCTCGACCGACTCCCAGCCGGCCGCCGCCAGGTCCTCATCGGTTCGGTAGCAATCAAAACCCTCGTAGAGGATCGAGTCGCCGACATCAAAGATGAGCGCCTGGCAGACCAGCGGCAGGTTACCGCAATTTTCTTCTCCGGTAGACCGAATCTCGTACACATGGCTGCCGGGGCCCGCATCCGTATCGCTGAAAGACGCCGCGTCGCCGGCGATCGCGCCAATCGATTCTCCATCACGGAAGAGCTCGAGCCCCTCCATGCCCTCACCGCCCACCCAGGAGAGGCTGACCTCACCCGTCTCGCGGTCAACGCAGCACTGAAGCGCCATCGGGCAGGTATATTCGGCGAGGACGGGAATGCCATCCGCGGTCGGCCCGCCCAGGGCCGCGATCTCGCCGGCCGGCATGGCCACGTCACGGATCTGCACGCTGTTCACGTAGCCGCTCGCGCTGTCACCGCTGTCATCGGCGAAAATCGAGATCCCCTCGAGCTCCCCATCATTGATCGAATAGAGAGAGAAGCGGCCATCAAGCGCCTCGGCCGTGTTCTGCTGGACCTGGGTTCCGTCAATGTAGCTGGTGTAGGTTCCCTCCACCAGGTCGACCGCGAGGGCCAGCCGATGCCAGGTGTCAGGCAGCACCGTCCCGCCGTAATTCCCCGAGATACCGATACCGCGGTTGGCTCCCTGCAGGAACCAGTCGCCGTCGTTGCTGGCGGGCGGGTTGGTATTGTAGAAGGCGGCCCAGCCCGACTCCAGCAGGGAGCCCTCGGGAAACATGACGTCCATAATCAGGGTGTACTGGTTGGTATAATTTCCGCCGCCATTTGGAGGAAAGCCGGTGAAAAGCCGGAAGAATGTGCCGCGGCTATAGAAGGCGACCTCGGCTTCCTCGCCGCCGATGTCGGCATCCTCGAAGAGCACCTCCGGCTCATCGAAGGCCGGGTCGAGCGGAAGCGAGGCTATCGCTATCAGGTCGGCGCCTCCCGTTGAGGAGGTCAGGTCGCCGTTGAAATCATACTGGTTGAGAAGCCCGTCGACCCCCGGCCCGAGATCGATCCCCGTAACAATCGCCAGGCAGGAGAGAGCGTCGTCGCAAACGACCCCGTCTTCGGACAGGATCGAGACGGTATAGTTGTAGCGCCCCGCCCCGGCAACCGTATCGGTATAGCTGAGCGCCCCTGCCTCCAGCTCCGCGATCGCTTCTCCATCACGGCTTACGGTGAAACCGGAAACGGGAAGATTCACCCCTGCGCCCCAGCTCAGGTCCACGGTAGAAACGGCCTGGTCTACCCTGCAGTCGAGACGATCCGGACAGCCGAAGGTGTTCACCGAACCTGAACAGGCGACCTCGACAGCCTCTCCCTGCAGATGCTGGAGAACGTATTCTACGGCGACTCCGCCGGTGGGAGGATCCCTGTCCTCGAAGCTGACCGTATCGCCGGTGAGCGTCTCGCTGACCGGCTCGCCATTGCGAAGCACACGAAAGGATTCGTCCCCCTCGAGGCTCGCCCAGGAGCAGACCACGGCGTTGGAGTCGGCGATGTAGTTCGCCCTGAACTGGCGATTCAGGCAGCAGCGCGGACCGATGCATTCCGGAAGCGGAATCCCCTCGGCGGTCGCGCCGCCGAAGGCCGCGATCTCCGCATCGGTCATCGCGGCATCCCGGACCTGTATGCTGCTGACGTACCCGCCGGCGGTCTCGCCGTTCTCATCAGCGAAGATCAGGATTGTCTCACCCAGGGAAAAGCGCCCATCCACGGCCTCTCCCGTGTTCTGCTGCACACGCTCGCCGTTGACGTAGCTGGTATAGGTGCCGGCGACAAGATCCACCGAAAGCGCCAGCCGGTGCCACTGCCCATCCGGTACTGAGCCGCCGTAATTACCGCTGATGCCGACCCCGCCTGCCGGATTGACGAACCAATCACCATCGTTCGTGTTGGACTCATTGGTCTGGTAGAGACCCTGCCAGCCAGCGGTCCCGAGAAATCCATCGGGATCGTCTTTGCCGAAGGCCTCCGGATACATCACGTCCATGATCAGGGTGTACTGGTTGACGTAGTTTCCTCCTGCATTTGGGCTGAACCCGTGCGAGAGCCTGAAATAGACGCCTTGCTCAAACCTGCAGGCCTCGGCAAAATCGCCATCGATCTCCTTCTCCTCGAAATCAAACACGGGCTCAAAAGCCGGCGTGGCAAATTCGCCGATGAGCTCCAGGTTCTGGGTCGTCGCCTCGAGCGAGCCCTCAAAATCCCATTGGGCTATCGCCTGGGCCCGAACCTCAGCCTGGACAGCAAAGAGCAGGATGACTGAGAAACCAATGCAAAAACGGCTTATTGAGCGATACATGTATCAAGACCTCCTGGTCGCGGCATGCTAATCGAATTCAACTGATAACAAGGCAGCCTGCCGCCCTGGGAAAGAGGGCGGTAGGGAGGGTTTCAATCCCCTTCCGTCTAAAAGACCCTTACCCTATCAGTAGACCACCAAGGCAGGGCCAGCACAACAAGAAGACCCCGGCTGTTTCAGGGGCAGCCGTTGAAGCTCTCACAGTCGAAATTGTCAGGAGGAGACGCGGGATCGGGGCCGCACCTGTCCCGGGGAGCCGGTATCGCCTCACCGCCGAGGAACAGGAAGTTGAGCATGAAGATCCCATCGGTCAGCTGCAGGATGCCGTTGTTGTCGACATCGCAGGCCTCGAAACAGGAAGGAGCTGCCCCGCCGAGGAAGAGGAAGTTGAGGATGAAGACCGCATCGGTGAGGTTCAGAAAGCCGTTGTCATCCATATCTCCCCTTACGAATTGGGGTACGGCGGGTTCCGGATCCCCGGGACCAGGGCCACCAGGTCCCGGATCGATCTCAATGCTCTCGGCAAGGTCTTCGATCTCCTCGACGGAAAGCGCCACATCATAGATCCGCACGTCATCGACGAGGCCGTTGAAGTAGCGCGACGAGCCGTTGGAGCCGATGTACACCGGATCGCTGTTGATGTTCATCTCGCCGGTATTCTCCACCGTCGAGACGAGCTTGCCATCGAGGTAGATGTTCTGCTCGATCCCATCGAAGGTCGCGGCGATATGGTGCCAGCCATTGGCCGCCACGCTGACCGTGGTGGAGTGGAAATTAGGCCAGTGGTAGAAGGCGAGCTCCTCTGAGGCCTGGTTTCGTTCAAAGCTGAACACCGACTCCTTCTTGAGAACGGTGTCCCAGCTTTCCTGCCAGGCTTCCACCTTCATCCAGAAAGCCGCGCTGAATGCCCCGGTCCAGTCAAAGAGGGGATCGCTGCCGAGCATCACCGTGTCACCCGCGCCATCGAGAATCAGGACATCACTGTCTCTCTCCTCGTCAAAAACGATGGCCGCATCGCCGATGGGTATACCGTGAAGCTCATTGCCGGAGCTGTCGCAGAACTCTCCTTCAAACTCGTAGCGCGCCACAAGACCTTGCGCGAAAACGCCCGTACCGCAACCGAGCAGCGACAGGAACACGACTGTAGCGAACGTCTTTTGCATGGCGCCTCCCCGCGGGCTGACCCGTTAGCGATTTCAATCCTTCCTGACCGCTGAATCAATGTTGATTGTCGGCAAGTTCAATTCGAAATCAACACATAATACCCGCATCAACGATCAGGCAACGGGCGCGTGATTTTCCCGGGACGGCAGCCCCGGGAAATCACGTTTCTCAACCCGCAGCGAACGCTCTCCAGCCGAGAGCCAGGAGGCTCAGAGACAGCTGTCGTAGGTGTCGCAGGCGATCGCGTCAGCGGGATCCGCCGGATCCACTCCGCACTCGACGCCCGGATCCGGGGGCGAAGCTCCGCCGCTGAACAGGAACATGAGAATGAACACTCCATCGGTTAGCTGCAGGCTGCCGTTGTTGTCGGCATCGGCGGAGTCCTGACAGGTCGGCTCCGCGCCGCCGCTGAAGAGGTAGTTGAGATTGAAGATCGCATCGGTGAGGTTGATGATGCCGTTGTCATCCGCATCTCCTCGCACAAAGACCGGCGCCGGCGGTCCCTGGCAGCTCTCCGCCTCGGAGCAGTCGGCGTCTTCGCAATCGGCGTCGCCATCCTCGTCATCGTCGATGCCGTTGTCGCAGATCTCGTCCGGAACGGGAGGAGGCGCGTCGGTCGGCTGGAGAATCTCCAGCTCCGCGATGCTCAGAAACTGCCCGGGCATCGAGACCTGTACGTACTGGCCCTCGGCCTCGACATCTTCAATCGGCAGGAAGGCGCCAGCGATCTGCTCGTTATTGGGAAGGAAGGTCTCCTCCCAGACGACCTCGCGCTCAAAGTCGAGCACGGTGATCGTGAAATTGGTCAGGCGCTCGCTGCAGCAATCAAGCCGGTTCCAGATCCGCATATAGGCGATGTAGTAGGTGTCCATCAGGTCGACCTCCCACCAGGAAGGCGCGCCGTTGGTATGCGTGACGGAGCCGCCGCCCCACTGGCCATCGGTGTTGCCGTCAATTCCGCGCTGCGGATTGCCGTCCCAGCCCTCGGAGGACTGGGTGGCGATCCCGTTGGGACCGACATTCTCAAATCCTTCATCATCCGGAGGAGGAGGAGGACCAGCCTCGAAGCAATCCTCCGGCGCCTCCTCGACGAACTGCCCCTCGAGCTCATCATCCGCTCCCGAGCCGAGGAAGACGACATCTTCGCTGACGTCGCTGAGAACCAGGCCGTTCTGGTCGCGAAGACCGATCCTCATGTTCCAGCCGCCGCCGCCCTCCCAGACGTAGGCGGTGATCTTGTTGACGCCGGGCGCCAGCTCGGCGCAACGGGTCTCCTGGCAGTTGCCGGCGCTGCCGCGGCAGGCGCTGACCAGGGTCACGTTGACATTGTTGACATCGATCCGCACCGAGTCATCGCTCGCGGTGCAGACATCCACCCGCAGCGGGGCATCGGTGGTGTTCTCGACGTAGGTCGTCGCGATCGCGACGATGTTGTCGGTGCCGTTAAATCCAACCTGGGGAGCGATGACCTCGAAATCCACCAGATCGCCGACGGTGATGTTGATTCCTCCCTCATCCTGCAGGAAGGCGGCGCTGAACCAGGTCGGCAGGGGGCTGAAGGTGCCCGTCCAGCCGCGCGATTCGGCATCGAAAAATTCAATGTCCCACTCATCTCCCGGACGAGGGTTCTCCTCCTCCATCTCGTAGGGCGCGACCCAATTGCCGCTCATGCGGCCGGGTCCGCCGCCGCCGCAGCCGCCGTCCTGGTCAAGGAACAGCATGTTCCAGGCCTCGGTCCTGATCCAGCCGAAGGGGTTGACCCCCTCGAGGGTGCAATCAGGGGCCTCGGCGACCTCCTGTCCCTCGAGCTCGTCATCCTCGCCGGTACCGTGGAATATAACCCCCTCGCTGAAGTCATCCAGGACCTGCATGTCCGCATCCCGCAGCCCGAGCCTCATATTCCAGCCGCCTCCACCCTCCCAGACGTGGGTGGTGATCTTGTTGATCCCGGGCGCCAAATCGGCGCAGGTAACCTCCTGGCAGTCGCCGGCGCTGCCGCGGCAGGCGCTGATGAGGGTCACGTTGTGGTTGTTGATGTCGACGCGAATCGAGTCATCGCTGGCGGAACAGACGTAGACCCGCATCGGCTCATCGGTGGTGTTCTCGACGTAGGTCGTCGAGATCGCCACGATGTTGTCGGGGCTCGTGAATCTGCCCTGGGCAGCCATGGCATCGAAATCCACCAGGTCCTCGGGTATGAGAGGGACAGCGTTCGCGCGCAGGAAGTTCATGCTGATCCAGGTCGGCACGTCACTGACATTGCCGCCTGTCCAGCCGCGCGACTCGGCCGCGAGGAAATCGATTTCCCATTCATCTCCCGGGCGCGGGTTTTCTTCCGCCAGGTCGTAGGGAGCCACCCAGTTTCCTTCCATG